>WHSL01000204.1 GCA_009380095.1 Streptosporangiales bacterium | reverse complement strand
GGAGGCGCAGGTCACGGGCGGTGGAGAGGTGGGCGGCGGCGATCTCGGCGGCGCGGTCGGGGTCGCGGTCGCGGATCGCCTCGATCAGCGCCTCGTGCTCCCGGTTCGCCTCGTCCCACCGGCCCTCCTGCTGCAGGGTGGTGGAGGAGTACCGGTAGATGTGCGAGCTCAGCCGGGCGAGCATGTCGGCGAGCGTGGTGTTGTGCCCGGCGCGCCACAGCGCCCGGTGGAAGGCCCGGTTGAGCTGCACGCGCTCTACCGGGTCGTCGTCCGCCAGCTCGCCCATGCGGCGCTGCGCCTGCTCGAGCCGGACGAGGTCCAGCGCCGTGCGGCGCTCCGCGGCGCCGCGGGCGGCCATCGCCTCCAGCACCACCCGGATCTCGTAGATCTCCAGGATCTCCTCGGGGCTGCGGCGGCGGACCCGCAGGCCACGGTCGTACCGCTCGACGAGGCCGTCCTGCTCTAGGCGGTTGAGCGCGTCGCGCACCGGGGTGCGGCTCATGCCCAGCCGCTTGGCCAGGATCGTCTCCACCAGCGGCGCACCCGGCCGCAGCGTGCCGTCGTGGATCTCGTCACTGATCCGCACGTACGCCACCCGGCCGGGCGAGTCGGCCCGGCCACCCTCGGCGTCCACCGCTTCTCCCGTCACGCGGTCCCGCCCCGTGGCGGGCGGGCCGGCGGCGGTCCTGCTGTTCGTGGCCACCACCGAATCGTACCGAGGTGCACGACTGCACACAGCCGTACACGCCGGATGCTCATCTCGTACACCTGCCCCTCCGGGGCGCCGCTCAGTCTCCGAGGCGTACGAGCGCGTCGACCGCCGTCACCCCCTCGCCGCGGACGCCGACGATCAGCGGGTTGAGCTCCGCCTCCAGCACCGCCGCGTCGCCCGAACCGGCCTCGCCGGCGTGCGAGAACGCCACGATGGCGGAGGCCAGCGCCGCCAGGTCACCCACCGGTCCTCCGCGCCATCCCTCGGCCACCCGCAACGCCGTGACCTCGGCGATCATCGCGTACGCGGTGTCGAGGTCGACGGGCGCCAGCCGTACGGCGCGGTCGCGGTAGAGCTCCGCGGTCACCCCGCCCGCGGCGAGCACCACCACCGGGCCGGCCTCCGGGTCGTGCCGGTACCCGAGCAGCACCTCGGCGACGCCGGCGACCTGCTCCTGCACGAGGATCGCGTCCGGCCCGCGGCCGCGCGCCGCCCGGACGCCCTCCTGGATCCGGCCGATCGCCGCGCGCAGCCCGGCCGCGTCGGTGATGCCGGTGACCACACCGCCGACGTCCGACTTGTGCGGGATGTCGGCGGCGAGCGCCTTGGCCACCACGGGCTCGGGCAGCGGCAGCTCATCCGGCTCCTCGTCCTGCTCGAGCACGTGGAAAGCCGCGTGGGGCACGCCCAGCCCGGCCAGGAACGCGTACGACTCCCGCTCGTCCAGCACCCGCCCCCGCCCGGCCGGCACCTCCGTGACCGTACGGGCCCGCGGCGCCCGCCGCGAGAACACCGCCGCCACCGCGTCCGCACACGACTCCGGCGTCCGGAACGCGGCGACCCCGGCCTCCCGGAGCAGCCGCAACGCGTCCGGCGCCTCCGGGACCACGAACGCCGCCAGCGGCGCGCCGGTGCCCTGGCTGTCCGCGATGGGCGCCACCGCGAGCTCCGGCTGGAACCGCGCCGACGACCCGGGCACCGCGACGACCATGTCGAACTCGGGCGCGGTGAGCATCACGTCCAGCGCGCCCTTCATGATCTCGTACCGGGCGCCGGCCAGCGTGAGGTCGATCATGTGCCCCGGTGCCGCGTTCACCCCGGCGGCGGCGAGCCGGCGCAGCGTCTCCGGCGTGGGCTGCTGCACGGAGATGCCGCGCACCCCGAGCTGGTCCACGACCATCGCGCCGCCGCCCCCGGTGGTGGTGATCACGCCGACCCGGGGCGTGGCGGGCACCGCGTCGGCCAGCGGCACCCGCGCGTTCAGCGGGATGGCCTCGAGCAGCGCGTCGAGCACGTGCACCCGGGCGATGCCGCTGTCCGCGAGCAGTGCCGAGGCCACCGCGTCATCACCGGCCAGCGCGCCGGTGTGCGACACCGACAGCGCCGCCCCGGCCTCGGAACGCCCCAGTTTGTACGCGACCACGGGCTTGCCCCGTGCCGCCGCCTGCTCCGCGAACGCGCGCAGCCGCCCGGCGCCGCGCAGCGACTCCAGGAAGAGCACGTATCCCTTGATGCCGGGGTCGTCCAGGGTGGCGGAGCAGACCTCCCCCACCCCGAGGTCGACCTCCCCGCCGGTGGCGACCATGCCGGCGAAGCCCTGGCCCAGGACCTTCGCCCGGGACACCAGTGAGCCGATCAGGCTGCCGGAATGGGAGGCCACGAAGATGTCACCGGACGGCAGCTCCGGCTCGGCGAACGCGGCGTTGGCGGTGAGGAGGAGCGAGTGCCGCAGGTCCGCCAGCCCGATGCTGGCGGGTCCGACCAGACGCAGGCTCGAGCCCTCGACGATGGCGCGCAGCCGCTCGGCGCGCCGTACGCCCTCCGGCCCGGCCTCGGCGAACCCGTCGGCGACGATGGTGGCGACCCGTACGCCCAGGTCGGCGCAGTGCTGCGCGGCATCCACGGCGAGGTCGGCGGTGGTCAGGATGAGCGCGTGCTCGGGCACCTCGGGCAGGTCGGCGAGCGACGGCCAGGCCCGCTCACCGAGCACGGTGGAGCGCCGCGGGTTGATCGGGTAGAGCCGCCCCTTCCAGCCCTTGTCCCGCAGGTAGCGCAGCGGCCGCGCGGGCGTCTTCTTCGGGTCGTCGGAGGCCCCGACGAGCGCGACGCTGGCCGGGTCGAACAGGATCCGCCGCAGCTCGGCCGGATCGGTGGTGAAGGTCATCGCCGCCTCACCCGCGCTGGCTGAAGCGCCGGTCGAACACGGACTCCGCGATGCGGTTCTTGAGGATCTCGATGGATCCGCCGGCGATCATCCATCCGCGGGTGCGCCGCAGGCAGTACTCCACCAGCGACTCCTCGGTGTAGCCGATGCCGCCCATGGCCTGCAGCGCGGCGTTGGCCACCTCGAAACCGGCGGTGTTCGCCGCGTACTTGGCGACGGAGGTCTCGTACGCCGAGGGCAGCCCGCTGTCGGCCTGGGCCGCCGCGCGGTAGAGCAGCAGTTGGGCGGCGTCGAGCTTGACCGCCATCTCCGCGAACATCCACTGCAGGCCCTGGAACTCGCAGAGCGGCCGGCCGAACTGATGCCGGATCTTCGCGTACTCCTTCGCCTCCTCGTACGCGTACCGCCCGACGGCCAGCGCCCGCGAGGCGTTGCCGATGCGCTCCACGTTGAAGCCGCTGATCTGCTTCTTGAACCCGCCCGGGCCGAGCAGCACGTTCTTCTCGGAGATGCGGCAGTCCTCGAAGTAGAGCTGGCACCACTGCTCGCCGTTCATGAAGTTGTTCGGCGGGCCGACGGTGAAGCCCGGCGTGTCGCGCTCGATGAGCACGGAGCCGATGCCGCCCACGCCCGGGCCGAAGCGCACGTACACGAGGAAGACGGTGGCCTCGGCGCTGTTGGTGGAGAAGATCTTGGTGCCGTCGAGCACGTACTCCGCGCAGTCCCGGCGTGCGGAGGTGGTGAGGTCGGTGACCGCCGAACCGGCCTCGGGCTCGGACATGCCGAGCGCGATCAGCCCCTCACCCGCCAGCAGTTTCGGCAGGTAACGCGCGCGCTGCGCGTCCGTCGCGTACTCCGCGAAGGTGCGGATGGCCCCGAAGTTGCCGGCCTGGACCACATCGGCACTGCGGGGGCAGGAGGCGGCGACGGCCTGGATGGCGATCACGGCGTCCATCAACGTGCCGCCCTGGCCGCCGTGCTCCTCCGGGATCGTGATGCCGAGCAGACCCTGCTTCGCGAGGTCGCGCGCCACGTCCCAGGGATACTCGCGGGAGTGCGCGCGCTCGCGAGCCCCCGGGGCCAGGCGGTCCTTGGCGAAGTCTTCGACCGAGGAGCGCAAGGCCAGCTGGTCGTCGGTGAGGGTGAAGTCCACGCGGGGTACCTCCGAGGCGCGCACAACAGAATTCAGCGGTATGCAACGGTATTCACTCGCCACCTCGGTGGCAACCCCCGTCCCATCATGAGGGGCGGTCGGAACGCTCCCCTATGCCTGGCGGTGTCCCGGCGTCGAGAATTGCCGCATGAAGACCGAGGAGCCTCCGGTTCGCCGGCGCTGGAGCCAGAGCCGTATCCACGCGCGGGCCTACGACTTCGTGGTGGAGCGCGAGGGGCTGGCACGGCTGGCCGGGCTGGTGGCCGGCCCAAGCATCCCCGCGCTGTACGCGGACATCGCGCGCCTCCGCGCCCTGCCCGCGGGCACGACCGTGCTGGACGTGCCGTGCGGCGGCGGCCTCGCCTTCCGCGGCCTGCCCCCGGGCCGCGAGATCGGCTACTGCGCGGCCGACCTCTCACCGCTGATGCTCCGCCGCGCCCGTGCCGAGGCGGCCCGCCGCGGCCGGCGGGACATCACGTTCACCATGACGAGCGTGGAGCGCCTGCCGTACGGGGACGGCGCGTTCGACATGTGCCTCAGATACAACGGGCTGCACTGCTTCCCGGACCAGCGGGCCGCGCTGGCGGAGATGGCGCGGGTGCTGCGCCCGGGCGGGGTGCTGCGCGGGACGTGCGTGGTGACCGACGGCATCCTCGCCAAGGCGCTGTCCGCCGTGCTCCGGCCGGCCGCGGTGTTCGGCGAGGTGGTGTCGCACGCGGAGCTGCGCGCGGAGCTGTCCGGGGCCGGCTTCACCGAGATCCGGGTCCGGCACCTGGATCCCCTCGCGTTCTTCGAGGCCGAGCGCGCCTCCGAGTGACAGAATCTCCCGGGTCATCCATCGGGCCCGGACTCCATCGAGAAGGCGGAACAGGAATCGTGTCAGCGGCTATCCCATCCATCCCGCGGCGCATCGCCGAGGAGCTCGGCGTGGCCGAGCGGCAGGTCCTCGCGGCGGTCGACCTGCTCGACGGCGGCGCCACCGTGCCGTTCGTCGCCCGCTACCGCAAGGAGGCGACCGGCGCCCTCGACGACGCGCAGCTCCGCACGCTGGAGGACCGGCTGCGCTACCTGAGGGAGCTGGAGGAGCGGCGGGCCGCGATCCTGGAGTCGATCGAGGGCCAGGGCAAGCTCGACGACGCGCTGAGGGCGCAGATCATGGCCGCCGAGTCCAAGGCACGGCTGGAGGACATCTACCTGCCGTACAAGCCGAAGCGGCGCACCAAGGCGCAGATCGCCCGCGAGGCGGGGCTCGAGCCGCTCGCCGACGGCCTGCTCGGCGATCCGGGCCAGGACCCGGAGGCCGCCGCGGCGGCGTATGTGGACGCGGACAAGGGGGTCGCCGACACGGCCGCGGCGCTGGAGGGCGCCCGCGCGATCCTCGTCGAGCGCTTCGGCGAGGACGCGGACCTCATCGGTGACCTGCGCGAGCGCATGTGGGAGCGGGGCCGGATCGTGGCCCGGGTGCGGGACGGGCAGGCGGAGGCCGGCGCCAAGTTCGCCGACTACTTCGACTTCACGGAGCCGTTCACCAAGCTGCCCTCGCACCGGGTGCTGGCGCTGCTGCGCGGCGAGAAGGAGGAGGTCCTCGACCTCACGCTGGAGGCCGAGGAGCCGCCGGCCGACCCGTCGGCGCCCTCCTCCTACGAGCGCCGCATCGCGTCCCACTTCGGCATCGCCGACCGGGGCCGTCCCGCCGACGCGTGGCTGGCCGAGACCGTCCGGTGGGCCTGGCGCACCCGGGTGCTGATCCGGCTCGGTATCGACCTGCGCATGCGGTTGCGCTCGGCGGCTGAGGACGAGGCCGTCCGGGTCTTCGCCTCCAACCTGCGCGACCTGCTGCTCGCCGCCCCCGCGGGCACCCGGAGCACGATGGGGCTGGATCCGGGCTACCGCACCGGCGTGAAGGTGGCGGTGGTGGACGCGACCGGCAAGGTCGTGGAGACCGCCACCATCTGTCCGCACAAGCCGCAGGGCCGGTGGGACGAGGCGCTCGCGGTGCTGGGCCGGCTCGCCGAGAAGCACGGCGTGGACCTCATCGCCATCGGCAACGGCACCGCCTCCCGGGAGACCGACAAGCTGGCCGGCGAGTTGATCAAGCTGGCTCCGCAGTTGAAACTGACCAAGGTCGTGGTGTCCGAGGCGGGCGCCTCGGTCTACTCGGCGTCGGCGTACGCCTCCGGCGAGCTGCCCGAGCTCGACGTGTCGCTGCGCGGCGCGGTCTCCATCGCCCGGCGCCTGCAGGATCCCCTGGCGGAGCTCGTCAAGATCGACCCCAAGTCCATCGGGGTGGGTCAGTACCAGCACGACATCTCGGAGCTGAAGCTCTCCCGCTCGCTCGACGCCGTGGTGGAGGACTGTGTGAACGGCGTCGGGGTGGACGTCAACACCGCGTCCGTGCCGCTGCTCACCCGCGTGTCCGGGATCGGCTCGGCGCTCGCGGAGAGCATCGTGACGCACCGCGACACGAACGGGCCGTTCCGCAGCCGGCGCGGGCTGAAGGACGTGGCGCGGCTCGGGCCGAAGGCGTATGAGCAGTGCGCCGGCTTCCTCCGCATCCCCGGCGGGGAGGATCCGCTCGACGCCTCCGCGGTCCACCCGGAGGCGTATCCGGTGGTGCGGCGCATCCTGACCTCCACCGGCACCGACCTCGGCGGCCTGATCGGAAACGAGTCCACGCTGTGCCGGCTGCGGCCGGACGACTTCGTCGACGACACGTTCGGCCTGCCCACGGTGACCGACATCCTCAAGGAGCTGGAGAAGCCCGGCCGTGACCCGCGGCCCGCGTTCCAGACCGCGCGGTTCGCCGAGGGTGTGGAGACGCTCGCCGACCTGCGGGCCGGCATGGTGCTGGAGGGCGTGGTCACCAATGTGGCGGCGTTCGGCGCGTTCGTCGACGTGGGCGTGCACCAGGACGGGCTGGTGCACGTGTCGGCCATGTCGAAGACGTTCGTCAAGGACCCGCGGGACGTGGTGAAGCCGGGCGACATCGTGCGGGTGAAGGTGCTCGACGTGGACGTGCCGCGCAAGCGCGTCTCGCTCACGCTGCGGCTCGACGACGAGCCCGGGGGTCGCACCGACCGTACGGATCGTTCGGACCGCACCGACCGTTCGGACCGCACGGAGGAGCGCGGCGAGCGGCAGGCCCGTGGCGAGCGCGGCAAGGGACCGCGACGTGGAGACGGTGACCGGCAGGGTGATCGAGGCCAGGGCGGACGCGGCAAGGGTGGCGGCTCGCGGGGTGGGCGGGGCGGTGCGCCCGATACGGCGCTCGCCGATGCGCTGCGGAGGGCCGGTCTGGACAAGATCTGAGCGTGGCGGTTCAAGAATCCGGCTCCCTCGATTGGGGGACGGAAAGCGGGTACCCCTCGGGGTAGCGTCCCCTTACGGGGCCACCTCGAGGGAGATCCAGATGCCGCAGCCCGAAGGTGCCGAGCTCGACCGTATCCGCGAGCGCCGCGACCGGCTCCGCGAGAAGTACCTGCGCACCGGCGACCGCCCGGCCACGCCGGTGCGCGGGTTCCATCATGTCGCGCTGATCTGCAAGGACGTCGAGGAGACCATCCGCTTCTATCAGGAGTTCCTCGGCTTCCCGCTGGTCGAGCTGGTGGAGAACCGTGACTACCCCGGGTCCGGCCACTTCTTCTTCGACGTGGGCAACCGCAACCTGCTGGGCTTCTTCGACTTCCCTGGGCACGACCATCCGGACTTCATGGAGACCATCGGCGGCGTGCAGCACATCGCCATCTCCATCACGCCCGAGCAGTTCGACGCGGCGAAGGCGAAGCTGGAGGGCGCCGGCGTGGACTACCTCGGCCCGGACCGCGGCGTGTACGACAGCATGTACTTCCGCGACCCCAACGGCATTGGCCTGGAACTCTACCGCGAGAAGCTCGGCGTCTTCGAGGGCAACGCGCTCCTCCCCGATGCATGATCATCTTTAGGACCGGAACCAACGGTTACAGTTTTCTCATGCGTCCCGCCTTGACGCGGTGAATCATCACTTCTTTTATGGATGCGAGGCGGACTCGGGGGTTTCGACCCTCCGCCCGAGGAGGCACGTTGAGTCCGCACGCCACATGCTTACGGCAGGCCTGATTCGGCCGTACCGTAATGCTGCTTTTCTCCCCGCTATGCCGTTCCGTTATTTTTGGGTTGTTGCAGGGGAGTCACCGGTGATCGATTCCGCCACCGTTTCCCGGAGATTTCGGGGCCGGACGCCGGACGCACATTCGATTCGGCATGCGGATCTCGGGGAGGCCGACGGTTCCGCGTCCGAGAATGGTTCGGGTACGACGCGCGTGGTGGCGCTGGTGGAGGGCTCGCGGTTGCAGGCGGCGGGGTTCGCGGCGCTGCTCGCCGGCTTCTCCCCCGAGATCACCGTGCTCGCGGTCCCGCGGGACATCGCGGGGTGCCGGCGGGAGATCGACCGGGACCGGCCCGATATCGCGATCCTCAACGTGCGTACGGTCCGGCCGGAGTTGGTCCGGCTGCTGCGGTATCTCCAGGAGCGGGGCGACCAGGTCCGGCCGGTCATGCTCGCGGAGTCCCTGGATCCGCAGTGCGTCGGGCGTGTGCTCGGCCTGGGGCTCGGCGGTCTGCTCTCCGCGGACCTCGAACCCGCCGACCTGCTGAACGCGCTCCGGGTACTGCGCGCCGGCCGGATGATCCTCGACCCCGCCGTGGTGCCCTACCTCGTGAACGGCGCGTGCGACATGAACGGGGTGCAGGGCCGCGCCCCCGCGACCACCCCGGCCGGGCTCACCTCCGCGGAGCTCGAGATCCTGCGGCTGGCGGCGGAGGGCCTCGGCAACGACGAGATCGCACAACGGCTCGCGATCAGCACCTCCACGCTGAAGCGCAACCTCCGCCTCATCGTCGGAAAGCTCCCAGCACGCGACCGCACAAGCGCCGTAGTCGCAGCCGTCCGCGCAGGGTTGATCTAGCCCTTCCCGCCCCCGGCACTGGGAGCCCTCGGCCGCGCAGGACGGCACGCTGATCCGGGCGTACGTCTCCCTGGCCCTAGGTGTGCTCGGCCCCACGGGACGGCATGGTGATCCGGCCGCGCGTCTCCCTGACCCCAGGGGCTCTCGGCCCCACGGGACGGCACGCCAATCCGGCCGCGCGTCTCCCTGACCCCAGGGGCTCTCGGCCCCACGGGACGGCACGCCAATCCGGTGGTTCGCCTCCCCGGCCTTAGGAGCTCTTAGCCGCGCGGGACGGCATGGTGATCCGGGTGTGGGCCTCGCCTGGGAGCGGGGTGGTCAGCGCGACGGCGACGTCGAAGTCGCCGGCCATGGGTGCGACGATCTTCGCCTCGTAGGTGCCGGGGGAGCCGGCCACGGGGTCCATCGCGGTGGGCGCTGTGCGGTGCGCCTGCGGCATCTGGATCATGTCGAGCGTGACCTTGGGGCGGGCACCGGCGACGGGGCGGTACCGGCGGTCCGCGATCGTGGCGCGGACGGTGAGCGCGAGCCGGCCGGTGGGCTTGGCCTCGACCTCGAGGATCGCCCGGGCAGTGGGCGGTGCGGCGGCCGCCGCGGCGGCGGTTCCGCGCTCCTCGGCCGCGAACGGGTCGGTGAAGGCGAAGGCCGCCATCGTGATGATCATGGACAGGGTCATGGCGGCCCCGGCCCCCGCGAAGAAACCGCGCAGGAACACCGGCCGCGTCCCCGGCTCCCGCCCCGGCGACCGCGACGACGGAGCCGCCGTCACCCGCGAAGACGGCGACGATCGCCCGCGCTTCGCCGACCGCGATGGTGAAGCCGCGCCCGAACCCGACGGCGGAGGCGACGCCGC
>WHSL01000237.1 GCA_009380095.1 Streptosporangiales bacterium | reverse complement strand
GGTCGTGATCGCCGACGACCAGTCCCTGTTGCGCGGCAGCCTGCGCGTCCTCCTCGAGACCACGCCCGACCTGGAGGCCGTCGGCGAGGCCGGGACCGGCACGGAGGCCGTACGGCAGGCCCGCGCCGCCCGCCCGGACGTACTGCTGATGGACGTGCAGATGCCGGATATGGACGGCATCGAGGCCACCCGGCGGATCTGCGGCTCGGTCGAGGGCGTCCGGGTGCTGATCCTCACCACCTTCGACCTGGACGAGTGCGTTACGCGGCGCTACGCGCGGGCGCCAGCGGCTTCCTGCTGAAGGACAGCCCGCCCGCCGATCTGCTGGCCGCGATCCGGGTGGTCGCCGCCGGTGAAGCCCTGCTCGCACCCACGGTCACCCGGCGGCTGATCGCCGAGTTCGCCCGGCGTCCGGCCTCGCCGGCGATCCCGCCGGGGCTGCAGGGGGTCACCGAGCGGGAGCGCGAGGTGCTCACCCTCATCGCGCGCGGGCTGTCCAACACCGAGATCTGCGCGTACCTGCATCTCAGTCCGGCCACCGTCAAGACGCACGTGGGGCGGCTGCTGGCCAAGCTGCGTGCGCGGGACCGCTCCCAGCTGGTCATCGCCGCCTATGAGGCCGGCCTGGTGACGCCCGGCTGGAACGATCGAGGCCCGGTGCTCCACTGTGGGAGCCCGGGCCTGTGACCTGAGAACTTGGTAGCGGGGGCAGGATTTGAACCTGCGACCTCTGGGTTATGAGCCCAGCGAGCTACCGAACTGCTCCACCCCGCGTCGGTGAACAGCGGCAACTCTATGCCCCGTACGACGGGACGGCAAATCGGGGTCAGCGGAGCCAGGCGCGGCCGGCGATGGCGTCGCCGTCGGGGGTGCTGGCGTGGACGCGCATGTGGCCCGGCTGCTCGGGGTCGTCGGTGATCTCGACGCGGAACTCGCGGTCGGTCCTGACCGGGCCGATGAACGTGACCTCCAGGACGCCTCGCTCGGCCCAGTCGGGGTGGCGTTCGGTGAGCCGGCCCTCGATGAGGGCGAACAGGTAGATGCCCTGTACGAGCGTGGCGCCGAAGGGGGTGCCGCGGGCGTACTCGGGATCGGTGTGGTGAGGCCGGTACCGCCGCTGACGAGGCCGAACCTGTCGATCTGCCCCTGCGAGATGGCGCGGGCGGAGACGTCGTGGGTCATCGCTTCGCGAACCCCCAGAGGAAGGTCGAGGTGATCCGGCAGGCCGGTGCGCCCGTCGCGGGGAAGATCATCTCCAGCACGGCGTGGTCACGGCCCTTGCGTACGTACTTCTCGGCGACGCGCACCTCGACGTCGAGCTCGTCGCCGACCCGGGCGCCGCCGAACGACTCGAGCCGGTGCTTGAGGTGAACCGTGCCCTGGTCGAAGCGCCCGCCGAGGGCGTCGTACAGCGGTGCGAAGGCGCAGAACACCCACGGCGGCACCGGGTCCCCGTTCGCGGAGCCAGGGGTGGGGCGCCGCCCGTCGCGAGCGTCGGTTCCGATCAGCTCGTCGTACTCGCGTACCAGCTCGGGGGTGAGCGCGTAGGTGGTCCGGTACACGTCGCCCTCGGCGATTCCATCCGTTCCACGAGCAGCCCGTCCAGCGGGGCGACTCCGGCGGTCTTCGCCCGGTCCAGCACCTCCTCGGCAGCGCGCAGCATGTCGGTCTCGTCCCGGAGGCCGAGCTCGACGAGCCCGAGCTCGGTCTTGTGCGGTACGGCCGGCGAGGACGCCTTGACCACCACCGGCAAGCCGATCTCCGCCGCGGCCTTTGCCGCCGCCGACGGGGTCCGCACCAACCGGCCCGGCACGACGGGGAGCCCCCACGCCCGCATCAGTCGCTTGCCGTCGTGCTCGCCGAGGAACCCCTCAGGCCCCCGCTCCGCACCCGCGAGGACCTGGGCCGCAGCCTCATCTCCCGTCTCAGCGCCCATCCCCGCGCCGAGTCCGGCCGCCACACCCGCGCCGCTCCCGACATCGGCCGCGGAACCGGCCGCCACACCCGCGCCACGCCCGACTTGGGTCGCCGAACCGGCCGCCACACTCACGCCGCGCCCGACGCCGACCGCCGAACCGGCCGCCACACCCGCGCCGCTCCCGACTTCGGTCGCCGCATCGGCCGCCGCGCTTGCGCCAGTCCCGACGTCGGCGCCCAGGTCGGTCTCGGACGCGCGGCGCAGGTGGTGGGCGGTGAACGCGGCGACGGACCGGACGCAGGCCGCGTCGTCGAAGAAGGCCGGGACGCCGTGCCGGGCCAGCTCCTCCACCGTCCCCTCGGCCCCGCCCGATCAGGGCCACGGCCACCAGCAGGCCGGAGTCCCGATGGTCCGCACGATGTCCTCGGTGACGCCGGGGACGTCGTACCCGTGTCCCATCATCCCGAGCACCGGCAGCACGATGTCCACACCCGGATCGGCCGCGAGCACGGGCAGAACGTGCGCCAGCAGCCGCGGGTCGTTCAGCAGTTGCGCGGTCACGTCCACCGGGTTGGCGGTCGCGGCGAACGCGGGCAAGAGCTCCCGGAGCCGCGCCTCGGTCTCCGGAGTGAACTCCGCCAGCCGCAAACCCGCACCCCGGCAGCGGTCGGCCACCATCACCCCGAGCCCGCCGGAGTTGCTGAGGATGGCCACCCGGTCCCCCCGCGGCCGGTTCCCCGCCGTGAACACCCGCGCGTGGTCCGCCATCTCCGCGAGGCTCTCCACCCGCACGATGCCGTGCGTACGCAGGAACGCGTCGATGACCGGCTCCTCCTGCGCGAACGCGCCGGTGTGCGAACCGGCCGCCCGCCGCCCCTCCGGCGTGGACCCGCTCTTGATCGTCAGGATGGCCTTGCCCGCCTCCCTCGCCTCGGCGGCGGCGGCGAGCGTGGCGGCGTCCTCGATGTGCTCGCAGTACGCCTCGACCCGTACGTCCGGGTCGCGCAGCGTCCAGCGGACCAGCTCGGGCACATCCAGGTCGGCCTCGTTGCCGGTCGCGACCCAGTAGCGGATGCCGGTGGGGTGCGCGTGCTGGATCTCCGACAGCATGCCCGCTTCCGCGCCGCTCTGGCTGACGATCGCGATCGAACCGTCCGTCACGTGATGGTCGGCGAAGCAGGTGGAGAAGGAGGTGACGGCCCCGGTCGCGAGGTTGGCCGCGCCCTGGCAGTTGGGGCCGAGGACGCGCATGGAGTGCCGCGCGGCGAGGTCGGCGATCTCCCGCTGCGCCCGCCGTCCCTCCTCCCCCATCTCGCCGAACCCGGAGGTGAGCAGGCGCAGACCCGCACACCCTTGGCGCCACAGGCCGCCACGGTCTCCCGGACGGTCGCGGCGGGGGTGGCGACGGCGAGGTCGATCTCACCGGGCACGGCCGCCACGTCCGGGTACGCGGTCAGGCCCTGCACGCTGTCGCGCCGCGGGTTGACCGGGTACACCGCACCGGCGCCGCGCCGCCACGACCCCTCCCCCGTCGTCCACGCCTTCCTCCGCACCGTCCGCACCTGGTCCACCACCCTCCCCGACCCCCCACCCCTCCGCCTCCTCACCACCTGACCACCCCACCCCACCGCGCCCCACCCCACCGCGCCCAGCCCCGCCCCGCCCCGCCCGGAAGCGACGCCAGCTGGCCGCGATGCACGCCCCGACCGACAGCGCCCTGAAGCGGCCGGCCACCACAGGGAACGGCATGTGACCGCCTCGACCAGGCGGAGCGGAGGCAGACGGCCGAGGACAAACGGCGGGTGCGCCACGACCGGCGGGTGAACCGGCAGGAGCCCACAGGCAGCGACAGGCGACCGCCCCGACCGGCGGCGCAGGGACAGATGGCCCCGGACAAACGGCCGGCGACCACCTCGACCGGCAGGTAAAGCGGCAAGCGCCCACGGACAGCGACAGGCGACCACCTCGACCGGCAGCGCGGGGACAGGCGGCCGCGGGACAAACGGCCGGCGCACATCTCCGCTGGCGGGGTGCGGGGTGGGCGGCGGGTCAGCGGAGGGTGAGGGGGCCGGTGTCGGTGATGAGGACGGCGCTGAGTTCGGGGGTGTCGCCGGGGTGGAGTTCGAGGTCGGCGCCGAGGGCGGCGAGGCGGGGGTGTTCGGTGTCCGGGTGGGGGTGGTAGCCGGTAAGTGAGTGGAGCTCGACCTCGGGGAGGCCGCGTGAAGTGGGGTGCGGCGTGCTTCCCCAGTCGATCAGGAACGGCAGCAGCGTGGGCCCCGCCGGTGGCGGGGTGAGCCGCCACTCCAGCAGTTCACCCTCCGGGGTCCGTCGCGACATGGGCAGCGGATCCCCCGGGTCGACGCCGCGCGCACGAGCCGCCGCGACCGCCGCGTCGATGTCCGTCACCGCGACCGCCCAGGTCACCAGATGCGGCGCGGCCAGCCGATCAATACCGAACGGCCGCGGCCCCGACACCGCCCCCTGCTCCGGATCAGGCCCCACGATCTCCAGATACGCCCCGCCACCCCGACCAGAACCCTCCAACCCGGCACCCCCCAGCCCCGGACCTCCAGAACCCGGCCCGCCCAACCCGGAACCGCCCGGCCCCGGACCTCCAGACCCCGGATCGCCAGACCCCGGCCCGCCCGGCCCCGGACCTCCAGACCCCGGATCGCCAGACCCCGGCCCGCCCGGCCCCGGACCTCCAGACCCTGGATCGCTCAGGCCGGAACCGCCCGGCCAGGGGCCCTCCAGCCGGGAACCGCCTAGCGTGGGGCCGGCCAGACCGAGGAGGAAGTTGCGGGTGCCGAGTCCGATGTGGCGCCCGCCCTCGACCGGCGCCACACCGCCCAGCCGTGCGATCTCCGCCACGGCCGCGTCCAGGTCCGGCACCGCGTACACCAGGTGATCGATCACACCCGCATCTTCACACACGACCCCGCCAGGCTCCCCCAACCACGCCCCGGCCAGGAGCGCGACTCGCCTCTCGAAGCGAGAACGGCGCGTGGTGGATTCTCCAGCGTGTGCGGTCCGGGCGGGTGGGGGTCGCTTACCGGGTGGCTTCACGAAAGCCGCATTGTGGGGCACAAAATCGCCGCGCGGTAAGCAACGAGACGGGCGGCAGCAGACTCAGGTGTCATGAGTGCCGTAGAGGGTGGGCCGTTCACGTTTCGGGACGCGGTGGAGAGCGGGGTGAGCCGGGCGGTCGTACGGCGGCTCGTCGAGTCCGGGGAGTGGACGCGATTACGTCGCGGGATCTATGTGGAGTCCTGGCGGCTCGACGCGGGCGACGCCCGCCGGGTGCACGTCCTGCGGGTCGCGGCGGCGTTGCTGGCCCTGAACTTCCCGGGCGCTGTGTGCAGCCACGAGTCGGCCGCGGTCCTGCACGGCATCGCGCTGCTGACACCGCCTCAGGACGGGGTCACACTGACCCGGCCGCCCGGGGCGCCGAGCCGCGACAGGTGGGGAGACGTGGTGATACGCCGGGCCGCGCTCCCGCCTGGACACGTCTGCGAGGTCGACGGTGTACCGGTCACCTCCCCCGCTCGAACCGTGGTCGATCTTGCCCGCAAGCTGCCGTTTCGCGCGGCGGTTGTCAGCGTCGACTCCGCTCTCGGCCGGCGGACGACGAGTGAGGCGCACCTCGCTGCGATGATCGAGGCCTGTCGCGGCTGGCGTGGGATCGCCGCCGCGACCGAGGCCGTCGCCGCCGCGAACCCGCGGGCGCGTAGTCCGCTGGAGACGCTGGGCCGGTTGATGTGCGCCGAGGCCGGACTCCCCTCCCCCAAGGTCGGGGTCTACATCGGCGACGACCGCTCCCCGTACACCGAAGCCGATCTCTACTGGCCGGAGTACGGGGTGATCGTGCTGCTCGACGGCGTGTTCAAGTACAACGACCCCCGTACGAACCGCAAGGAGAAGCTCATCCAAGAGCGCCTGGAGAACGACGGGTTCATCGTCGTGCGCCTCACCTGGGAGGACATCACCCACCACCAGGCGCGCAGCCTGGAACGCATCCGCCAAGCCTTCCGCCGCTCGCAGCCACGCCCCTGAACGCTCCTACACGTCGCTTACCGCGTGGCTCCACAAAAGCCACATAACAGTACACGAAATCACCACCGAGTAAGCAACCCCACTGGAACGAGCGGAGGAGCGTCGATGGCTACGGATCGGTGGAGCGGGCGATGGGATGGGGGCGGCGCACCGAGTGGGGCGCACGGAGGGGAGGGCAACCCCACGGAGGGAGGGCGTGTGGGGGGCGGGACACCGGGCGGGGCGCGAAGGGGGCAGGCGGGCCACGGAATAGGCAGAGGGCGGCACGGGCGGGGGGCGGAGCGCAGCACGGGAGGGGCGGAGCCCGGCACGGGAGGGGCGGAGCGCAGCACGGGAGGGGCGGAGCCCCGCACGGGAGGGGCGGAGCGCAGCACGGGAGGGGCGGAGCCCCGCACGGGAGGGGCGGAGCGCAGCACGGGAGGGGCGGAGCCCCGGGGAGGGGCGGAGCCCCGCACGAAGAGGGCGAAGCCCCGCACGGGAGGGCAGGGCGCGGCACGGGAGGGCAGGGCGCGGCACGGGAGGGCAGGGCGCGGCACGGAGGGGTGGAGCGCGGGGTTGGAGTCAGGGTGGGGGGATGGTGCAGGGGGTGGTTGGGGGGCAGGTGTCGGAGGTTGTGCCGGTGGCGAGGAATGTGGCTATTTGGGACATGGCGGGGGGCCAGGCGCGGGTGGAGCCGTGGGGGTCGGTGCCGGCTCGGTTGGGGGTGTTGGTGAGTGGGGGTGCGGGGGTTCCGTTGTCCCAGACGATGAGGGACGAGCCGCGGTGCGGGAAGCGTTTGATGCCGGGGACGTCCCAGATGGGTGTGACGTCTGGTATACGCCCGTCGGCGAGTGCGGGCTCACGGAGCCGTACGCCGCCGATCGTTCGCGCCATCGTCTCCGTGCCGATGTTCGCCACCTGGTGGTCGCCGAACGCCTCATGAATGAGCACCTGGTGCGCCGGCGTCCGGGGCAGCGGGTCGCGGGTGACGTGCGCCGCGTACCCGTCGCCCTCGCCCCGGTCCCACAGCATCTGGATCATGTTGAGCACGATCTGCTGATCCAGCCGGTCCGGATGCGTGACGTCGAGGAGCTGCTGGAACGGGTCGAAGTCGACGCTCCGGTTGAGCAGAGTGCTGTAGTTGATGGCCGGCACGATCAGCGCCGAGCGCCGGAAGTCCTGGGCGAGCGCGGTCAGCGCCACGCCTTGGATGCCGCCCTGGCTGGCCCCCGCGTACGCGAGGTCCTTGCCGAACACCGGCGCGTCGTCCGAACCGCCGAAGGCGGCGTCCGCCGCGAACCCCTCGGGGTGGATCAGCGCCCGCCCGAGGAACAGGAAGTTCAGGTAGCTCTGCTGCTGCCGGTCCGGAATCGTGTTGAACCGGGAGAAGTCCGCGAACACCGAGACGACGTTGGGGATGTCCTCCTGGGCCATGCCGATCCAGTCGGTGGCGCAGAGCATGAGGTTGTGCCGGTTGGCCGCGGCCTTCAGCCGGCTCCCGTCGATCTCCGCCGCCCGGCCGAGCAGCCCGTGCCCGTACAGCACCGGCTGCGCCGGCCGGCTCAGCGCGCTGCGCGGCACGTTGCACCGGAAGTTGGCGTGCTGCACGTTGCCGGGCAGCGGCTCGGGCAACCCGTCGCGGCCGTAGTGCAGCGCGGATCCGGGCGGTCCGCCGGGCAGGTTCAGATAGCTCGGTACGTCGACCGTGCCCTCGACGCGCCGCGCCAGGTCCGCGTCCTGCTCCGGCGTGAACTCGGTGACCCTGCCGACGGTGAACCGCGGCGCCTCATCCCCCAGCTCGGCGAACGCCTCATCCCGCATGTGTACGGCCCGCTCGGTCAGGCCACGCGTGGACGCGACCGTGAAGTCCCAGGCCAGATACATGCCCCGGGTGGACACGCCGTGCCGGCGCAGCTCCCGTACGGTCCCAGCGAGCTCCTCCCCGCGGCTCCGCTCCGCCCAGCCGGCCGGGTCGCCGGCCAACATCCGCCGGACCGCGGGCGTCGGCGGGATCGCCGCACCGGAGGAGTCCCGCAGGTTCCGCAGCAGCACCACGTACCGGTGGCCTTCCCGCAGGTTGCGGGCGGGCCGGACGATCGTCAGCCGCCGCGCCTCGGGCGCGTTCACGTCGAGTTCCGCGAAGTACGGCCACCGCTCGCCGGTCTCCGCGTCCAGCAGCACGATCGGCGCGTCCTTGCGCAGCGAGGCCCCGATGTCGGTGATCGGCGCGGCTCCGGTACGACCCAGGTCGATGCCCGGGACCCGGGTGAGCAGCGCGGACCCGGGCGAGAACCCGTCGCTCCGGTTCCACTCGCGCGGGTCGATGGGCACCGCGCCCGCGGTCCGGGGGGTGGCGAGCGGCGAGATGTTCACCCGCCGCCCGGTGTCGGTGGAGCGATCCCGGACGGTGAACCGGTCGTTCGGGAACGGCAGCATGCATGCCGCCGCGTCCGCCGGGTCACAGACGCGCGGGGCGGCCGCCGCGGTCCGTTCCGCACCGGCGGGCGGCGCCGCGATCAGCGTCGCCGTCAACG
>WHSL01000091.1 GCA_009380095.1 Streptosporangiales bacterium | reverse complement strand
TCGGCACTCCCTTGGCGTCCACCGTGACCGCGATGCTGCCACGAAGAACACGGGCACGGCGCACCGCCGCCACGATCCCGGCCCAGAACAGCACGCTGAAGACCACGGCCGGCCGGGAGTGCGGAACATGGCGCCACCATAACCACCATGACCTCGGTCATACCGGCTTCTATCGCGCGCTCGATGTGCTGGGGCGCCACCCCTTCTTAGCGTGTCGGCATGAAGGCCATCGGGGCGATCGCCCTCACCACCGTGCTCATGTTCGCCTCGGCTTTCGGGGGCTTCCTGCCGTCGATGGCGCTGCTCGACCGCTCGAACCCGTTCTTCCGTCCGCTGGGCACGGCGCTGTCGCTCGTCGCCCTCGCCTGAGCCCGCGTACCCGGCCGCTCGGAGCGTGCCAGACTGGCGCCATGAGCAGGCCGCAGACGATCGACGAGTATCTCGGGGGCGACATCGGCCTGCGCCCGGCCACCGCCGCCGACGGTGAGTACTGCTTCCAGCTGCACAAGGCCGCGATGGGCGACTACATCTCCGCCATCTGGGGCTGGGACGAGCGGGCGCAGCGCGTCTTCCACGACCGCCTGTTCACCCCCGGCCGGTGGAAGATCATCACCGTGCGTGGCGAGGACGTCGGCATGCTCAACGTGGAGCGCCGCCCGGAGGAGATCTACCTCGCGCGGATCGAGGTCCACCCGGATCATCAGGGGCGCGGCATCGGCGCCCGGCTCGTCCGCTCCCTGCTGGACGAGGCCGCCCGGGACGGCAAGGAGCTGGCGCTGGACGTCCTCGACGTCAACGAGCGCGCCCAGGCCCTCTACCGGCGGCTCGGCCTGCACGAGGTCGCGCGGCACGGCGACGACGCGATCAAGGTCAGGATGTCGACGAGGCCGCCGGTGGTGCAGGCGCAGACGGTGATCGACTCGCGCGAGGAGGCCGACGAGATCGCCGAGGTGGTGGTACGGGAGCGGCTCGCGGCCTGCGCGCAGGTCTGGGGGCCGATCACGAGCACGTACTGGTGGGAGGGGGAGGTCGAGACCGCGGAGGAGTGGGCGGTGGTGATGAAGACGCCGGCGGCGATCTACCCCGAGCTGGAGGCCCGCATCCGCGAGCTGCATCCGTACGACGTGCCGGACATCGTCGCCACCCGGCTCGCGGCCGGCCTCCCCGACTACCTCACCTGGGTGCGGACCGAGACCCGGCCTCCCGATGGACCAGATCAGGGATGATCCGCGGGCGCGGCGAGTCGCACCGCCACCGTGAGGGCGGCGGTACGGCCCCGCCGTCACCGTTCCCGTGCCGCGGGCCCGCGCCTCACTTGCTGGGCTCGGGTGCCTCGCAGTCGATCCTGGGATTGAGGCCGACGTAGTTGAGCACGCCGGACACGATGGTCACCGCGGTCGTGGCCACATGGTTGCAGCTCTCCGGCGGGCTCGTGTAGTAGCCGCGCTGACCAGCGGCGACGGCGCCGACGACGAGCCAGACGAGCACCACTATCGATCCGATCCGCATCACAGGAACCTCCGTCGTCCCGGCCGGGGTCGCGTGCCGCCCGGTGGCGAAGGCTGGAGTGATCGCGCGCCCGCCGGGACCTTCGCCCTTCCCCGGAGAAGCGGTTGTAAGCGGCCACTTCCGAACCGTTCCAGATCATACCGCGCACCGGATTTTCTCCGTACGGCCCCGGCGTTGCCCTCGTTGACAGCCCCCCGCCGCGCCCGGCGACAGCATGGAAGGACCACGGACGCGTGAAGATCGTCATCGATGACCTGTCCGGGCCGGAGATCGCCGCGTTCCTCGGCGACCACATCCGGCAGATGCGCGAGATCACGCCGCCGGAGAGCAAGCACGCACTCGGCCTCGACGGGCTGCGCGAGCCCGGCGTCACGTTCTGGACGGTCCTGGACGACGACACGGTGGTGGGCTGTGGCGCGATCAAGGAGATCGCCCCCGGGCACGCCGAGCTGAAGTCGATGCGTACGGATCCCACCCGCCGGCGGGACGGCATCGCCTCCCTGCTGGTGGAGCACATCCTCACCGAGGCGACCCGGATGGGCTTCACCCGGATCAGCCTGGAGACCGGCTCGGACGCGTTCTTCCTGCCGGCCCGGCGGCTCTACCAGAAGTTCGGATTCGACTTCTGTGAGCCGTTCGCCGACTACACGACCGATCCCCTCAGCGTCTTCATGACCCGGAAACTCTGACTGGACGGGGGTCGTGCCGTGGAGCTCCGCCACCTCAGGTCGCTCCTCGCCGTCGCCGAGGAAGGGCACTTCGGCCGCGCGGCCGGGCGGCTGTATCTCGCGCCCGCCACGGTCACCACGCACGTCGCGCAGCTCGAGCGTGAGCTCGGCGTCGGGCTCCTGGAGCGCCATCCGGTGGGGCCGACGCCGGCGGGCCGCCGCGTGATCGCGCACGCCCGTACGATGCTCGCCGCCGAGCGTGCCGCCCTCGCGGACGTCGCCGGCCTGGACGAGCCGGGCCGCGGCGGCCCGCGTACGCTCCGCGTGGGTGTGATGGCGCACGGTTCGGCGGAGATCACCCCGGCGATCATCGACGCGTTCGCGCGGGCGCGGCCGGAGGTGCGGGTCGCGATCGTCGGGCTCACCTTCCGTGAGCACGTCAGCGCCCTGCTCGAGCGGCGGGTCGACGTGGCGTTCATCCGTCCCGACCCGGGGGACGAGCGGCTGGAGTCCGAGGTCGTGACCACCGAGTCGCGGATCGTCGTCGTGTCCGCGCGGAGTGAGGTCGCCGATGCGGGGGCCGTACGCCTCCGTGACGTGCTGGACCTCCCGTACGTGGACCTGCCGCCGGGGACCGCGCCGCGGTTCGCCGACTTCATGTACTTCAACGACATGCGCAACGGGGAGCGGCCGCGGCGGGTCCCGGACGTCGCGCTCACCCCGCACGAGGTGCTGATGAGCGCCGCGCTCGGTCGCGGGGCGGGCTCCTCCCTGCACAGCTTCCAGCGCTATTACCGCTGGCCTGGGACGGTCTGCGTCCCCGTCGTGGACGCGCCGGCGGAGAGCAGCGTGCTCGCCGTGCGGCGGGCGGACGGAGATCCGGACGTGCGGGCGTTCCGGTCCATCACGGCCGCGCTGGTGCGGTCGGTCGGGGACGGGTTGTCCCCGGAGGCGGTGGGCGGCCGGCTCTGACTCGGTGGTGGCCGGTCCCGCGTGGGGTCGGGCGGCTCTGATCCGGTGGTGCCCGGTCCCGCGTGGGTCGGGCGGCTTTGATCAGGGCGGTGGCCGGTTCGCAAGGGGCGTTCGGGATCCGTGAACGCGACCTCCCCGAGCGCCGTGCTCGCGCCTAGCGTCGTGCCCGTACGAGCCGCGCGCCGGGCCGGCGCGCCATCTGGAGCCGAAGTGGGTGCGGGATGACCGAACGCTTTCCGGAACGAGCCGAACGGCGTCTCCACCCGGACCTGGACCTCGACGCCTGGGCCGGCCGCCTCGTCGAACAGGCCGGCGTCGGCGTCACGATCCTCGACCGGGACGGCGTCGCCCTCTACTACAACGGGTGGGCAGCCGGGCACCTCGACCGCAGACCCGAGTACATCGGGCACGACGTCCGCGGCCGGCACCGCCGGGCCGTGACGAACCCGCGGTTCGACGCGATGATCCGCCTCTTCGTGGAGGGCCGGACCGAACCGGTCCGGTACGTCGCCCGGCCGTACGGCAAGACGACCATCCTCGTCACGGTCTCGCCCATCCGCGTGGACGGCGAACTCGTCGGGTTCTCGCAGATCGTGCTGCTCAAGGATGAGGTGCAGGAGCTCTGCCGGCGCTTCGACGAGTCCGGCCGGGAGTCCTTCGAACGCGAAATGCTCCCGGATGGCCCGGAGGAGGGCTCGCCCCGGCCTTGACCTCACCGTCCGCGACCTGCCTGGCGGCGTCGTCCGGGGGAATGTCACTCCTGGGTGGGACCATCGATCCGGTGCGTGGCCGGGAAGGGATGGTGGACCGATGGGTGGCGACCGCATGCGGGAGCGCGCGTCACGGCCGGAGGATCTCGGCCTGCTGTTGCTGCAACGGCTCAACGCCGGCGACGTCGACGGGCTCGTCGCGCTGTACGAGCCGGATGCCGTGCTCGCGTTTCCGCCGGGCGAGGTGACCGTGGGGAGTGACGACATCCGGGAGGTCTACACCGACCTGCTGGCCGACCGGCCCCGCTTCGAACCGGGCCGGCCTCAGCCGGCGCTGATCAACGGGAACCTGGCGGTCACGTCGACGCGTCTGCCCAACGGCGACGTCACCGTGGAGGTGGCGCGGCGGCAGCCGGACGGCAGCTGGCTCTGGGTGATCGACCAGCCCAGCCTTCTCGGCCAAGGCTGACCGGGAGGCGGACCCAGTAGATTTGTCCTGGTCGATTGGGGCGATTCCGCTCTGCCGTGCGCGAGGGGCCGAAAACTACCGTCGGTGTCACCGGGAGGCCACGGAAGGCCACCCGTGACCCCAAGGAGCCGACCCATGCCGAACACCACGCCCGCACGGTCCCCATCACCCGCCGCGCCCCAGGCCCCCGCCGCACCCCCGTCCCCGGACGAGGGGCAGGCCCCGGCCCGGGCGAGCGTCCCGGCTCAGGCCCCGGGTGCCTGCGATCCCCGGACGAGGCGTCGTCAGGCGATCCTGTCCGCCGGCGCCGTGAGCCTGGCGATCTGGGTGATCGCGGTTCCGGTGGGCGGCGTGGACCTGGCCGTCCGTACCGGAGGCGGCGTGCAGCACGTCGGCCCGGTGGCGACCGTGGTGAGCAGCGTGATCGCCGCCGTGCTCGGCTTCGCGGCGCTCGCGTTGCTGGAGCGGCGCACCCCCAAGGCCCGCAAGATCTGGACCGCCCTGGCCGCTGGCTGTCTCCTCGTCTCCCTGCTCGGGCCCTTCGGCGCGACCTCCGGCGCCGCGATGTCCGTGCTCGCGAGCATGCACGCTGCGGTGGCCGCCGTGGTGATCATTACGGCCCGCCGCACGACACGCCGCGCGGAGCCGGAGGCGGTGCCGCGATGAGGACCGCTGCGGTCGCCGCGCGGGACTGTGGGCAGTGGCCGCAACCCTGGTGGGTGCGGCCGGCCGCGGTCGTGCTGGCGATCCTGATCATGCTGCTCCCGGCGGTGCACGTGGCCGAGGTGCAGCCCGTCTGGCTCGGCTGGGCGACGATCGCGCTCGCGGCGGCCCTGTTCCTCACCGCCGTGTGGACAGCCGATCGCGGGCCGTACGCGGAACGCCGCGTCCCGCACGCCGCGCTGATCGCGCTCGCGGCCCTCGCCTTCGCGGTGACGGCGACCTACCCGCCGCACTGGTACGGGCTGTTCCTGCTGCTCGCCGTCGGCGAGGGCGTGGTGCTCCGGACTCGCTGGACATCGGCCCTCGTCGTGCTAACCGCCGCCGCGGTGGCCGGCATGGTGCTGCTCCGTGGCGGCTCGGGCAACGAGGCGATCTGGGCCGCCGCGCTCCCCACGTTCTTCGCCGGCGTCACCCCACACGGGTTCCGGCGGCTGTCCACAGCCCTCGGTGAGCTGGCCCGGGCCCGTGGCGAGCTGGCGCTGGCCGCGGTCACGGCGGAGCGGGAGCGCTTCTCCCGGGACCTGCACGACCTCCTCGGCCACACCCTGTCGGTGATCGTGGTGAAGGCCGAGGCGGTCCGCCGCCTCCCCCCGCGCGACGCCGAGGCCGCCGCCGCACACGCGGCCGACATCGAGACGATCGGCCGGCAGGCGCTCGGCGAGGTACGGGAGGCGGTGGCGGGATACCGTACCGCCGACCTCAAGGGCGAGCTGGCCCGCGCCCGCGACGCGCTGGCCACGGCGGGGATCGGGTGCACGGTGGAGGAGTCCGGCCCGCCGCTGCAGGGTACGGAGGCGATCCTGGCCGGATGGGTGATCCGGGAAGGCGTCACGAACGTACTGCGCCACTCCGGCGCGGAGACCTGCCGGATCGCGGTGCACGCGGCCGAGGACCCGGTCCGGCTGATCATCGACGACGACGGCCGCGGCGGCGACCCGTCCCCCGAGACCGGTTCGAGCGGGCTCCGCGGACTCCGTGAACGCCTCGCCGTCGCCGGCGGAAACCTGCACGCCACGGGCGACGCGACGGGATTCGTGCTCACCGCGGAGATCCCCCGCGCGGTACGGGAGGAGACGTCGTGATCAAGGTGCTGCTCGCCGAGGACCAGGGGATGATGCGCGGCGCGCTCGCCGTACTGCTCGACCTGGAGCCGGACCTGGAGGTCGTGGCGCAGGTGGGGCGGGGCGACGCGATCGTGCCGGAGGCGCTGCGTGTGCATCCGGACGTCGCGCTGCTGGACATCGAGCTGCCCGGGATGAGCGGGATCGACGCGACGGCCCGGCTCAAGGCCGAGCTGCCCGATTGCGCGTCCGTCATCCTCACCACGTTCGGCAGGCCCGGCTACCTGCGCCGCGCGATGGACGCCGGCGCGCGCGGGTTCCTGGTGAAGGACGGCCCGGTGGAGGAGCTCGCCAAGGCCATCCGGCGGGTGCTCGCGGGCGAGACCGTGGTGGACCCGGCGCTGGCCACGGCCGCGCTGACGGCGGGCCCGGATCCGCTCACAGGCCGGGAGCGCGACGTGCTGCGCGCCGCCGCCGCCGGCGCCTCGGCCGCGGAGATCGCCGCCCGGCTGCACCTGTCGGAGAGCACCGTACGGAACCACCTGTCCGCGATCATCGGCAAGACCGGCACCCGCAACCGGATGGCCGCCGTACGCGTGGCGAAGGACAACGGCTGGCTCGACGGCCTCTAACCGCCGGTGAGGGCGTAGTCGATGGCGGCCTCCAGGTCCAGGTCGTGGCCGGAGCGGAAGGCGAGGCCGTACGCCCGCTCGCCGAGCTCCCGCCGCGCCCCGCGCTCGCACTCCTCCCGGGCCCGGACCAGGTCGGGCGACCCCATCTGCGGGGTGCCGAAGCTCAGCCAGACGCGCTGCGCCGCACCCAGCAGCCGCGCGGCCCGGTCGGCGCGCCCCTCGCCGAGCGTCGCCTGGGCGAGTAGGTCGAGCGCGACGGCGGTGCCGAAGCTGTCGCGGAGCAGCCGCTTGGCCCGCATCGCCTCGCGGGCGTGGTGCGCGGCGGCCGCCGGGTCGCCGAGACCGAGACGGGCCAGGCCCAGGATGTAGTCGGCGTACGACCGCACCCAGTGCTCCCCGTACCGTTCGCAGATCCCGCGCGACTCCTCCAGCAGCTCCACCGCGCGCTCCAGCTCACCGGTCAGCACCAGCGACATGCCCTGGACGGCGAGCGCGAACGTGAGCCCGATGCCGGGATCGCCCTCCGTACGGTGCCGCTCCACGGCCTCCTCGAACCAGCGGGCCGCGGCCGCGTGGTCGCCGGTGAGCATGGCGTTCGCCCCGGTCAGGTACGCGACGTGGCCCGCGGTCACGCCGTCCGGATGGCCGGCGAGCAGCTCGCGGCAGCGGCGTAGCCAGGCGCTCGCCGCCTCCAGGTCCCCCTGGGTGGTGGCCAGCCGCGCCGCCTCGCCGAGCGCCTTGGCGAGCTCCGGCCCGGGCGCCGGGGAGCACGCGAAGGCGCGCTCGAAGTAGTGCCGCCCGACCTTGACGAACCCGCACGGCACCCAGAACGGCCGCAGCGCAGCGGCCAGCTCCAGGCCGGCGCGCAGCTCGTCGGGATCGTCCAGGCAGAAGTCCAGCGCGGCGAGCAGGTTGGCCCGCTCCCCGGTCAGCCGCGCGCCCCATTCGGCCTGATGCGGCCCGCACCACGCAGCCTCGCAGCGGCGCGCCAGATCGAGGTAGTGGTCCCGGTGCCGGCGCCGCAGGTCGTGCGTCTCGCCGAGCTTGTCCAGCCACTCCGCGCCGTAGTCGCGCACGGTCGCGAGCATCCGCAGCCGTACGGCGTCGCCGTGCTCCTCGCGGCGCAGCACCGACTTGGCGACGAGCCCGGCCGCGAGCTCCGCGACCTGGTCGGCGGGGAGCCGCGCGTCGGCACAGACCTGCTCGGCGGCCTCGGTGTCGAAGTCGCCGTCGAACACCGACAGCCGCGCCCACAGCAGCCGTTCCGCCGGTTCGCACAGCTCATGGCTCCAGCCGATGGCGGCACGCAGCGTGGCGTGCCGCGCCTCGTCGCCCGCCAGTGGCCCGTCGAGCAGCCGGAACCTGTCTTGGAGCCGGTCGGCGAGCTGGTCGGCGGTGAGCGCGCGGAGCCGCCCGGCGGCGAGCTCCAGGGCGAGCGGAATGCCGTCCAGCCCGCGGCACAGCCGGGCGACCGTGGCGGCGTTCCGGTCGGTCAGCCGGAACCCGGGGTCGGCCGCGGCGGCGCGGTCGGTGAACAGCCGGACGGAGGGGCACGTACGCAGCTCCGAGAACCGCTCCGAGGCGGGCACGGGCAGCGGGTCGAGCACGTACGTCCGCTCGCCCGCGACCTCCAGCGGCTGCCGGCTGACCGCCAGCACGCGCAGGCCCGGCGCGGCCCGCAGCAGCCCCTCCACGAGCAGCGCGCAGGACTCGATGAGGTGTTCGCAGGTGTCCAGCACGAGCAGCAGCCGCCGCTCGGCGAGGAAGTCGGCGAGCACCTCGGCCTGCGGCCGGATGCTCTGATCCTGCACGTCGAGCGCCTGCCCGACCGCGTGGGCGATCAGCTCCGGGTCGCGCAGCGCGCCGAGCTCGGCCATCCACACGCCGTCGGGGAAGCGCCTCTGGGCGGCGGTCGCGACGCGGAGCGCGGCGCGGGACTTGCCGACGCCGCCGACGCCGGTGACCGTGACCAGGCGGTGCCGGTCGAGCAGCAGCGTGATCTCGGCGAGCTCGCGGCCTCGGCCGACGAAGCTGGACACTTCGGAGGGAAGGTTGCCGGTGCGGTCGGTCACACCCGTGGCCACGGTCGCCTCGCGAGCAGGATCGGGGGCGGGGCCTCGGGTCCCGCCATGGGGCGTGAGCTTACTCGCGTGCGCTGGTGTCGGCTGGGAATCCGGGGTTGGTCTACCGGAGCTTTTCCGTCCTGGGCGCCGCGAGGTGAGGTGAACCGACACCCTCACCTCGCGGCCCTTGTGGTCCCGTGTCCCAGGGGTGCTAGCCGCGGCGGTGGGCTACGGCGTTGGCGAGGGTGCCGAGGACCTGGACGGTGGTGTCCCAGTCCATACAGGCGTCGGTGACGCTGCAGCCGTACGTGAGGCCGGCCGCCTTGCCGAGCACCAGCTCCTGGCGGCCCGCGAGGAGGAAGCTCTCCAGCATGACGCCGGTGATGCCGGGCTCGCCCGCGGCGAGGCGGGTGGCGATGTCGTCGGCCACGGTGGGCTGGCGGCGGTGGTCCTTGCCGCTGTTGCCGTGGCTGGCGTCCACGATGACGCGGGGGATGCCGCCGGCCGCCCGCAGGCGGGTCGTCGCGTCGGCGACGGTGCCGGCGTCGTAGTTCGGGCCGCCGCGGCCGCCGCGCAGGATCACGTGGCAGTCGGGGTTGCCGGTGGTGGCGAGGATGGTGGCGAGCCCGTCGTCGTTGACCCCGGCGAAGACGTGCCCGGCCGCGGCCGCGATCACCGCGTCCACGGCCGCCTGGACGTCGCCGTCGGTGCCGTTCTTCACGCCGATCGGCATGGACAGGCCGCTGGAGAGCTGCCGGTGCACCTGGCTCTCGGCGGTACGGGCACCGATCGAGCCCCAGGACACGGTGTCCGCGATGTACTGCGGGGTGATCGGGTCGAGGAACTCGCAGCCGACGGGGAGGCCGAGGGCGAGGATGTCGAGCAGCAGGCGCCGGGCCGTACGCAGGCCGCGGTTGACGTCGTAGCCGCCGTCCAGCCCCGGGTCGTTGATCAGGCCCTTCCAGCCGATCGTGGTGCGCGGCTTCTCGAAGTACACCCGCATCACGATCTGCAGCCGGTCGCTCAGCGAGGTCGCGAGGTCGGCGAGCCGGCCCGCGTACTCGAGGCCGGCCACCGGGTCGTGCACCGAGCACGGCCCGACGACCACGAGCAGCCGGTCGTCACGGCCGTGCAGCACGTCCACGACGCGGCGGCGGCCGTCGATCACGACCTCGGCCGGTTCGTCGGTGAGCGGCAGCTCGTCCCGGAGCAGGGCCGGGGAGACCAGCGGTCGGGCCTGCGCGATGCGGCGATCGCGTACCTGAGCGGCGGGCTCCGTCTCGCCGGGATGGGCATCGACGGTGGGTGACTCGGTCACGACGTTCCTCTCCGCGAGCCGCCTGGGACCACTCCGCGCCGGCTCGCCTGATGTGGCGGCAAAACAAAAGGCAGAGGGCGATCCCTCTGCCTTCGAGCCGGCTTCCTGGGGTGGTGACTCAGCGACGCACGCCGTGGCCGCCGCGCCCCAGGAGGGCCGGCTCGCTAAACCACGGATAGCGCTGCATATCGATGACCTTACCCCACCCCGGCCGGCGACCTTCACGGCGTGCGTCGGCGCCGCGCGTTCAGAAGGGACTCCAGCCGAGCAGGACGCGAGTGGTGACAGCGGCCGCGAGAGCTATCGCGAGGCTGGCGAGTGTTCCGATCAAGGAGTACTCAGCGAACCCCTTGATTCGGGCCATAAGTTCGGGTGGCCTGGCCAAGGACTTCGCGGCAATCACCAGAACCGCCGCTTCTGGCTGCCCACCAACGACAAGCCCGAACAGGAGCGCGCGTTCGAACCAGCCGATGTACTGCCCGGCGATCTGGAGCGTGGGAGAAACGGTTCCATTCCCCTCAAACCGTAGCGCTGTCGGTGACGGAAACATAGCCAACGTCGCATAGAGCGAATAGCTCGTCGAGCTCAACAGGCCTATCCTGGGCCGGTCGCGAAACCACGGGACTGCGGACGGAAGGGTCATTGCGGCGAGAATCCCCAACAGGACCCGCGTAGTCTCCAATACGTGCTCCTGCGCCGGCATGAGTGTCGGGCGCAGGTTAGCCAGTCCAGCGGCAGGGTGGGGTCGATAGCCGGTGATGCTCAGGCGATCTCGGCGGGTTCTCCGCCGGTGAGGGCGATGAGCTCGTCGAAGGTGCTGCGGAACATCGAGGCGTGCTCGCCGGCCCCGGCCCAGATCTCGTCATGCTTGGCGAGCCAGACGTCCACAAGGGTGTGGACGGTGCGCGGGTGCCCGACCGGAGCCACCCCGCCGACCTCCTGACCGGTGGCCGCGAGCACCTGCTCGGGGGTGGCCTGGCGGACCTTCGCCGCGCCGACCAGGGCGGCCACGCGCTTGCGGTCGACCCGGTGGGCGCCGCTGGCGAGCACCAGCAGCGGCTCCCCGTCGGCGGTGAAGATCAGGCTGTTGGCGATCGCGCCGACCTCGCAGCCCAGCGTCTCCGCGGCCGCCGCGGCGGTCGGTACGGCCTCGTCGAAGCGGCGCACCCGGTCGTGCATGCCGTGGTCGCGAAGGATCTCCTCGACACGGTCGGTGTTCGCACCCATGCCCCGGACCGTAGCGGCCCGCACCCCGCCGCCGCACCCGCATTTCGGCCGCGCGACCAGCATCGACCCGCTAGGCGAAGGGGGCGGCCCGACCGCGCCACCAGCAGCGGCCTGCGCCGCGAGGCGGGGCGGGCCCGCCCGCGCCACCGGCGTCGGCCCGCCGCGAAGCGGGCCGCGCAACCCCCTGAGACCTCAGCGCGCGGCCGAGCCGACCGCGGCGCTCAGGGACGTGTAGCCGGCGCGGCGGGCGCGGGTGGCGAGGCCGCGGTGGATGCGGCGGGGCCAGAGCGGGCCGCCGTAGATGAGCCCGGTGTAGCCCTGGATGAGCGTGGCCCCGGCCCGGATCCGCTCCCACGCGTCGTCGGCGTCCTCGATGCCCCCCACCGAGACGATCACCAGCCGGTCGCCCGTACGCGCCCGCAACCGCCGCAGCACCTCCAGCGAGCGCGCCTTCAGCGGTGCCCCGGACAGCCCCCCGGCCCCCACCGCCTCGACCTCCCGCGCGGGCGTACGCAACCCGTCCCGGCCGGTCGTGGTGTTGGTGGCGATGATGCCGTCGAGCCCCAGCTCCAGGGCGAGCTCGGCGATCGCGTCCACGTCCTCGTCCGCCAGGTCGGGGGCGATCTTCACGAGCAGCGGCACACGCCGCCGCGCCGTACGGTCCGCGGCCTTCCGGACCGCGCGCAGCAGCGGCCGCAACTGATCCACCGCCTGCAGGTTCCGCAGCCCGGGCGTGTTCGGCGAGCTGACGTTGACCACCAGGTAGTCGGCGTGCGCGGCCAGCAGCTCGGTGCTCCGGACGTAGTCGGCGACCGCCTCGGACTCCGGCACCACCTTGGTCTTGCCGATGTTGACCCCCACCATGGGCGCCTGGCCGCGCCGGGCGAGCCTCCGCGCCGCCGCCTCCGCCCCGTGGTTGTTGAAGCCCATCCGGTTCACGATGGCCCGATCCGGCGCCAGCCGGAACAGGCGTGGCCTGGGGTTCCCCGGCTGCGGCCGGGCCGTGACGGTGCCGATCTCGACGTACCCGAAACCGAGCGCCCCCAGCGCCGCATATCCTTCTGCGTCCTTGTCGAATCCGGCGGCGAGGCCGAGCGGCCCCGGAAAGTCCAAGCCCAGCGCCCGGACGCGCAACACGGGGTCGCGCGGGGCGTACGCTCGCCGGAGCACGGCCATCGACCCGGGGACCCGGGTAAGGGCGCGCAGCAGTGAGAATGAGAAGCGGTGCACCGCCTCGGCGGGGAGGCGGCACAGCAGCACGGAGAACAGGAACCGGTACATCGAGCCCGATTCTTCCAGGTCGTGGCGGCCCGTCCGGCCCCGGCCAGGGACGATTCACAGGCGGAGAGCGTTGAGACTGTCGTGACGAGACTTCGCGAGCGCGTACGGCGCCTGCTGCAGAAGCCCGGCACCATCGACATCAGCCCGTACCGGGCGCTGGTGGAGGAGGCCGGCCGGGCCGAGTCGCGGGTGGAGAAGCTGAGCGACGCCGAGCTGACCGAGGCCGCGGCCGCGCTGCGGGACGAGGACGCACTGTTCGACGCGGCGGAGCTGGCCAAGCTGTGCGCGGTCGGCCGCGAGGCCGCCCGCCGAGGGCTCGACGAACGCCCGTTCGACGTGCAGCTCATCGGCACGCTCGGGCTGCTCAACGGCAACGTCGTGGAGATGGCCACCGGCGAGGGCAAGACGCTGTCCGGCGCGCTCGCCGCCGCAGGCTACGCGCTGCAGGGCCGCCGGGTGCACGTCATCTCGGTCAACGACTACCTGGCCCGACGCGACGCCGAGTGGATGAAGCCCGTCTACGACCTGATGGGCGTCTCCGTGGCGTGGATCGGCCAGGAGTCCACCGACGAGGAGCGCCGCGCGGCGTACGCGGCGGACGTCACGTACGGCTCCGTCAGCGAGATCGGCTTCGACGTGCTGCGCGACAGGCTCCGTACGAGCGTGGACGACCTGGTGCAGCCCGAGCCGGACGTGGCCATCGTGGACGAGGCCGACTCCGTGCTCATCGACGAGGCGAAGGTGCCGCTGGTGCTGGCCGGCGCGGTCGCCACGGACGAGGGCGACGCCGAGCTCGCGGAGATCATCGCCGGGCTCGAGGAGGACGAGCACTACGAGGTCGACGCCGACCGGCGCAGCGTCCACCTCACCCCGGAGGGCACCGAGGCGGTGGAGGAGGCCCTCGGCGGCATCGACCTGTACGCGCAGGAGAGCCTCTCCTCGCTGACCGGCGTCAACGTCGCGCTGCACGCGCACGCGCTGCTCCGCCGCGACGTCGACTACATCGTGCGGGACGACCGGGTCGAGCTGATCAATGAGTCCCGTGGCCGGGTGGCGCGGCTGCAGCGCTGGCCGGACGGGCTGCAGGCCGCCGTCGAGGCCAAGGAGAAGGTGTCCGCCAGCGAGACCGGCGAGGTGCTGGACTCCATCACCGTGCAGGCCCTGATCCGCCGGTATCCGCAGGTCGCCGGCATGACCGGCACCGCCGTCGCGGTCGGCGAGCAGCTGCGGGAGTTCTACAACCTGGAGGTCGCGGCGGTCCCGCCGAACACGACGTGCATCCGCGGCGACGAGCCGGACCGGCTGTACGCGACCGTCAAGGAGAAGGAGGCGGCCGTCGTCGAGGAGATCGTCGACGTGCACGCCACCGGCCGGCCCATCCTCGTCGGCACGCAGGACGTCGCGGAGTCGGAGCGGCTGGCGCGGCTGCTCGAGGCGGTCGGCGTGGAGTGCGTGGTGCTGAACGCGAAGAACGACGCCGAAGAGGCGGCGATCATCGCCGAGGCCGGAGCGTCCGCCTCCGTCACCGTCTCCACGCAGATGGCCGGCCGCGGCACCGACATCCGGCTGGGCGGCTCCGCCGGCGGTGCCGACCGGGACCGGGTCGCCGGGCTCAACGGCCTGTACGTGATCGGCACCGGCCGCTACCCGAGCAGCCGCCTCGACGACCAGCTGCGCGGGCGCGCCGGGCGGCAGGGCGATCCCGGCGGCTCGGTGTTCTTCACCAGCCTCGAGGACGACCTCGTCGAGCAGAACGTGACCGACCCGCCGCCGGCCGAGGAGCCCGACGAGGACGGCCGGATCACCGGTGCCAAGGCGCTGTGGACGGTGGAGCACGCGCAGCGCGTCGCCGAGGGGCAGCACCTGGAGATCCACCGCAACACCTGGCGCTACAACCGGCTCACCGAGAGCCAGCGGGACGTCATGCTGGCCGACCGGGCCAAGGTGCTGCGCACCGGCATCGCCCTGGAGCGGCTGGAGAAGCGCTGCCCCGAGCGGGTGGAGGAGCTGCGCGAGGCCGGGGTGTCGGACGGGACGCTGACCGAGGCCGCGCGGCAGATCGTGCTGCACCACCTGGACCGGTGCTGGGCCGAGCACCTGGGCTTCCTCGCGGACCTGCGGGAGGGCATCCACCTGCGTTCGCTGGGCCGCCGCGACCCGCTCGACGAGTACCAGCGGCAGGCCATCCCGACCTTCCGCGAGCTGGCCGACCAGGTCGACGAGCGCTCGGAGGAGACCTTCACGAGCGTGACCATCACCGAGGAGGACGGCGCCGACCTCACCCACGCCGGTCTGAAGCGCCCCACCTCCACCTGGACCTACCTGGTGAAGGACAACCCCTTCGGCTCAGAGGGCGAACGCTTCCTGCGCGGCTTCGGCCGCCGCCGCTAACCCACCACCCCACCACCCCACCACCCCGCCACCCGGCGGGCCCGCGATCCTCCGCGAGGCCCTCCGCCCGCGTTGGGGAGTCGGCCCGCGTTGGGGGAGTCGGCCCGCGCTGGGGGGCTGGCCCGCGTTGGGGAGCCAGCCAGCGTTGGCGGGCCGGCCGGCGTTGGGGAGCCGGCCGGCGCTGGAGAGTCGCCCCGCGCTGGGCAGCCGGCTGGGGAGCGGATCTGCCCCAGAAGGCTCCCTCGCTCCCCAACGGGCTCCCCGGCTGGCTCCCCAACGGGCACCCCAACGGGCACCCCAACGGGCTCCCCGGCTGGCTCCCCGGCTGGCTCCCCGGCCGGCTCCCCGGCCGGCTCCCCAACCGGCTCTCCGGCCGATTTCCCAGCGGACTCCCCGGCCCATTCCCCGGGCCGGCTCCGCAGCCTGGAAACGCCGGGACCGGCGGTGCCTACCGGCGAGCTCCTTCGTGCACGACGTGGCCGGGGACGACCTGGGGGCGCTCCCGCTCCCAGGTCAGGAAGCGTTCGGTCTCGCCGAGGGCGGAGCCGACCAGCCACATCAGCACGCCGATGTCGTCGGCGACGCCGATGATCGGCAGGAACTCGGGCAGCACGTCGACCGGGGACACGATGTAGGCGAGCCCGAGCAGCATCAGCGCGAGCCGCCCGGTCAGCCGGTACTCCCCCCGGGCCACGGCGCGGGCCAGGCGCGGCAGGGCCCGCACGCGCGCGCCGAGACCGGGCGAGCCCGGCCGCCGTAGCTCTCGGTACGCCCGCCAGGCGCCGCCGGCGACGGCCGCACGTCCACGCAGCTTCATGTCCGCCTCCCCCACGGTGGTCTCTCCAGGGGACACAACGTACGAGGGGGGCCGGACGTTTCCGGGCCCTGAGAGAGGGGCCCGGCGGCCGCCCGGCAAGGGGTCGACATGGCGGCCGCCGGGGGTTCGCCACCGGACGCGGCGCGGCCCGTCTCACCTACTCGGGGGGCGGCGCCGCGGTGCCGGTTCGCCGGATGCCGCGCCGCGGTGCCGGTTCGCCGGATCGTGTCAGCCCATGCGGGCGTGCAGGGCCGTACCGAAGCGTTCGGCGGTGAGGCCCTTGATGCCGTCCGGGAAGGACGACTTGGCGCGCAGGTGAGCCTTGATGATCTCGCGCTGGGCCGCCGCGTCCCCCTCCCAGGCGCGGATGCCCAGCTCGGGCACGGCGTTGCCCACGGCGAGAATCGCCCCGCGGGCGCCGAGCGCGCGGGCCAGCAGCGGCATCGTGGACGCCCCCACGTACGTCTGCCCGTCCCAGCTCTCCAGCGTGTTGATGAGCCGCTCGGGGTCGCCGGTGGAGTCCTTGAGGCCGGCGATGGGCAGCGCCGCGAGGTCCCCGACCGGTACGTCGCCGCCGGCCACGCCCGGGAAGTGGTAAGCGAGCACGGGAAGGTCACCGGCCGCCTCGGCCACGGCGGTGAAGTACGGCTTGATGTCCTTGCTCCGCCGCGGCGGCGCGACCAGCACCGAGTCGGCGCCGGTGCCGGTCAGGGCCCGTACGCGCTCCGCGGCCTGCCCCGCCCACGCCCCGGTCGCCCCGGCCATCACGTGCACGTTCGGCACGGCCTCGCGCACCGCCCGGACGAGCGCGAGCCGCTCCTCGTCGGTGAGCGCGTCCGCCTCGCCGGTGGTGCCGGCGACCAGCACTCCCTGTACGCCCGCGTCGACGAGGCGGGCCGCGTGCGCGGCCGTACCGTCGAGGTCGAGCCTGCGGTCGGCGTCGAACAGCGTGATGAGCGCGACTCCGACGCCACGCCACAGTTCCATTGCCACCTTGTGTACCTCCTGGGTCCGTCTTCCCCCAGGATGCTCACCGTGGCGCCGAGAAGGAAGAGGCGGGCTGTATTCGGTGTATCAGATACCGCACGCCGATCCGGCCGTGGCGTGCGGGGCCGGTGTCAGCGGAGGTATGTCGCGATGCCGTCGGCGAGCGCGTCCGCGGCGCGCTGCCGGAAGCGCGCGCTGGACATCCGGGCGGCCTCGGCGGAGTTGCGCATGTTGCCGCACTCGATGAACACCTTGGGCACCGTGGAGAGGTTGAGGCCGCCGAGGTCCGTACGGGTGTCGAGGCCGTTGCGGCCCAGATAGGTGGAGTACGGGCTGCGGGTGCCCGACCGGTACGCGGAGCGCACGGCGAGCCCGAGCCTCCGTGAGTCGGCGGCGAGCGCGGCGGTGACGTCCGAGCCGCGGCCCGGCATGATCACGTGGAACCCGCGGGCGCTCGCGGGCGCGCCGTCGGCGTGGATGGAGATCGCGGCGTCCGCCTCGGCCTCGTTGCCGATGGCCGCGCGCTCGTTCACGCAGGGCCCCATGCCCTTGTCGTTCTTGCGGGTGAGCACGGTGGTGGCGCCGAGCGCCCGCAGCCGCTTGTTCAGCCGTTTCGCGACGTCCCAGGCGAAGGCGTGCTCGGTGTAGCCGGCGTTGGTCTGCGTACCGGTGGTGTCGCACGCCTTACGTGCGCCGTTGCCGGCCGGGACTTGCCTGTTGATCTCCTCGGGTGCGGAGGCGTTGCCGCCGTTGTGCCCGGGGTCGATCGTCACCACCTTTCCGCGCAGCGGCTGGGCCGCGGCGGTCCGGGCGGGTGACGGGGAGGCGGCCGGGGAGTCGGAGGCGGTCGGGCTCGGGGACGGCGTCGCCGCCGCGGATCCGCCCGCGGCCGAAGGGGAGCCGCCCGCGTCCGGGCCGGCGCCGCCACAGGCGGTGGCCGCCATCAGCAACGCAAGGGACAAAACTCCGGTCCGCCAGAACCCGCTCGTCAGAGCCGCAGCGGCTCGTTTCGTACGCACCCATCACCCTCACGCCGGTGGTCAGAACCCGGCCGGGCCGGCGGGCGGTGTCGCACGCGCCGGTACGACGTCGCGAAATGTCCGCCTCGACCCGATCCATGCTCGACAGTACCCGCAGTGCAGCCTGGTGAAGCCGTGTTCGCCGAGGTCAGCGCGCGTCCAGTGCGGCCACGAAGGCCTCCGCCTCGTCCTCGCTCATGCCGGTCTCCCGGACGACGAGCCGGACCGCCGCCTCCGTACGACCCTGCGCCTTCAGGGCTCGCGCGTGCTGTGCGAAACCTCCCTCGGGCGCGTCGGTCTCGCGCGTGCCGAGGCCCTCTGTGAGGTCTGTGACCTCCGCGTCATCGGGGCGGTCGCCGGGGCCGCGAGTGCCGGAATCTCGCATGGCACCGGGGCCGCGCGACGCGCGCGGGGCCTGGGGATCGTCGCTCGGGCCTGGTGCGGCGTCGTCGGCGGTCGCGGTGTCCGGGCGTGGGCCGGCGGGTGGCGCGTCGCGCAGGTCCGCGATGATGCGGCGGGCCTCGTTGAGCCCGGCGCCGGTGTCGTCGCGGATCGTGTTGATCGCCGAGGCGGCGCGGTCCTGCTTGAGCAGCCGTTCCACCTTGCGGCGGGTGCGGTCGGGCAGCGTCTCCAAGGTGAGCGCGACGCGGCGCTGGACGGGCATGAGATGGCCCGCGGGGCCGTCCGCCTGCTCCGCGTCGATGCGGGCCTTGGCGGCGCGGATCTCGTCCGCGCGGCCGCTCGTACGGCCGCCGGCGGATCCGCCGGTGCCGCCGCCGCGTGGGGCGCGGCGTGTGTAGTACGGCGGCGGGGACCCACCGGTGGGACGGTCACCGGCGGGCCGCGCCGTGTGGGGTTGATTCAGTTGCCGGACCCGGAGCACTGCGAGGACGACCGCCAGCACAACGACTCCGGCCCCGATGAGCAGCGTCCACTCCACATCCCCAGCCTAGGGGGATCCGCCGTTTCGAGGGGCGCTACCGCACGGAGTCAGCCGGCGGCGGAACGTACCGGTTCGTCCCCGGCGAGCAGGGCTGCGAGCTCGCGCGCGTCCTCGGCGTCGATGCCGAGGACGACCCGCGGGTGCCCCCACGGCTGCTCGATGGAGTGGGCGACATAGCTGGCCACGGACTCGGCGGCCACCTCAGGCCGCCCGCGCGCCGCCCGCCATTGCGACCACGCCTCTTCGAGCTCGGCCGCCGCCCGTTGGGCATTGGAGATCAATTCAGGATCACGCATCGGCGTACCCCCCTGGTAGCCCGATCGGCCCGCCTCGGAGGTCGGCGGGGTCCCGGCGGAACACGACCATGACCGGACCGGGCATGCCTCGAGAGTGCCCGGCCGACGGTGCGTGTTCCGGTGATGATCACCGGCGTCTCGGTGCAATGTTCCCCCACCCACCGAGATCCGGTTTCACGATCAGTAATAGCACCACTACAGGTCCGCGCCGGGGGAAACAGGAAAACCGACCCGCAAAACCATGACACACCACCCCAAACCCCCGCCGCCTCCCCGGGCCACCAGGGTGGCGTCACTCAGCAAACCCCCAGGTGCGCGCCGCCCGTCGGGAGCGCGGCGAGCGGGGGGCTGCCGGGATGCGGGGCCGGGCGTCAACGGGTGGGCGTGGGTTCGGCGTCGCGGGCGTGGGCCGGGCGGTCGGCGGAGGTGGTGCCGGGCGTCAGCGGGCAGGAGCCGCCGTCCTGGGCGGGGGGCCGGTGTCGCGGGCGTGGGCAGCGCAGTCAGCGGAGGTGAGGCCGGGCGTCAGCTCGACGTGGGGCCGGCATCACGAGCGTGGGGCGGCGGTCAGTGAGGGCTGAGGCCAGGCGTCAGCGGTGTGGGGCCGTCGGCGCACCGGGGACTTGGCGGCGCCGTCGCGCGGGGGTGGTGGGGTGGCGGTCAGCGGGGGCTGAGGTCCTGCGTCGGCGGTGTGGGGCCGCCGCCGCGCGGGGACTGGGCGGCGGTCGCCGGGCGCAGGTGGCGGTCAGCGGGGGCTGAGGAGGCCGCGGAGGAGTTTGAGGTCGGTGCCGGTCTCGGTCGCGGCGTGCGTGGTGTCGGCGGGTGCGCGGTCGCGGCTGAGCACGAGCCAGCCGTCGTACTCCGCGCTCTCCAGCGCGCCGAGCACGCCACGCAGGTCGAGGTCGCCGTGGCCCAAGGGGCGGTACAGACCGGAGCCGACGGCGGTGGCGTAGTCGAGCTCGCCCCAGCGCAGCCGGCGCGCGGTGGGCAGGTGGACGTCCTCCAGATGCACGTGACCGATGCGCTCGGGCACGTTCCACGCGATCGCCACCGGGTCGCCCCCGCCCGCCAGCACGTGCCCGGTGTCCAGGCAGAGCTGGACGGGCGCCCCGTCGAGCACCCGGCCGATCTCGCTGGGCGACTCCACCAGTGAGCCGATGCGGGGATGGAACGCCGTACGCAGGCCGTGGATGGCCGCGACCTCTTCGGCGAGGCCGAGGCCGTCGAGCAGCCGGACCCACTCCGCGGGCGTGAGTCGGGGACGCAGCGGGTCATCCCGGCCGGTGTCCGCGGAGAACACGATCAGCTCGCCCCCGGCGTCGGCGATCCACTCGGCCGCGCGCGCGAACGGCTCCACCCAGGACCCCGCTTCGCTGTGGAACGCGATCCCGGTCTGCCCGCCGACGAGCGTGAGCCCCTGCCGCGTCAGCAGGTCGGCGGCGGCGTGCGGGTCACCGGGGAGGAACCCGCCAGGCCCGGCCTCGGTGGCGGCGAACCCCTGGTCATGCATCTCGGCGAGGACCCGAACCGCGGAATCCGCTCCGTCGGCGACGCACGCGTTCACACCCCAGCAGGACGGGGCGGCAGCGATCTTCATGGGACGCGGCCTCCTCGATTGCGGCGGTCGGGCGCACGCATGACGACCTTCGACCGGATGTCGGCTCGGCGAGTCCCCAGGTGAGCGGGACGATTCCTCAGGCTTGTCGCACGCCGCGTGCGTGTCAAGACGTGACGAACACTTACCGTCACGACAAGACTACGTCCCGGAGAGGCGGACGGCCCCACGAAGGCCCCCCACGTACGGGAGAAACCGCAGGCCCAAGAAGTCGCGAACGCCTCGAACCCCCCGGGCCGCGCCCGATAGGGCATGCCACGCGGATGGGGACGCACGGGTGGATATCTCAGCCGCCCCGAAGCGGGGCACTAGGCTGGCGTCCGTGGTCGAAAGCGCGGGGGTGACGGCGGTGGATCGGGCCCACCCGGCCGATGGCGAGGACCAGAGCACACGCCGCACGCCCACTCGCCGGCGCCTCACCGTGGACGAACGCCGCGAAGAACTGATCGCGGCCGCCCTCGAACTCTTCGGGTCCCACGCCGGCGACGAGATCTCCATCGACGACGTGGCGGAACGCGCAGGCGCCTCCCGCGCCCTGGTCTACCACTACTTCGGCAGCAAACAGGAGCTCTACCTGGCGGCCCTCAGAAGCGCCGCCCAACAGCTGACGGACCTCTTTACGCCCCCGGAGACCGGCAAGCCGCTGGATCGCCTCTCCACGTCACTCTCGCACTACTTCGACTTCGTCGAGAGACACGAAGCCGGCTTCGTAGCCCTCCTCCGCGGTGCCCCCGCCAACCGCACCGACGAAGTAAGCCAGGTCGTCGACGAAGTCCGCCGCCTCCTAACCAACCGCGTCCTACAAGAGTTCGGCGTCACAACCCCCCAGCCCATCCTCCGCATCACCATGCGCGCCTGGATCTCCGCCGTAGAAACCGCAGGCCTCGACTGGCTCGAATCCAAAGACCTCCCCCGCAAGGACCTCGAGTCCCTCCTAGTCGACCACCTGGTAGCCCTCCTCCAAACCACAGCCCGCCGAGACCCCCAAACCGCCCATCTCCTAAAAACAGCCACCACCCTCCAAACAACCCCCTAAACCCCCGCCGGGCCAGCCCCACGAAGCGCCAACCAGGCCACGCCAAACAGCAAGGCCGCAAAGCGGCCCAGGCGGAGCCCCTGGACCACCAAACGATCCAGAGCAGCCGGAACCGCAGGCGCAAGGGAAAGACCCAGCCAACGCTCCCGAAAGAGACGGACGGGCGGAGCGGGGACGGCGAGGGCGAAGCCCCCTGTGCGGCGGCCACGGGTGGCCCGCGACTACGAGTGGGCGGAGGCTCCGGGGGAGCCCCCGGGCGGGCGGGCCACGGCGGCAGAGCCCC
>WHSL01000060.1 GCA_009380095.1 Streptosporangiales bacterium | reverse complement strand
GCCCCTGGGCCCGGCGGCGCCCCCGGCCAATACGGTGCCCCTGGGCCCGGCGGCGCTCCCGGTCCGCACGGCGCCCCAGGAGGCGCTCCCGGTTCCTACGGCGCCCCAGGCCCTGGCGGTCCCTTTGGTCCGGGTCCGGGCGGGATGTACCCGGGCGCCCCGCCGCCCCCACCGCCTCCGCCCCGCCCGCCCGGCGGCGTACGCCGGGTGCTCGCCCTCGTCACCGCGCTGGTCTGCCTGGCCGGTGTGCTCGCGGCGGGCGCGGTGCTGGTCAACGAGCTGGTCCGGCCGCCCACCGCGGACGAGCTGCGGGCGGCCTCCAAGGCCGAGGTCGCGGGCCGGTGGCGGATCTGGGAGGCCGGCAAGGTCTTCCCCGAACGGCTCTCCTACACCTCGGAGACCGGCGGCGAGGAGACGGCCCGCCGGGTGGGCATCGCCCCCGGGCACACCTGCTCCGCCGCGGTGCGGCCGGCGGCCGTGCGAGCGCTCCGCACCGGCGGCTGCCGGGCGGGGCTGCGCGCCACCTACCTGGACCAGCCGCAGGGCGTGGTGGTCACCGTCGCGCTGCTGGCGTTCGCGGACCCGAAGGTCGCCCGGCAGGTGGCCGACGCCCTGGGCTCGTCGAACGTGCCCCGGTTCAGCCTCCGCGCACTGCCCGTCCCGCGCACGGCCGCGGCCAAGTTCACCGACGCGGCGCGGCAGAAGCAGACCGTCGACTCCTACGGGCCGTACGTCGTGCTGAGCACCGCCGGGTACGCCGACGGGCGGCCGCGCGAGGCCGTGACCCAGCTCCGCGACGAGCCGTTCGCGGTGGGCGGGCAGCTCGCCGCCGACATCGCCGCCGAACTGGCGCGAACCCTCACCCCCAACTGCGCGCAGGAGCGGGTATGGGACTGCTGAGCGGGCGCCTCGCCGCGCCGGCCGGGGCCATCACCCTCGCGCTGGCCGTCGTGTTCTCGGCCGGTACGGCCCCGGCCGCGCACGCCGACATGATCCGCAACGACCAGCGGCCGGTGCTCGACGCGATGAACGTGCCGGAGGCGTGGCGGACCACCAAGGGCGACGGCGTCACCGTGGCCGTGCTGGACACCGGCGTGGACGGCGACGTCCCCGACCTGCGCGGCGCGGTGGAGACCGGGCCGGACATGACGAGCGGCGCCAACCCCGCGGGCACCCGGCCCAACCTCGTGCACGGGACCAACATGGCCGCGCTCATCGCCGGCCGCGGGCACGGGGCCGGGCGGGCCAGCGGGGTGGTCGGCGTGGCGCCGGCCTCCAAGATCCTTTCCATCCGGGTCATCCTGGACGAGACCGAGCCCGGCTTCCGCCGCTTCAACGGCGAGGAGCGGTGGGCGGACGCGGTGGCCTCGGGGATCCGCCGGGCGGTCAAGGCCGGCGCGGACGTGATCAACCTGTCGCTGGTCCGCGGCGTGGCGACGAAGGAGGACCGGGCCGCGATCGCGTACGCGCTCGACCAGGGCGTGGTGGTCGTCGCCGGCGCGGGCAACGACGGGGACTCGCAGCTGGTCAAGGGCGGATACGCGCCGTACCGCTACCCGGCGTCCTACCCGGGCGTGATCTCGGTGGCGGCGGTGGACCGGGCGCACCGGCGGGCCGGCTTCTCGAACCGGAACGGCTCCATCGTGGTGGCGGCGCCGGGGACCGGGATCACCTCGGCGGGCCCGGACGGGGAGTACTGGCGGATGTCCGGCACCAGCCCCGCGTGCGCGCTGGTGTCCGGGGTGGCGGCGCTGATCCGGGCCAAGTACCCGAAGCTGAGCCCGGCGCTGGTGTCCCAGGCCATCGTGGGCAGCGCCAAGCGCCGGCCGCGCCTCGGCTACGACCACGACATCGGCTTCGGGGAGATCGACGCGTCGCGGGCGCTGGCGCTGGCGGAGCGGCTCTCCACGTACCGGAGCAGCGGCGGGCTCGACCCCGGGAAGCGGTTCGCCTCGGGGGACGCGGCGCCCGTTCCGGTGGTGCGCCGGGACACGGGGCTGATCGCCGGGGCCGGGGTGGCCTCCGTGATCTTCCTGGGCGGGCTCGTCGCGGCCCTCGTCTGGCTGGTCGCGCTACGCCGCCGCCGGCCCCCCACCCTCGCTCCCGCCGGCCCGCCATCTCCCTACGGCCCGGGCGGCCCGGCCTCTCCGTACGGCCAGGGCGGGCCCATGCCTCCCTACGGACCGGGCGACCCGGCGTCTCCTTACGGCCCGGGCGGCCCCGCGCCTCCCTACGGCCCGGGCGGCTCTCCGTCGCCGTACAGACCGCCGTCGTCGCAGACCCCGCACCCGCCGCCCGGCTCAGGGTGGCCCGGCGCCCCGCCCACCTCGTCGGGTCCGGCGACCCCGCCGAGTCCGGGGCATCCGGGTGGGGAGTTCGGCGAGGGGCGGTCCACCGGTGGCGGAGGACTGGCCTGATACGGGCAGAAGTCGGCCAGATGTGGACGTCGTGAGTAACGGTAGGGCGGTATCACCCGGAGGGTCTCGGCAGGATCCCGTGGAAATCACTAATATCCGCCCATGCTCGATCACTCCGGCTGGGTCGACCCGACGACGGACACTCAGCCGATCCCGGTGATCCGGGCCACCGTCTCCAAGCCGGAGGCCCCGGCCGAGCCGTACGCGGCCCCCGGCCGCACGTCCAGGTGGGCGGGCAGGGCGCCCGCGGGAGCCGCGCCCCCGCCGCAGCGCCCGGCCGTGCCCGAGTGGGAGTCCCAGGCGCTGGTCCCGGTGCCGATCCGAGGCGTGGCGGCGCCCGCACGGGTCCCCGCGCTCGCCCTCACATTCGTACTCAGCCTGTGCGGCCTGACCGCCTCCGTCCTGGCCGCCGAGGACCCCGTCGCCTCCGCCGCCGGCGCGCCCGTCACGGTCCCCGGCGAGGCACCCGACACCACGGCCCAGCGGCTCCTCCCCGCCAAGGTCAGGTACGTGGACCGCTACCGGGTCCGCTCCACCGCGCACCGGGTCGGCGTGGCACCCCCGGCGGACTGCGCCGACGCCGTCGACAAGGCGTCCGCGGCGCGGCTGGCGCGCGCGGGCTGCCGCCGCATCCACCGGGCCACGTACGTGGACGCGTCCGGCGCGCTGCTGATGACCGTCGGGATCGCGGAGTTCACCCGGCATGTCCCGCCGGTGACCGGCGCGCCGCCCAAGGTGCGCGCCGTGGCGTTCCCGCGCACCGTGGCCGACCGGTTCACCGACAGGGCACGGATCCGTACCGAGGCGCACGTGGCCGGGCCGCACCTGGTGATGGTCGCCACCGGCTACGCGGACGGCCGTCCCGCCGCCGGCCTGCCGGCCGCGCTGCGGGAGAACACCGACATGGTCGCCGCCGGCTCCGGCGTCGGCCAGGCCATCCTGGACCGGGTGAACCGCTGCGCCGCCGGAGACGACCCGTGCTGAACCCGCCGTCTCTCCACGGCGCGGCGGACCGGGGGGCTCGGTGAACGCCCCCGCCGGGCCGCCGCCACCGCCACCTCCACCACCCCCGGCCCGCGACGCGCGCCGGCGACGGCGCTGGCCGCTGCCCGCCGGGCTGGCGGTGGCCGCGCTGCTCACGGGTGTCGTGGCCGCGCCGGCGTACGCGGAGCCGCGCGCGGACCCGGTACGGGAACGGCAGATGCCCGCACTCCGCGCGATCCGCGCCGACGACGCGTGGAAGATCACCAAGGGCCGCGGCGTCACCGTCGCCGTGCTCGACACCGGCGTGGTGCCCACGGTCAAGGACCTCGCGGGCGCCGTACGGACCGGTCCCGACTTCACCGGCACCGGCAACGACCCGGGCGGCCCCGCGTGGGGCGAGCACGGCACGCTGATGGCCACGCTCATCGCCGGCCGCGGGCACGGCCCGGGCTTCACCGCGGGCGCGATCGGCGTGGCGCCGCAGGCGACGATCCTCTCGCTGCGGGTGACCGTGGACGACACCGACCCGGGCCGCGAACGCTTCCGCGCCGACCCCACCCGCGCCACCGGCGTGGCCCAGGCCATCCGGTACGCGGTCGACCACGGCGCCACCGTGATCAACCTGTCGCTCGGCGGCTTCGGCTCCGCCCGCGCGGACCGGCAGGCGCTCGACTACGCGCTGGCCCGCGGCGTCGTGGTGGTGGGCGCGGCGGGCAACGAGGGCCGCTCCGGCTTCACCCGCACGTACGGGTTCAGCCGCGAGTCCTTCCCCGGCGGGTACGCGGGCGTGATCGGGGTCGGCGCGGTGGACGAGCGGTTCAAGCCGGCCACGTTCTCCAGCCGCAACGCGACGGTGTCGGTGTCCGCGCCGGGCGTACGGCTCGTCGGCGCGGGCGCCAAGGACGACTACTACTGGGTGAACGGCACCAGCGGCGCGGCCGCGCTGGTCACCGGGGTGGCCGCGCTGATCAAGGCGCGGCACCCGCTGCTGCCGCCGGCGCTGGTGGCCCGGGCGCTGACCGACACCACGCGCGAGCGGCCCAAGGACGGATACGACGTGGGGGTGGGCTTCGGCGTGGTGGACGCCGAGGCGGCGCTGCGGCGCAGCGACGAGCTCGCCGCGTACCGGCCCACGGCGGCGCCGGGCGAGACCGGCCGCCGGGAGGGCGGCGGCGTCGCGGCCGAGGCGACGACGGCCGTGCCCACCGCCCCGGTGGCGAACGGCGAGGACGCCGGCGGGTCGGCCGTACCGCGCTGGGCGCTGCTGCTCATCGGCGCGATGTGCGTGGTGACCGCGGCCGTGGCCGCCCGCGGGCTGGCCCTCGTGGCCGTCGCCCGCAGATCCGCCCGTCGCCGCCCCTGACGCCGGCCGCGTTCCGTCGTACGCCACGCATAGGATTCCGCACCGTGGACCCCACGCCCTTCGCCGAGCGGGTGCTCGACCTCGTCGAGCGGATCCCGCCCGGCCACGTGATGTCGTACGGCGACGTGGCGGAGTATCTGGAGGAGGGCGGCCCCCGGCAGGTGGGCCGGGTGATGGCGCTGTGGGGCGGCGGCGTGCCGTGGTGGCGGGTGATCCGCGCCGACGGCTCCCCGGCCGCCGGCCTGGAGGAGCGCGCCCTGCGTCACCACCGCGAGGAGGGCACCCCGCTCCGCCCCGGCGGCGAGCGCGTCGACATGTCGCTCGCCCGCTGGGACGGCCGCTGACCCGGGTTCAGGCGCCGAGCCCCAGAGTCAGCACGGCGACGACGGGCGTCAGGTAGAGCAGCGGGTAAGGGATGTGGGCGTACGAGCGGGCCCGCAGCACGGTGGTCACCGCGCCGAGGAAGTACAGCACCAGGCCGATCCCGGCGAGCACGCCGATCACCGGGACGAACAGCCCGGCCAGCAGGCCCAGGGCCCCGGCGGCCTTGGCCGTGCCGAGCCAGGGCCACGACGGCGGGACGCCGTACTCCGCCAGCAGTTCCCATGACGTAGGTGGTGGTCATGGGAATCAGTCCTTCGCGTGGAGCGGGTCAGGCCCGGCTGGTGCCGGCGGGCTCGCGGATGGTGGCGTTGATCCTGCTCCGCGGGCACGCGCGCGGCACGGCCCTCGCCGAGGAGCCCGCCGAGGCACGGGGCCTGCGGCGCGCCGCCAGCCGGGCGGTTCCCGCGCGGTCCGTACTCTCCACGCCTCCCGGCTACCCCGGCCGAGCCCCGCAAACGGCTCGCCCGACCGGCCGTGAGGGACGGCACGGCCGGATGTGCCACGGATTGTGGTGATCCTCTGATGGAATGGGCCCCTGTGAGCCCACCCGCGTACCGTCTCGTCCGGCGGGGCGTCGCCGCGCCCGAGCCGCCGGTGCTCGACGAGCGCCAGCGGCAGGTCGTCGAGCACGCCGGCGGGCCGATGCTGGTGCTGGCAGGGCCGGGCACCGGCAAGACCACCACGCTGGTCGAGGCGGTGGTGGACCACGTGGAGCGGCGCGGCACCGACCCGGAGAAGATCCTGGTCCTCACGTTCAGCCGCAAGGCCGCGCACGAGCTGCGCGAGCGCATCACCGCGCGGATGCGGCGCACCACCCGCGAGCCGCTCGCCCTCACCTTCCACAGCTACGCGTACGCGCTGCTGCGCCGCGAGTTCGTGCTGGCCGGGGACGAGGCGCCGCGCCTGCTCACCGGGCCGGAGCAGCTCATGGAGATCCGCGAGATGCTCTGCGGCGAGCTGTCCGACGGTGCCCGGCACTGGCCGGAGCGGCTGCACGCCGCGCTGGCCACCCGCGGCCTCGCCGAGGAGGTGCGCGACTTCTGCATGCGTGCGCAGGAGCGCGGCCTGGATGGGCAGGCCCTGGGGTGGCTCGGCCTGCAGCACGACCGCGACGACTGGATGGCGGCCGGCACGTTCCTGGAGCGCTATCACGGCCGGTTCGACGTCGCCCCGGTCGCGACGTTCGACTACGCCGAGCTGATCCGGGTCGCCGCCAACCTGATGGAGCACTCCGACGTGCGGGACCGCGAGCGCGCCGCCCGCCAGGTGGTGTTCGTGGACGAGTACCAGGACACCGACCCCGCACAGGAGCGGCTGCTGCGCGCGCTGGCCGGCGACGGGCGTGACCTCGTCGTGGTGGGCGACCCGGACCAGTCCATCTACGGCTTCCGCGGCGCGGACGTGCGCGGCATCCTCGACTTCCCGCGCCGGTTCCCGCGGTACGACGGCGCGCCCGCGCCGGTGGTGGCGCTGCGGGTGTGCCGCCGCAGCGGCACCACCCTGCTGGACGCCTCCCGGCGGGTGGCACAGCGGCTGCCGGCCGCGCCGAGCCCGGCGGGCGGGCACGCCAACGAGCACCGCGAGCTGGACCCCGTGCCCGGCACGCCGGAGGGGACCGTACGGACCCTCATCACGGAGTCCCCGACGCAGGAGGCCGCCGTCGTCGCGGACACGCTGCGCCGCGCCCACCTCATCGACGGGCTGCCCTGGTCGCGCATGGCGGTGCTGGTCCGCTCGGCGATCCGCCAGGTGCCGGTGCTGCGCCGGGCGCTGTCCGCCGCGGGCGTGCCGGTGGTGGTGGCCGGCGACGAGATCCCGCTCGGCGTCGAGCCCGCCGTACGGCCGCTGCTGCTCCTGCTGCGCTGCGCGGTGCGCCCCGAGGCGCTGGACGAGGCGGCCGCCGAAGAGCTGCTCACCGGCCCGCTGGGCGGGGCCGACGCGCTCGGCCTGCGCCGGCTGCGGCGCGCGCTGAAGGAGCTGGAGGAGGCCGCGGGCGGGCGCCGGGCGCCGGCCGCGCTGCTGGTCGAGGCGGTCCGCGAGCCGGAGAACCTGACCCTCATCGCCGACGAGGTGAGCGCCCCGGCGGCACGGATCGCCGAGCTGCTGAGCACCGCCCGGGAGAAGATCGCCCGCGGCGGCACCGCGGAGGACGTGCTGTGGGCGGTCTGGGAGGCGGGCGGCCAGGCCGACCGGCTGCTCCGGCAGAGCGCGTCCGGCGGCGCCCGCGGGGCCGCCGCCGACCGCGACCTGGACGCGGTGGTGGCGCTGTTCGACTCCGCCGCGCGGTACGTGGACCGGCTGCCGCCGGGCGCCGTGGAGGGCTTCCTGGACGACCTGGAGGCCCAGGAGATCCCCGGCGACACGCTGTCCGACCAGGCGCCCACCGGTGACGCGGTGCGCATCCTCACCGCGCACCGGTCCAAGGGTCTGGAGTGGGACCTCGTCGTGGTGGCGGGGGTGCAGGAGGGGGTCTGGCCCGACCTGCGGCTGCGCGGCTCGCTGCTGGGCGTCGAGGAGCTCATCGACGTCGAGGACACCGGGGTGGAGCGGATCACCGGCGCGGCCATGGTCTCCAAGCTGCTGGACGAGGAGCGGCGGCTGTTCTACGTGGCCGTCACCCGGGCCAGGCGCGACCTCGTGGTCACCGCGGTGGGCGGCGACGACACCGAGGAGCGGCCGTCCCGGTTCCTCGACGAGCTGGGCGGGCCGGAGCACGAGTACGTGGTGACCGGCCGCCGCTGGCTGGCGCTGCCCGCGCTGGTGGCGGACCTGCGCTCGGCGGTGTGCGACCCGGCCCAGCCGGAGCCCGTACGGCGCGCCGCGGCCGCGCATCTCGCCCGGCTGGCGGAGGAGGGCGTGCGCGGCGCCGACCCCCGCGAGTGGTACGCGCTGAGCGAGCCCTCGGACGAGTCCCCGATCGTGGCGGAGGAGGAGTCCATCAAGGTCTCGCCGTCCCAGGTGGAGACGTACACGGCCTGTGGGCTGCGCTGGCTGCTGGAGCAGGCGGTGGGCGCGCGGTCCGCGGAGACCGTCCGGCACCTGGGCACGGTCGTGCACGCCATCGCGGTGCTCGCCGCGGAGGGGGTGGACGAGGGCGGTCTGCGCCGCCGCCTCGACGAGGTCTGGTCGGAGCTGGACTTCGGCGCCGTGTGGCACAACGCGCGCAAGCGCGAGGAGGCCGAGGAGATGATCGGCCGCTTCCTGGAGTGGCACAAGGCGAACCCGCGCGGCCTGGTGGCCGCCGAAGAGCCGTTCGACGTGCGGATCGGCCGCATCCGGATCACCGGCCGGGTGGACCGGCTGGAGCGCGACGACGCCGGGCGCGCGGTGATCGTGGACATCAAGACCGGCGGCAAGCGGCCCTCGGAGGAGGAGCTGGCCCGGCACCCGCAGCTCGGCGTCTACCAGCTCGCCACGCTGCTCGCCGCGTTCGAACGGCACGGCCTCGCCGACCCCGGGGGGGCGGAGCTGCTGCAGGTGGGCAAGGCGTACCGGAAGCGGTCGCCGGCGCCGCAGCGGCAGGGCGCGGTGGGCGACGACCCGGAGCCGGGCTGGCCGCGCGAGCTCGTGGAGACCGTGGCCGAGGGCATGTCCGGCTCGGTCTTCCAGGCGCAGGTCAACGACGGCTGTCGCACCTGCCCGGCGAAGTCGTGCTGCCCCGCCCAGGACGACGGCCGGCAGGTGACGGAATGAGCCGGGGGCGAACCGAGCGCAGCACGGGAGGCAGGTGAGCGACCCATGACCATCGTGAGTGCGGCAGTACGGCTGGGGGCGACCGAGCTGGCCCGGCTGCTCGGCCAGCCCGAACCCACCCCGGAGCAGGCCGCGGTGATCGCCGCGCCGCTGAGCCCCGGGGTCGTGGTGGCCGGCGCCGGGTCCGGCAAGAGCGAGACCATGGCCGCGCGCGTGGTGTGGCTGGTCGCGAACGGGCACGTGCGGCCCGAGCAGGTGCTCGGCCTCACCTTCACCCGCAAGGCCTCCGCCGAGCTGTCCGAGCGGGTGCGCCGCAGGCTCGCCACGCTGAAGGAGGTGGGCCTGCTCAAGGAGGTCGAGGACCTGCCGCCGGACCTGCTCGACGGCGAGCCCACCGTGTCGACGTACCACGCGTACGCGGCCCGCCTGGTCCGTGACCACGCGCTCCGGGAGGCGGTGGAGCCGACCCTGCGGCTGATCACCCCGGCGGTGGAGTGGCAGCTCGCGGCGCGGGTGGTGAGCGCGTACGACGGCCCGATGGACCGCATCGCGTGGACCCCGGGCACGGTGATCTCCGCGGTCCGCGAGCTCGGCGGGGAGCTGTCGGAGCACCTGCGGGCCGCCGGCGAGGTCGTCGCGGTCGGCGACCGGCTCCGCGCCTGGCGCGACGAGCTGCCCGGCAAGGAGGTCAACGCCGAGCTCAAGAAGATGATCAACACGCAGGAGGCGCGCGAGCAGCTGCTGCCGATGGTGGAGGCGTACGCGGCGTCCAAGGCGCGGCTCGAGGTCATGGACCACGGCGACCAGGTGGCGCTGGCCGCCCGGCTGGCGCAACGGCACCCCGAGGTGGGCGCGATCGAGCGCTCCCGGTACGCGGTGGTGCTGCTGGACGAGTATCAGGACACCAGCCACGCCCAGCTGGTGCTGCTGCGCGAGCTGTTCAGCACCGGCGCCGACGGCGAGGGGCACCCGGTCACCGCCGTCGGCGACCCCTGCCAGTCCATCTACGGCTGGCGCGGCGCCAGCTCCGGCAACCTGCGCCGGTTCGTCACCGACTTCCCCGCGCGCCCCGGCGAGCCCGCCACGCTCGGCTGGCTGTCCACCAGCTTCCGCAACGGCGAGCGCGTCCTGGACGTGGCCGCCGTATTGTCCCAGCCGCTGCGCGCCGAGGCCCCCGACCTGCCGCTGCTCACCTCCGGGCCGGCCCGGAGGGGGCGCGGCCGGATCGAGGCCGGGCTGTTCACCACGACGCGGCAGGAGGCGGAGTGGATCGCCGCGCGGGTGCACGCGGCCCTGTCCGCTCCCGCCGGCATCGCGCCGGACGGCCTGCCGTGGCCGGCCGGGGAGCGGGGCGAGGAGGAGCCGCTGCGCTTCTCCGACGTCGCGGTGCTGTGCCGCAAGCGCAGCCAGTTCGGCCCGATCCGGCGGGCGCTGGAGGAGCGGTCCATCCCGGTCGAGGTGGTCGGGCTGGGCGGGCTGCTCACCGTGCCCGAGGTGCAGGACATCGTGGCCACGCTGCGGGTGGTGCACGACCCGGGGGCCGGCGACGCGCTGGCCCGGCTGCTCACCGGACCGCGCTGGCGGCTCGGCCCGCGCGACCTGGTGGCGCTCGGCCGCCGCGCCCGCGAGCTGGTGAGGGCAGCCGGGCGGGACGTCGCAGCCGATGTCTCCGTGGTCACCCCGGAGCAGGCCGACCCGCTGCGCCAGGCCGTCGCGGACATGACCGCCGAGCTGGGCAGCCTCGTCGACGCGCTGGACGACCTCGGCCCGGCGGAGGCGTACTCGCCCGAGGGCTACCGTCGGCTCTCGCTGCTCGCCGCGGAGCTGCGCACGCTGCGCCGGCACATCTCCCAGCCGCTGCCCGACCTGGTCACCGAGGTGGAGCGCACGCTGGGGCTGGACATCGAGGTGGCGGCCCGGCCCGGGATGCCGGCCATGGCCGCGCGGGCCGACCTGGACGCGCTGGTGGATGCGGCGGCGCGGTTCGCCGGCAACGAGGAGGACCCGACGCTCGCGGCCTTCCTCGCCTACCTGTCCGCGGCCGAGGACGAGGAGTTCGGCCTGGAGGCGGGCCGGGTCGGCGAGACCGACAGCGTGAAGCTGATGACCGTGCACGCCTCCAAGGGGCTGCAGTGGCCGCTGGTGGTGGTGCCCGGGCTGGCGCAGGGCCGCAGCGCCCAGGTCTTCCCGGCCAGGCCCAAGGAGTCCACGCAGTGGCTGGGCAACCCGCGCAAGCTGCCGTTCCCGCTGCGCGGGGACGCCGCCGACCTGCCGCGGCTGTCGGGCCTGAGCAAGGACGAGCGGGCCGCGTTCCTCGAGGCGTGCAAGGCGCGGGACGAGCGCGAGGAGCGGCGGCTGGCCTACGTGGCGGTGACACGGGCCTCGTTCGGCCTGCTCTGCTCCGGGTTCTGGTGGGGGGAGGGGGCGTCCAAGCTGGGCCCTTCCGCGTTCCTCGAGGAGGTGCGGGGGGCCTGCGAGCGTGGGGCGGGGGTGCTCGCGCACTGGGCTGAGGAGCCGGAGGAGGACCGCAACCCGGCGCTGGCGCAGCCGCATAGCCTCGGCTGGCCGGTGCGGCCGCAGGGGCCGGCGTACGATGCCGCGCTCGCGGGGGCCTCGCTGGTCGGCTCGGCGGCCGAGGCGGGGGACTGGCTGGAGCGGCTCGCCCGGTACGGCAAGCCCGCCTGGATGGAGCGGCGGCTGGGCGGCTGGGAGCGGGACGTGGAGCTGCTGCTCGCCGAGCGGGGCCGCGCCGGGGACTCCTCGGTGGACGTCGAGCTGCCCGGCAGGCTCTCGGTGTCGGCGCTCGTCACGCTGGCCCGGGACCCGTCGGCGCTGGCGCGGCAGGTGCGGCGGCCGATGCCGCGGCCGCCGGCGCCGTTCGCCCGCCGGGGGACGGCGTTCCACCGGTGGCTGGAGACGCACTACGGCCAGCAGCGGCTGCTCGACCCGGACGCGATGCCGGGCGCGGCCGACGACGGCGCGATCGATGACGATCTCGACGAGTTGCGGGCGCGGTTCGAGAAGAGCGAGTGGGCGGCGCGGGTGCCGCTGGACGTGGAGGTGCCGTTCGAGACGCTCGTCGCCGGGCGGCTCGTCCGGGGGCGGATGGACGCGGTCTTCGCCGACCCGGACGGTGGGTTCACCGTGGTCGACTGGAAGACCGGCAGCCCGCCCGCCGGCCCGCGCGAGGAGCGCGCGGTGGCGGTGCAGTTGGCGGCGTACCGCCTCGCCTGGGCGGCGTTGCGGCAGGTGCCGGTCGACAGGGTCCGCGCGGCCTTCCACTACGTCCGCGCGGAGACCACCGTCCGCCCCGCCGACCTCCTCGATGCCGACGGCCTCGCCGCCCTCATCGAGACCCTCCCCGAAGCGATCCCGTAACGCTCTTCCATCCCAAACCTTCATCCGAGGCCCCCTCCCCGAAGCTCATCCGGTGCCGCTGGGCGTTGGGCTCATCCGGGTGTCGGAGTCCCACAGCTCATCCGGTTCCGGATGGTGGAGCACGTTCAACGAATCGGACCGGGCGTCTCCGCTGGACACCGGCCAAGAGCCGCGGAGACGCCCGGGACTCATGGGCCCGAACCGCGCCCGGCCCGGGCCGTGACCCCCTAGGACGCCTTGGCGCGGGGGCCGGGACGGTAGCGCTCGCGGGCGGCGAGCGCGCGTTGCGACATGGTGATCAGCGCGTCGTGTTGACGCTGATCGCGGGTGCGGCGGTCGCCCTTGGCGGGCGGGTCCATGAACGCGGCCAGCGCCCGGTGCACGAGCTCGGCCTCGTCGGAGGGCAGGGACCCCTCCATCTCGACGATGCCGTTGGGCTGCTGGGTCACATCGACGTAGGCGGCGAGTATCGTCATGCCCGCCTCGGCCAGCGCGTCGAGGGCCGCTTCGCCCAGGGCGATGCCGTCCTCGACCGAGAGAGCCACATTCGAACTCATGTTCGAATCCTAGCGCAGCCGGCCGACGGTTCACACCGTTTCCGCGACTTCGCGCCGCCCCGATATCGGACCGTGATCAACGCTCTGACCTGCGCCGGAACTCAGATCACGCAGCTCGGCGACACTCGCTCGACCGCCCCGTGCCGGCGCATCTCGGCCCACGCCTCGGCGAGCCGGGCCACCAGGTCGTCGAGTCGTTCCAGCGGGTGGACGAAGGGGAGGCGCATGAAGCTCGCGTGTTCGCCGTCCGGGCCCATGGTGGAGCCCGGCACCACCTCGACGCCGTGCCGCAGGGCGACCTGGGCGTAGGCGCCCGCGTCCACCCCGGGGAGCTCGACCCAGAGGGCGGCGCCTCCGTCCGGGCGGCGCCACCGCCACTCGGGGAGGTGCTCGCCCAGCAGCTTCTCGAGCCGTTCGAGGCGTTCCCGGGCCTCCGGTCCGCGGCGCGCGAGCAGTTCGTCCAGCCGGCCGAGGAGCCGGGTGGCGATGGCCTGTTCGATCAGCGGGCCGCTCAGGTCGGCGAGCACCTTGCGGCGGGCGAGCCGGTCGATGAGTCCCGCCGGGCCGCGTACCCAGCCGATGCGGAGGCCGCCCCAGGCCGCCTTGCCGAGGGATCCGACCGAGAGGACCTCCGCGCCCTTGGGGGCGTACGCGGCCAGCGGTGGAGGCGGCGGCGTGTCCCGCAGGCGGATGTCGAAGGCGTTGTCCTCGATGATCGTCACGCCGTGCTCGGCGGCGAGCTCGGCGAGCCGGCGCCGGCGGGCCGCGGACATCAGCAGGCCGGTCGGGTTGTGGTAGGTCGGCATCACGTACAGGACCGTGGGGCGGCGTTCGCGCAGTACCTCGGCGACCGCCACGGGATCGGGACCTTCCTCGTCCAGCGGAGCGCCCACCAGCACCGCGCCCACGTCCCGGAACAGGTCCAGGCAGGCGGCGAAGCTGGGGGACTCGGCGAGGACGCGGTCGCCGGGCCGGACGCAGAGCTGTGCGGCGAGTGCGATGCCCTGCTGCGCGCCGTTGGTGACCAGCACCTCGGCGGGGGTGGTGGGGAGCCCTTCGAGGGTCAGCCGGTCCGCGATGGCGGTGCGCAGCTCGGGGAGCCCGTACGGCGCGTAGCCCGGCGTGCGGAGCAGCAGCGGCAGGTCGTCGCAGACCACGGCCTGCGCGGCCTCGGCCACCTCGGCGGCGCCCGGCTCGCACGCCGTGGCCAGCGACATCACCCGGCCGGGACCGTCCAGCATGCGCTGGAAGATGGTGCCGGCGGTGCCGCCGGGGACGCGCCCGTCCAGCAGTGGGCGGCGCAGCGTGCCGCTGATCCTGGTACCGCTGCCCTGGCGGCTCTCCGCCAGGCCGGCCGCGCGCAGCCTGTCGTACGCGGCCACGACCGTGGACCGGCTCACCGCCAGCGCCACGGCCAGGGAACGCTCGGCGGGCAGCCGGGTGCCGGGCGGGATCGCCCCTTCCTCGGTGAGCGCGCAGAGCCGGTCGGCCAGACGGCGGTAGAGCGGGCCGCCGCCGCCCGACCAGTCGCCGAGCAGGGTGGCCAGTTCGCCTTGTTGCATAAAACGGTCCATTCACGGGTCGATTGGCTCTGTTATAGCCGATCCAATCGGCGGAGAGTAGAGCCAACCGGGCGATGAAGCCCATCGCTTCCCATCGTCGATCACTCCGGACGGCCCGCCATGATGACGTTCTTCGTGCTGTTGATAGCCCTGACGACGCTGAGTTTCGCGGCCGCGTGGTTCGGCGCGGACAGCCGCGATGGCCACAATTGGCACGGACCAATCCGTCCCGACTGGCCTGCGCTGCTGCGCACCCAGGAGCGCCTCTGGGAAGAACTCGCCACCGGCGAGCGGACGCTCCTGCACCCCCGCAGGAGCCACCCGTGGCCGGCCGTCCCCAGCGACCGCCGCCTCGGCTAACGCCAGGCGCCGACGAGATCGCCGGGCCCCCACCGCGCCGCCAGCGGCACCCCCCGCACGAACCCACACCGTGACACCGCCACCAGCGGCGTCCGCCCGTCCGCCCCGGGGACCGCGGCCGCACTGCTCCGCAGGTCATCGAAGTCGCGGGCGCCGAACCGCTGCGACTCCAGCCACTTGATCGACCCGACGAACTGCAGCGCGTCCGCCGTCGGCTCCCGGTCGGCGCCGACGAGGTCGATCTCGGGGTTGTTCTGCCGGTTCCACCAGCCACCGACCGCGTCCGTCTCGGGCCAGTGGTGATTCGGCAGCAGCCGCAGCAGGGACTCCCGGATGCCCGGCTCGACGGCCCGGCCGCGCCAGGTCACCCAGGCGCGCTCGACGAGTTGGAAGGCGCGCTCCTCTCGGTGTGCTGCGTGGTTCCCGCGTTCTTCTGGGCCGGCATCGCGTCCGAGCGGTGCCCGGGGCCTGGGGATAACGAGGTCACGGCGCAGTGCACGTACGAGGGTGAGGCGCAGCAGAATGCGGCGCTCATCCTTGCCGTCGCCGGGATGATCTTCATGATCGGCGGAGTGGGCTTCCAGGTCGGCCGATCGGCCGTGCAGATCCCTGTCGCGCCGCCCGGGCCGTACCCGCCCGGCGCCGGCGGTGCCGCGCCCGGTGGTGCCGCGGGTGGGGCCTTCGCCGGCCCTCAGCAGCCCTTCCGGCCGCAAGGCTGACCGAGCCGAGCGCAGGCTCAGGCGGGTGGGTGGAGGTAGTGCACCTCTGGGGGATCGTGCAGGCAGAAGTCGTGGTGGGAGATGTTCCAGGCGTAGGCCCCTGCCATAGCGAACGCGACGACGTCGCCCGCGCGGAGCCGGTCCACGGGGACGTTCCGTGCGAACACGTCCTTGGGTGTGCAGAGTTGCCCGGTCAGCGTTATCGGCTCGTCCACAGCCTGGGGATCGCCTCCGGAGGGCGTGTCCCCAGGCTGTTGAGTGGCGGCGGGATGGGCTGGGAGGACGGCGAAGGGCTGGTCGTGGCCCTTGGTGACCGGGGTACGCAGGTGGTGCGTACCCCCGTGGAGGATGCCGAACGCGGTGCCGTGGGCGTGCTTCACGTCGATCACTCGGGTGAGGTACCAGCCGCAGTACGCGGTGACGGCGCGTCCCGGCTCGATGCGGAGCCGTTCGCCCGGGAGGGCGAGCGCGGCGAGGCCGGCGCCGTAGCGGGTCCAGTCGAAGTGCCGGTCGGGGTGGGCGTAGTCGACCTCCATGCCGCCGCCGAGCACGTACTCCGGCTCGCGCAGGCCGAGCGCTGCCGTGCGGGGGCGGACGTGCCCGAGCGCCTCGGCCGCGACCGCGAGGGCGGTGTCCGCGTCGAGGCCGCTGGCCAGGTGCCAGGAGAATCCGCGTAGCCGCAGCTCCGGTAGCTCCGGCAGCAGCGCGACGGCGGCGTCCAGCCCCGCCGGATCCATGCCGAACGGCGTGACGCCTCCCATCCTCAGCACCTCGCCCCCGCTCCCCGCGGATGCGCCCCCGGCCGGCCCGGAGGCGCCCTCGGAGGCGTGGAGGGGGAGGTCGGCTCGGAGGAGGATGTCGGCTTGGCGGCCTGTCGTGCGGGCCGCGGCGGCGAGGCGGTGGAGTTCGTGGGGGCTCTCCACGTGGATGCGGCGGACGCCGAGCCGGAGCGCCTCGCCCAGTTCGGCGTCGGTCTTGCCGGGGCCGCCGAACGCGACGGGCAGGCCGGGGACGACGTCGGTGACGTGCCGCAACTCGCCGCCCGACGTCACGTCGAGCCCGTCCAGGTACGGGGCCAGCGCGCGCAGCATCCCCGGGTCCGGATTGGCCTTCACCGCGTACGTGAAGCCCACCGCGCGGGGTAGCGCGGCTCGGATCTCCGCAGCGTGCCGGGCCAGCGTCGCCAGGTCGTGGACGTACGCCGGGAACGCCCCAGGACCCGCGGCGGCCAGACGCATCGCCACCTCCCGGACCGTCCCCGGCACGCCGACCTTCCCAGCGGCGACCTCGCCGCGGCCCAGGCCAGGGAATTGCGGGGCGGCATCGGCGCTGGCCTGGCCGGGGAATTGCGCGGCGGCGGCGGCATCGGCGCGGCCGAGGGCTTGCGGGTCGGCGGGGGCTGCGGCCGGTGGGAACGGGCGCCGTGGGTGACCGTTCATGGCGCGGTCGTGGTGAGGAGGGCGGAGACCGGGCTGTGGTCCGCTAGGGGGTTGCGGACCGGGATGTATCCCGCGGCCCGGTCGGGGAGGCGTTCCCAGCGGGTGCGGAGGTTGCACTTGGCGGGCAGTGGGACGCCCGCGACGAGTGCGCGCAGTTCGGGCGGGTCGCCGGCCGTGGCCGCGTACGCGATCACCCGCTCGCGCGCCGCCGCCCAGAGCCGGGTCTCCAGGCCCGGGTACGCGGCGTCGATCGCCGCCGCCAGCTCCGCGAGATGGTTGACGAACAGGCAGTACATGACCCGGTTCCAGCCGCGTTCCGCGTCGTATCCGAGCCCTTCGGCGACCCGCGGGTGCAGCGCCGCGAGCATCGCCGGATGGCGTTCGGCGACGAGCTTCGTACCCTCCAGGTCGCGCAGGATCACCCCGGCGGGCCGCCCCGCCTCGTCGAGCGTGACCAGCACGTTCTGCAGGTGCGGCTCGGTGACGACGCCGTGCGCGTGGAACAGGTGCAGCACCGGCGGCACGAGCGCCGCGAGGTACGCGTCCCACCACGCGGCCGCGTCGTCCGGCCCGGCGCCGAGCGGGAGCCGGGCCCAGCGGCCGAGCCCGGGGTCCTCGATGAGTGCGGCGGCCAGTACGGGCGAACCCGCCGCCCCGCCGACACCCTCGCGGACGATCACGCCGAGGGACTCGTGCAGCCCGTCGTCGCAGCGCACGCTGCGGAAGGCCGGCTCCGTGAGGAACGCGAACCCGGGAAAGCGCGCGGCGGTCTCCGCGACGTACGGCCCCAGCACCGCGCCGAGCGCCACCGCTCCGGCCAGCTCGTACCAGGCGTTCTTGCGCACACAGTTGGTGAGCCGCACGTCCAGGCTGAACTTGCAGAACAGGTCCGCGTCCGGGAGATACACGGTCCGGACCGAAGAGGTGGGGACGGCGTCCGGCCCGTGCTCGCCGAGGTCTACGATGTCGCCGCAGGTCAGCGCGGTGCCGAGCGCGGGGCGGTCCGCGAGCAGCTCCCACTGCCAGGGGTGCACCGGCAGCGGTACGTACCCCTCGGGTACGGCCGGGCCCAGCGCCTCGACCGGCGCGAACGCGTCCGCCCGCCCGCCGGCCGCGACGGCCCCGCGCCGTACGGCGAGCCAGCGCAGCGGGAAGCGCGCCCCGGCCTCGGGCGCGTACCGCAGCCACGTGGACGGTTCCGTCTGCCGGTCCTTCGGCGACGGATGCCGCGGATGCCCCCGCCGCAGGCTCTGCTCCGATCCCAGATACGCCGCGATGCCGTCGGCGGCCGGGGTGGGGACGGCCCCGCGCGGGGCGGGCGCGGCCGACGCGTCGGGGGAGGTCGCCGCGTGGATGGCGGTGAGGGCGGTATGGCTGCGGGTGACCTGGGCGGTGAACTCGGGGTTGTCGCGGCCGGTCGCGAGCCGCAGCTCGGCGGCGGTCAGCTCGGCCAGCCGCCGCCAACCGATGGCCGCCCAGCCGTCACCGGTCAACTCCTCGACGGGCCCGGCGAACCGGGGCGTCGGCCCGGCCGCACCCCCGGCGACCCGGGCGCGCAGCAGCGGGCCGAGCCGGGCCAGCCGCGCCACCAGGTACGGCCCCGCGGCGTGCGTCTGCCCGTCGACCCCGGACACCTCGCGTACGAGGCACCCGAACAGGGCGTGTGCGGTCACGGCGTCGGCCGTGCGCGATTCCACGTGTTCTCCTCCTGACCGATGTCGTCGCCGGCATCCGGGCCGTTCCCGGCGCCGGGGAGCCCGCGCAGGTAGTTGGGGCCCGATGTGCCGTAGTACTTGTTGATGTCACGCGCACGGGTTCGGGACTTGTCGACCAGCGTTCCGGCCGTCACCATCGACTTACCGGGTAGCCGGTCCGCGTCGAGCACCAGGCGGCGCATCAGCTCCGCGGCCGGCTCCCCGGTGTACCGGTCGAGCGCCTCGGCGAGGCGGTCCCGGACCAGGGCCAGCAGGGTCCCGCGGTCCGCCACCCCGGCCTCGGCGAGCGCGATCGCGGGTGCGGCCGCGCACAGGTGCAGGGTGATGGTGACGAACACGTTGACCAGGTCATGGTCGTCGGTGGTGAGCAGCCGCTGGTCGGCGAAGGCGGCGGCCCCGGGGGCCCGTCCGCGCAGCGCCGCGTACAGGCGCGGCAGGTGCAGCATCGCCCCGTCGTTGTCCTTGACCAGCAGCCGGAGGCCGTACGGCCCCAGGGCGAGCATGAGGTTCTGCTGGTGCGCCTCCAGCGCGATCCCGTACTTGACCAGGAGCGTCACGTTCCACTCGAAGAGCGCGCGGAGATAGCGCCCGAACAGCGCGACGGGGTCGCCATCGGCCGCCTCGGCGGCCAGCTCGGTGATCAGCGGCCTGCCGGACGGTGCGGGGGCGGTGAGCGCCGCCACCGGGAGCACCAGGTCCCGGTCCAGGCCGGATGGGAAGCACCGCAACAGGTAGCCGAGGTACGCATGCCCGGCGTGCGCGTACCGGCTCTCGTCGGCGATCAGTACGGTGCCACCCTCCGCCGCGCTCACCCGTTCCAGCAGGTCGGCGACGAGCGCGCCGTCGGCCAGCGTCCCCGGGACGAGCGACCGTACGTTCCGCAGCCCCAGCGTGCTGACCGGCAACGGCAGCTTGAGGTGCACCGACGGATCCGTCGTGACCGCCACCGTCCGCATCGACAGCGTCGGCGTCACGCACAGGTACGGCTCCGGCCCCACCCGAATCCCGGCCACCGATGCTTCGCGCAGCGGCCCGTCCAGCATCAGCGGATGCACGGGTAGCAGTTCGTCCCCGGAGGCCTCGGTCAGGCCCACGGCGGCCGGCCGCGGCCACCACCGCGGACGGTCGCCCGTGCGCCGCACCGCCGCGCCGGGGACCGCGACCCAGCGCAGGGCGAACGACGGGCGGAACTCCGGTGCGTACGCGAGCAGCTGCTCCTCCGTCAGCCCGAGCCGGCAGCGCGCCGCCGGGTACACCGGGTGGTCCACACCGGCGGCCAGCGCCTCGTGATAGGTGCCCGGCCCGTACGGATCCGCGGCGGCGAGCCGTCCGAGCACCGCAGGGCGATGAGCCAGGTACAGGACGTCGGCGCGGAGCGACTCGCGGCACTCCCGGGCCAGCGCCGTGACGTCGTCCTCCACCGCGGCGACCTCGGCCGCGGCGGCCAGCACCTCCTCGAGCGCGGGACCGCATCCGGGCCGCACCCGCAGCTCGGCGAGGAACCCATCCGGCTCCAGCGACACCGGCGCCGCGCGCCCCGGCAGGTACAACCGCGGCCCGGTCGGCCCGTACACGACACGCTGCCGCAGCCCTCCGTACCCCTCCCGAAGCAACGCGTCCAACAACCGCCGCCCCGCCACCTCACTCCCAGCCGCCTCCCCCCCGGAGGGCGCGCTCGCGGGAGGGGCGTCCATGCGGGGCATGGGCGTGGGGGGTTCGGTCATGGGGTGATCTCCCACCGGTGGGCGCTGCGGAAGCGGGCGACGGCGGCCTCGGTGGTGGTCCGGTCCGGGCCGACGGCGCGGATCGCGCCCAGATAGTCCCGGTTGGTGTTGGTCAGCGGATGCGTCCGGCCCACCTCCCTGAGCGGCCGGTACGAGAGCCGTACACCCGCGTCATGCAGGTCGCAGGCCTCGGGCGCGGCGGTCAGCGTGCCTGGCAGGTCGGCGATCACATAGTCGGTGACGGCGTGGCCGGTGGGCACCGGAGGCGCGGGGGAGAGCCGCTCGCCCAGGTGCACCCGCAGGATCAGCTCGAACAACGGCAGCCCGAGCAGCTCGGCCAGCAGGAAGTCGCAGTGGTCACCGATCACCCGATAGTTGACCTCGATCAGCCGCGGCCCGCCGTCCTGCAGCACGTACTCGGTGTGGCACGCGCCGAACCCCACCCCGAGCGCGGCGAGCCGGGCGAGCACGGCCCGCGTCGCGTCCTCCGGCGGCGGCGCCCACTCCAGGCGCTCCTCCACGAAGTACGGCGGCGCGGACACCCGGGTCCGGAACCCGCCGAGCACCCATGTGGTCCGCCCGTCGCCGAGCGTCTCCAGCGTGTGCAGCGGGCCGTCCAGGTACTCCTCGGCGATCAGCGCCCGCCCCGGGCTCCGCGCCTGAAGCTCCGACGCCCGCCGCACGAGCTCCTCGCGGTCCCCGGCCAGCACCACGTCCTCGCTGGCGACCCCCTCCCGCGGCTTGAGCACCAACGGGAACGGCGGCATCTCCACGGACATCGGCGCGGCGGGAACGGGGATCTCCACCGCGCCGACCGGGTCGAGGTCCCGCAGGTGCCGCCGCATCAGCGCCTTGTTCTTGGTCCGCAGGGCGGCCCGCCAGCCCTTGCCGGGCAGGCCGTGGAACTCGGCGGCCAGCGCGGTCGTGGCCTGCAGGTGGTCGCTGTTGGAGAAGACCGCGTCGGGCGCGCCGTGCGCGGCGATCGTCCCGACCACGTCGCGGACCTCGTGGACGGCGCAGCCGAGCACGGCCTGCGGCCCGTACGGGAGGTCCGCGTACGCGGTCTCGTGCGCCTCGGGCTGGTCGGTGAGGACGGTGACCCGCAGCCCGAGGCCGTGCGCGGCGGGGAGGAAGCCGTGGGTGACCGAGTCGGTGGGGTTGAGTGCCACCAGGTACAGGTGCACGGGAGAGCGCTCCGAGGGACGAGACGAAGCCGGTGAGGTTAGCCTTACCTAACTGCGCTCCATCCTAGACCCGCCCGTCGCCACCGGTGCAAGCCGGAAAGCGCAACGTCACCCAATGCCCTCTTTGCCCCGCGTGTCGACGCCGCCGTGCCGCGACGGCACCGGAATCAGTACACGAGAACCGCAAGTCCCGCGTAGCCGATGGCCAGCGCTCCGGCGAGCGCGCGCAGCGGGAGCCGTACCCCGGTCCACGGCCCGTCGAACCGCCGCATCACCGCCCACAGCACCGCCATCATCACGGCGAACCCGCCGATCCAGGCGGCCCGGAGCAGCACCCATCCCGGCCCCTCGGGCACCCCGATCAGCCCCGGCACCGGCCCCGCCCCCGCGAACACCGGCAGCGTCACCGCCAGCATCGCCGTCTGATGCCAGCAGAAGAACGTCATCGCCGACAGGTTCGCCACCGCGACCGCCGCCCACAGGGCGGGCCGCCGCAGCGCGCGCTCCAGCCGGTCCCGGAGCAGCAGCGCCAGCCCGCACTGCACGGCGGCGAGCGCCGGCACGAGCAGCGACGGGGGATTGGAGTTGGACCTGTCCACGCCCGGCACCCCGACCATGCTCGCCGGGTACCCGAGCTTGGCGATGAGCAGCGCGAACGCCCCGGCGCCCACCACGATCATGACCACGGCCAGCGGCCGGCCCAGCCGCCCGCGCGCCCACGCGACGCCCAACTGGTAGCCGAACCACCACGCCGGGATGAGGTTGACGAGCCCGAGCCAGGCCGGCATGGCCTCGCCGTACGGGCCGTACCGCAGCGCGTCCACCACCAGCACGACGAGCACCGGCGGCAGCGCCGCCCAGGCCCCGAACCGCCGGTCCGCCGCGAGCGCGAGCGGGGTCAGCGCGGTGATCACCAGATACACGCCGATGAACCAGAGCGGCTGCAGCACCAGCACCACGGTCGTGCGCAGCGTGCTCGCCGGCGTACCGGAGGCCGCGAGCAGCGGCAGGGCCACGGCCCAGAGCGCGGTCACCGCCACCACCGGGCGCAGCAGCCGGACCAGCCGGTCACGCAGCCACCCCGAGTACGACGTGCCGCGCGCCGCCGACCGCTCCCGGCTCAGCGTCGACGAGTATCCGCCGACGAGGAAGAACAGGCCCAGCATCTGCAGCACCCAGCTGGCCGGGGCGAGCCCGGGCAGCGTGCTCAGCGGGCTGGCGATGCGCAGCCCGCCGTCGGCGGCGATCGCGAAGCCGCCCACCAGCCAGTGCCCGATCAGCACGCCCGCGATCGCCAGCGCCCGCAGCGCGTCCGCGGTGCGCTCCCGCTCGGGCGGCGTCCCCGCGTCGATGCGCGCGGCGAACGTACGCCACCGCGCCGCGCCCGCCGCGATGACGCCCCGGCCGGATCCCGCGCGATCGGCGGGGGAGGGCGTGAGCCGGGCGCCGCGCGGCCCCCGCCCCGCCGGCCGCGCGTCGCGCTCGGGTGCGCTCACCATCGGGTCACCTCCGCGGTCCGGCCGAGCACGATCCGGGCCATGTTGGCCAGGGATTCACCGTGCGGCGCGTAGTAGTCGTCGTGGCCCGCGGTGGCGCCGGTAAGGAACCGGATCGCGCCGAACTCCGGATCGACCGGATCGGCGCCGTGCCCGTACCCGCGGACACGGACGTTCGGCACGAAGCGGATCGGGTCGTCGTCGGTCCGTGCCGCCCAGACCCGCGCTCCGCCGAGCTCGGCGGCGTGGTCGGCGTCCAGGCCGGGGCTGGCCAGCGCGACGACCTCCGCCACCGGCGCGTGCCTGGCGGCCAGGCCGGCGACGACGCTGCCGTAGCTGTGGCCGATCAGCGTGATCCGGGCGCCACGCGCGGACAGCGTACGGACGAGCCGGGCGAGGTCTCGGGCACCCGCCTCGGCGCGTTCGGAACGTACGGCCATCCGGTCCACGGCCTCGGGGGTGTCGTAGCCCAGCCAGGCCACCACCGCCACGTGCGCCCCCGGGTCCTGCCGCCGCAGCTCCGCCCACAGGTCATGGGCGTTGGACCGCGGCACCGTCCCGGGATGCACGGCCGAGTACGCGAAGTTGTCCAGCCGCTGCCCGCTCCCCGGCACGACGACGGCGATCCGCGTGGCGCGCTCGGTGTCGCCGAACACCTGCACCACCCGGCCGTCGCCCGCCGGGTCGTGGGCCAGCAGCCGCCGGTCACCGGCCGGCGCGCCGTGCGCGGACACCGTCTCCACCCCGCCGTACCGCAGCGGGGTGACAGGGGCGTGGCCGTCGGGGGCGAACCGCCACGCGCTGCTCAGCAGGCCTCCGCCGGAGGCCACGAGGAGTCCGGCAAGGGTGCCGGCCGTCAACTTCGTCAGTCGCTTCACAGCACGTGAAGCTACGGACGGCGGACCCTCGTGGTCGTCCGGCCGGAGAGCGATTCAGCGGGTGCCCCTCAGGTACCGCCTGGAGTCCCTCCTGGGTACCCCGGGCCGAAGGCGCACCCGCTTCACCTGGGTGTTCGCATCGGAACCGGACGCGGGCTCAGGCCGGTACGGCGGCCGGTGGCCGCACCTCCTCCCGCCGCAGCAGCACCCACACCGTGGCCTGCCGGTGCCGCCGGGTGTAGCCCCACGCGGCCGCCAGCTCGTCGATGATCACCAGCCCCCGGCCGCTGACCGCGTCCAGGGCGGGCCGCCGGGCCTGCGGCGTGTCGGACGAGCCGGCGTCGGTCAGCGTGACGATGACCCAGTCCGCAGTGGAGCAGATCTCGAGCAGCCAGCCGTCTCCCTCACCCGACTTGGTGTGCCGCAGGGCGTTCGTGGCCAGCTCGCTGACCACCAGCTCCGCCTCCCACCGGCACGGATGGGAGGCCAGCGCCTCCCGCAGGAACGCCCGCGCCGCCGACACCTGGTCGGCGCGCCCGGGAAACCGGCCCCGGGTCCGTTCCCCCTCTTGTGTGATCTCCCCCGGCCAGGTCGACGCGACGGTTCCCCGCCGGTGGATCGCCCCGGCCACCACAGCGTTCACTGATCGGCTCCTCCCCCGCCGCCCGGCCCGTGGGCCGAGGCGACCTTTGTCCCCTCGTGTGCACCGTCGGCGCGACACGACGCTCACCGGCACGAGGGCCCTCGCGGGCATCGCGTCGGCGGACATCGTGTTCACAGTAGGTGCGCAGGCGACTACTGATGGTGGATACGCCGGATCTTTGTCCGCCGCACGGGGTTCCGCAAGCACATTGACGAATTCCCAGCTCCGACCGGCGGCGCGCGGGAGCCCGGTCCGCGGCGGCCTCGTTCAGGGCGCGACGATGCCGTTCTCGTAGGCGAAGACCACGGCCTGCGTACGGTCCCGCAGGCCGAGCTTCATCAGGATCCGCCCCACGTGCGTCTTCACGGTCTGCTCGGCCACCACCAGCTCCGCGGCGATCTCCGCGTTGGACATGCCGCGCGCGACGAGCCGCAGCACGTCGGCCTCGCGCGGGGTCAGCGTGGCCGCCGCCTCCGACTGCGGCCGCTCGTGGCGTTGCCGGCGGGCGAACCCGGCGATCAGGCGGCGGGTCACCGAGGGGGCGAGCAGCGCGTCGCCGCCGGCGACCACCCGCACCGCCTGCATCAGGTCCTCCGCCGAGGAGTCCTTGAGCAGGAACCCGCTGGCGCCCGCGCCGAGCGCCTCGTACACGTACTCGTCGAGGTCGAACGTGGTGAGCACCAGCACCTTGGGGCGGCCCTCCGGCGTGCTCCCGCCGAGCAGCCGCTCGGTGGCGGTGAGGCCGTCCATCTCCGGCATCCGGATGTCCATCACCACGACGTCGGGGTCGGTCACGACGACGAGTTCCAAGGCCTCGCGGCCGTTGCCCGCCTGCCCCACCACCTCGATGTCCGGCGCGGCGTCGAGCAGCGCGGCGAGGCCGTCACGGACCAGCACCTGGTCGTCCGCGATCACCACTCGGATCGGTCTGTCCACGTCACCCCGCAGTGGTGAGCTCGTCCAGCGGGAGCTCCGCCTCCACCGTGAAACCGTGCGGCTCGCGCGGGCCGGTGTGCAGCGTGCCCCCCAGCATCATCGCGCGTTCCCGCATGCCGACGAGACCATGCCCCCCGCCGGGCTCGCCGGCCGGGCGCGCCGTGCCGTCGTCGCTGACCCGCAGGCGCAGCAGCTCCGGCTCGTACGCCACCTCCACGTCGACGTTGGCGCCCGGAGCGTAGCGCCCCGCGTTGCTCAGCGCCTCCTGGACGATCCGGTACGCCGACACGTCCACCGCGGGGCCGAGCGGACGCGGCACCCCGCGCACCTCCACCCGGACGTGCATTCCCGCCTGCCGCGCGCTCTTGGCGAGCTCATCGAGCCGGTCCATGCCCGGCTGCGGCAGCCGCTCGGCGCCCTCGCCCTGCTGGCGGAGCAGCCCGACCACCCGCCGCATCTCGGTCAGCGCCTCCCGCGAGGCGTCCCTGATCACCCCGAACGTGACGCGGGCCGGATCCGGCAGGTCGGGGATCTTGTACGGCGCCGCCTCCGCCTGGATCGCGATCATCGACATGTGGTGCGCCACCACGTCGTGCAGCTCACGCGCTATCCGCGAGCGCTCCTCCAGCACCGCCTGCCGGGACAGGTCGCGGCGGCGCAGCTCCTCCTGCTCGGCGAGGTCGCGCTGGGCGGCACGTCGGGTCCGTACGTTGTCGCCGGCGACGAGCACGGCCAGCGCGACCGCGATCGCCACGAACACGATGAAGCCGCCCATATCGGCCGTGTACCGCGCGGGGAGCACGATCAGCGTGGTCACCGCGCCGGCGCCGGCGAGCACGCGGCGGTCGTACCGCGCGCCGACGAGATAGAGCACGAGCAGGTAGGAGATGCAGGTGGTGGCCGGCCAGGGCCAGGAGATCTCCGGCTGCAGCGCGCCGAGCCCGCCGAGGAACACGCCGACCGTCATCAGCCGCCACGCGATCAGCGGCGACCAGGCGGCGACGACCAGCGGGGCGCACTGCAGCAGCCCGACCCCCCAGGCCAGGCCCTGCTGGGCGCCCATCGCGAACATCTGGCCGATGGAGCCGGCCGTCATGCCGAAGACGAACAGCACCCAGATGACCCACGGCAGCACCCGCCAGCGCCGGTTGGCCCGCCGCTGGTCGGGGGACATGACCGCGAACAACAGCAGGTACACCAGCGCGGTGACCGGCCACAGCGGGACCAGGACGAGGAAGAGCAGCCGCATCCGGCCGGGCTGCATGCCGATGTAGTGGGCGAGCCCGGAGCACACGCCGGCGATCTTGCGGTCGGCACTCGAGCGGGTGGGCAGGTCGCCGCGGGGTCCGCGGGGCGGCTCCTCCGGGGTCGCCCACACGGCCGCACGGAGCGCGCCGAGCAGGTACGGCTCGGTGCCCTCGGGCGTCGCGGGGCCTGGTCCTTGGGTCACGTCAGCGAGCCTATTCGGCGGCTCCGACACCCCGCCTGCCTCTCCAGGGGGATCTTCTCCCTGGCTCCCACGTAGGGGGAGCGTGTCCGCCGAACTGCGGAGTCACGGCCCCCTGGGATGATTCGGTGATCGCGGGATAACCTCGCAAAGTGATCTCCGAAGCCGACCGTACCCCGCTGACCGGGCTGGCGCTCTCCCGTGGCACCGCCGATCGGGCCGGCGAGCGGCGCTCCGACGAGGCGTGGCTGGCCGCCACCTGGGCCGACGCCGGCACCCGGATCCTCGCCGTGCACGAGGGGGAGACCCTCACCGCGACCGACGCCCCGCGGCTCGCCTGGCTCACCGCCGACCGCGCCCCGGACGGTGACCGCTTCTTCCTGGGCCTCGACGACGGGGTCGCGTACTTCGCCGTGGCCGGCCCGCTGCCGGAGACCGGGGCGCGCGCCGCCGGGCTCCGCGAGCTCGGCGCCTCGCTGGACGCCCGCGAGGCCGGGTTGCTCGCGCACGCCGTGGCGCTGGAGCGCTGGCACTCCACCCACACGCACTGCCCGCGGTGCGGCGCGCCGACCCGGGTGGGCGCCGCGGGGCACGTACGTGTCTGCACCGAGGACGGCAGCCAGCACTTCCCCCGGGTGGACCCCGCGGTGATCATGCTGGTGCACGACGACGCGGACCGGATGCTGCTGGCCCGCAACAGCGCCTGGCCGGAGCGCCGGTACTCGGTGCTGGCCGGCTTCGTGGAGCCGGGCGAGTCGCTGGAGCAGGCGGTGGCCCGCGAGGTGGGGGAGGAGGTCGGCATCGCCGTCACCGATCCCGTCTACCTGGGCAGCCAGCCCTGGCCGTTCCCGTCCAGCCTGATGCTCGGCTTCTTCGCCCGCGCCGTCGGCGACCTCACGCTGCGCGCCGACGACGACGAGATCGCCGAGGCCCGCTGGGTCGCCCGGGACAGCTTCCCCAGCCTCATCCGTGATGGCGTGATGCGCTTCCCGCCCGGCATCTCCATAGCCCGCCGCCTCATCGAACGCTGGTACGGCGGCCCCATCCCGGACGACTCCGACTGGCGCCGCTGACCACGGTCCTTCCGCGCCTGCCAGGGTCGCCGCCGCCCGCGCCAGGCGGGCTCGTCACGCGGGGCGGTCGGGGGCGGCCGGCCTCCCGTGGCCAGAGTGGGGAGATCGATGAAGTTCTCGTGGCGTGAGCGGTCGGCCATCGCGATCCTGGCGGACAAGGACAAGGACAAGGACAAGG
>WHSL01000285.1 GCA_009380095.1 Streptosporangiales bacterium | reverse complement strand
GCTGTCCGGCGGGAGACGCGCACGATCCCGTTGGCTGGAATTACATCTTGCTGCACGACGTGCCAGAGGGCCCGAACCTCCAGTCCACGTGGCGCTTCTGCCCTAAGTGCCACGGCCTCTTCGCGGAGGGCGACGGCAATGGGGTCTGCTCGGTCGGCGGAGCGCATGATCCGGTCGGCTGGCGCTACTGCGTACCACACGACTTGGCCCCCGGCCCTCACCTCCAGCCCGGATGGCGGTTCTGCGGGCCATGCCGAGCGCTCTTCAGCGAGGCAGAAGGCAATGGCGTGTGCCCGGCCGGCGGCGCGCACCAACCGCTGGGCTGGCCCTACCTCATGGTGTCCGCAACCCCGCAACCCTGACACCTTGATCGAGGCCGGCGCGGAGTCCGCGTGAGGAGGCAGAGGTGCCCGGGAGCAGCCGCTCACCTCGGCCGCTCAGAAGCGGTAGCGGAGGAGCACGGACATCTTCCGGAACGATGGAACCCTCAAGAAGCCGCGCAGGATCACGCGCTGGGGCGCAGGCAGCCGGTCGATCCCCTCGGCATCGGCGTAGGTCCGCACCTCCACCGAGTTCAGCCGCGGGTTCATGCGTTCCAGCTCGCGAGGGTCGTCGATGCCCCAGTGCAGCGTGGCACCGGCCCGCCGGACCACATGATTGATCTTCTGGGATCGGATCGCGAACCTGCTGAAGACGTCGAACGCCACCTCGCCATGCGAGAAGTGATCGGTGATGCGCCGCAGCAGCCGCGCGCCCTGGTCTTCGGTGAGGTACATGGTCAGGCCCTCGGTGACCACGAAGACGGGCCGGTCGCCCGGGATCGATGACAGCCATCCCTCATCGGTGACCGACGCCCCGATCATCTGGTACGCGTCCCGCTCCGGGAGGAGACGCCGCCGCAGCTCGATGACATCGGGATAATCCACGTCGTACCAGCTGACGCCGGCTCCAGGGTCGATGCGGTGGACCCTGGTGTCCAGGCCGCATCCCAGGTGCAGCACCACCGCTTCGGGATGCGCGGCCAGAAAGTCCCGCGTCCACCTGTCCAGCTGGGCGACTCGTAGCATCAGGCTTCCGGCACGGGCGGGCCGTATGCCCGTTTTCCGGAAGTCGTACTCGATGTGTCGTACGGCCTCGGCCGCGTAAGGGTCACCCAGGACGGCCCGGCGCGACCCCGCATCCAGGGCCCGCGCGTAGAGAGTCGCCAGCAACGTCTCGCGTTCCTTGGTGAACCGCACCCGTTCCACGGCGACCAACTATCGCACGCCCCCGCCATCCGTACGCTGACAACGCCGAGCGGGCATCCGTCCTCGGCCCGACCATCACCACACGCCTGGCGGAGGCGGTTGACCAACTCCCGCCCTCCCTTGCACCTGGCGGTTCTCTAGGGGCGGCGGGCGACTCCGAGGATGCGCGGTGCCACCGGGGAGAGCACGGCGGATGGTGGGAACGAGAGGGTTCGGCTGCGCTGGACGTCGTAGCCGGCGCGTGTGATGGCGGCCAGCGTGTCGCGGTTGGGGTGGCAGCCGCCCATCAGGCGGGGCCAGACGAGGTCCGCCAGGTCCTGGAGGCGGCCGAACCCACCGGGATCGCGGACATGCTCGTAGAAGCGCAGCTCGCCGCCTGGCCGCAGTACCCGTGCCAGTTCGGCGAGTGCCGCCGCCTGGTCCGGTACCGAGCACAGCACCCCGGATATGACGGCGGCGTCGAACGAGGCGCCGGCGACGGGGATCCGGGCCGCGGTGCCGGCGACGACGCGGATGTCGACGGGCGCCCGCCCTGCCGCCGCCGCCGCCCGCGAGCGTAGGTAGGGCTCCGGCTCGACCGCGATGACCTTGTGCACGGTCGCCGGGTAATGAGGAAAGTTCAGCCCGTTACCCGGGCCCACCTCGATCACTCGTCCGGTGAGGGAGGCGAGTAGTTCCTGCCGCAACATGGCCTGGCCGCGTTCTTCGTCCTTGCCTGCGAACCGGTCGAAGAAGCGGGCGAACAGCGGGCTACCCATGGTCGCCGGCGGTCGTATCGGTGGGCGGCACTTCGTCCTCCCTAAGGACGGCGACGGGTGAGATGCGCGTGGCGGAGACGACGCTATAGGGAGGGGGCGGCCGGCGAATCCGTCACGTGACCGGTGGCCCGGCCGCCGAGCCGAAGGAACCGACGGCCGGGGCGAAACCCGCCTGTATCGTCGCGGGCATGCTGTTAGGGCGCGCCGTGGAGCAGGCCTCGCTCGACCGGCTGGTGGCCGGTGCCCGGACGGGCCAGAGCGGCGTGCTCGTACTGCGGGGCGAGGCGGGTATCGGGAAGACCGCACTGCTCGAGTACGCGGCGCAGGGCGCCGATGGCATGCGGGTGCTGCGTGGGGTGGGTGTCGAGGCGGAGGCGGAGCTTCCATTCGCCGGGCTGCATCTGCTCGTCGGGTCGTTCCGGGAGCGGTTCGATGCGCTTCCCGCGCTCCAGGCGGCCGCGCTGCGCGGCGCGTTCGGCGAGGCCGCCGCGCCCGCGGGAGCGGATCGGTTCCTCGTGGGGCTGGCGACGTTGTCGCTGCTCGCCGAGCTCGCGGAGGACCGGCCGGTGTTGTGCCTGGTCGACGATGCGCACTGGTTGGACGGGGCCTCGGCCGATGCACTGCTCTTCGCGGCGCGCCGCCTTGGCGCCGAGGGCGTCGGCCTGGTGTTCGCCGCCAGGGACGGATATCGGTTCGCGGCCTCCGGCGTACCCGAGATGCGGCTGGACGGGCTGGACGATACGGCCGGGCGGGATCTGCTCCGTGAGTCGACCGGCGACCTGGCCCGGCCGGTCCGTGATCGCATTCTGCAGGAGGCCCGGGGCAACCCGCTGGCGTTGGTGGAGCTCGCCAACGCGCTCACGCCCGCGCAACGCGCGGGAGAGGCACCCGCCGGTACGTTCGGCACCATGCCGTTGTCCGGCCGTGTCGAGCAGACCTTTGCCGATCGAATCCGGGCATTACCGCGGACGGCGCAGGATCTGCTGTTGGTCGCGGCAGCCGACGACACCGGCCTGCCGGATGTCATCTTGGAGGCCGGCGCGCTGCTCGGCGTGTCGCCGGCCGACCTGGAGCTGGCCGAGGAGCACCGCCTGCTCCGGGTCAGTGGAGGCAGGCTGATGTTCACGCATCCGCTGATCCGGTCGGCCGCCTATCAGGGCGCGACGTCCACCAGGCGCAGCGCCGCGCACCGCGCACTGGCCGATTCCTACGGCGGCGACGCCGACGCCGCCCGCCGCGCCTGGCAGCTGGCCGCGGCGGCCCTCGGTGTGGACGAGGAGGTCGCGTCCGAGCTGGAGAAGACCGCCGAACAGGCCCGCGCCCGCGGTGGGTACGCGGCCGTTGCGGCGGCGTACGAACGGTCCGCCCAGCTCACACCGGACCCGCGGCGCAGAACCCGCCGTCTGGCGGTGGCCGCCGAGGCGGCGGCCACGGCCGGGCGCCCGGGCCTCGCGGCGAGGCTCGTCGAGCGTGCGGCCCCGTACGGCACCGAGCCCGAGGTGAGTGCGCGACTCGTGCGGGTCCGCGCCGCGATCGCCCACGAACAGGACCTTCCCACATCGAGCCGGGAGCTGGCCGAGGCGGCCACCGCCCTCGCCGGCCGCTCTCCCGACACGGCCGGGATGATGCTCCTCGAAGCCGTGATGGCGATGCTGAGCGCCGGGGAGTACGACGCCGTCGCCGAGACGGCGCGGCGCGTGGCCGTCCTCCCGCCGTCTTCTCCGCTGCTCACCGGTGCGGCGACGGTGGTGGCCGGCCTGTCGAACGGGCCACAGCGGCAGGGCATGCAGGCGCTGCGGGAGGTGCTCGGCACGCACGCCCACGGCCCCGGTGCGCTGGGCGAACGGGCGGCTCTCCAAGCAGGCTTCCTGATGCTCGACGATGTCGATGGCGCGTACGCGTCGGCGCAGGCGCTCGTCCGTGACTGCCGGGCGGCGGGCGCGATCGGTCTGCTTCCACGCGCGTTGATGCATCTCGGACGGGCCCTGCTGCTGCTCGGGCGGTACCAGGAGGTTCGGACCGCGGCGACCGAGGGGCTGCGCATCGCCGACGACACCACGCAGCCGCACTTCGCCGGTCATCTGTCCGGGCTGCTGGCACACGTGGCGGCGATCGAGGGAGACGTGGATCGCTGCGCCGCGCTGACGGACGAGGTGCTCGCCCAGGGGGTCACGGAGCGCGGCGCGGAGTGCGTCCACGCGCTCAGCGTGCTCGATCTCGCCTTCGGCCGCTACGACGCCGCGTTCGCCAGGCTGGAGCGGATCGCCGCGGGACCGTTTCGCCCGCTTGCCCTATCGCCGCAGAGCACGCCCTACTACGTAGAGGCCGCCGCGCGCGTCGGGCACCCCGAGCGGGGGACCGAACTCTGTGCCGGGCTCGACACGCCAGCCGAGGCGAGTGGCCTGCCATGGTCCGAGGCCGTCGCGTTGCGCTGCCGTGCCCTGGTCGCCGGCCCCGGTGAGGCCGGCGATCTCTACGCGCAGGCGTTGCAACGACACGCGCGGGGCGGTCCGCCGTTCGAACAGGCACGTACCGAGCTGCTGTACGGCGAATGGCTGCGTCGTCAGAAGCGCCGTACGGACTGTCGGCCGCGGCTGCGTGCGGCGCTGGAGACATTCGAACGGCTCGGCGCCGCCCCGTGGGCGCAACGTGCCAGGACAGAGCTCCGGGCCGCCGGAGAGACCCCGGAGATCCCTCGTGGCGGGACCGATCCGCTGGAGCGCCTGACACCGCAGGAGCTGCAGATCGTACGGATGGCCGCCGACGGAATGAGCAACCGCGACATCGCCGCCCAGCTCTTCCTCAGCCCACGCACCGTCGGCTACCACCTGTACAAGGCGTACCCCAAGCTCGGCATCGCGTCCCGGAACGAGCTCGTACGCATGAACGTCGGCCGGTGACCCCGGCGAACCCCAGTCACGCGACGGATTCGGTGCCACGCCCGGCGGCTTAGCGTCCTGGAGCAGAACGGAGCGTGCCACGACCGATGAGATTGGTGCCGCGGTCCGGTCTTACCGAATGACGACGAACCACGAGAAGGAACGGCGATCATGAGACTGACGACGACTACGCAGGTCTCCGTCGATGGCGTCATGCAGGGAAACGGCGGGCCGGACACCCGCGGCGGGTTCGAGCGGGGCGGGTGGGCCAGGCCGTTGTTCGACGGTGAGGCCATGGCGTTCGTCGACGAGACGTACCAGCGCGCCGACGCGTTCCTGTTCGGCCGGCGGACCTACGATCTGTTCGCCGCCTACTGGGGCGTGCGGGACGATCTGGAAAATCCCATTGTGGGTGCCTTGAACACAAGGCCCAAGTACGTCGCGTCGAACACGATCACCGATCCGGAGTGGGCGGACACGACCGTCCTCTCCGGTGACCTCGTGGCGGCGATCCGTGAGCTGAAGGCGAAGCCGGGGGGTGAGCTGCAGGTGCACGGCAGTGCTGCGCTGACCCGGTGGTTGCTGGAGAACGACCTCGTCGATGAGATGAATCTGCTGATCGTCCCGGTGATCGTCGGCCAGGGTGGGCGGCTGTTCGCCGACGCCGGTCCGGACCTGGCGCTTGACCTGGTCGCGTCGCGCGCCTTCCCCAAGGGCATCACGCTCCAGGTCTACCGGCCGGCCGGGCGCCCGGAGTATGCGATCGGCGGGGTCGATTCCGCGACCCTCCGCGACTGAAGCACGTGAAATAGCCATTACTCACGCGAAGGAATCCCGATGACCACCACCACGCGCATCTCGACCACACCCCGCACCGCCCCGATGTGGCGCGCCGGCGTGCTCGCCGCTGTCGCCGCCGCCGTTGCCACCACCGCCGTCGCCGCCGTCGCCACGGGTATAGGAGTGCCGGTGGAGATCGACGGCGCGCCGATCCCGCTGCTCGGCTTCGCCCAGCTCACCCTGGTGTTCAGCGC
>WHSL01000191.1 GCA_009380095.1 Streptosporangiales bacterium | reverse complement strand
CGAACGGGTGTGATCGCATGGAGATCCGGCAGCTTCGTACGTTCCTCGCGGTGGCCCAGGGCACGGGCGTCACGGCCGCGGCGCGTGAGCTCGGTTACGCGCAGTCCAGCGTGACCGCGCAGATCCAGGCCCTGGAGACCGGGCTGGGGACCGCGCTGTTCGAGCGTCGCGGCCGCCGCGTCGCGCTCACCGACGCCGGGCGGGCGCTGCTGCCCGAGGCGGAGCGCGTGCTGCGGGCGGCGGCGACCGCGTCCGACCGGGTGCGCGCCGCGGCCGAGGGCGACCCGGCCGGCCCGCTGGCGGTGGCCGCGCCGGAGACGGTCTGCGCGTACCGGATGCCCCCGGTGCTCGCCGCGCTGCGCACCCGCTTCCCCCGGCTCGACGTGACGTTCCGCGCGGACGATCCCGTACGGCTGCTGCGCGAGCTCGCCACCGGCGCGCTCGACGTGGCCTTCCTGCTGGAGGAGGAGGCGCCGGGCGGCGCGTTCCGGGTGGAGGCGGCGATCGACGAGGAGCTCCGGGTGGTGGCGGCCCCCGGGCACCGGATCGCCGGGCTCGCCGAGGTCACCCCATCCGACCTCGAAGGGGAGACACTGCTGCTGCTCGAGCCCGGCTGCGCCCCGCGCGCGGTGTTCGAGCGCGAGCTGCGCGCCGCCGGTGTACGGTGCGCCAGGTCGATCGAGTTCACCAGCGTGGAGGCGGTCAAGCGGTGCGCGGCGGCCGGGCTTGGCGTGGCGGCCATCCCGGCGTTCGCGCTCCCCGCGGAGCCCGGGCCGGGCGAGCCGGTGGCGCGGCCCTGGCACCGGGCCGCGCTGGGGCTGCGTACGTGGATCGTGCGACACGCGGAGCGCCCGCCCAGCGCCGTCACCGAGGCCCTCATCACCACCGCTCGCTCCCTCTGGGAGCCGGACGGCGTGGGTCACGCGGCGAAGGCCGCGAATGTCGGCGGGTACCGATAGCGTGAGGGCTCCCGGCGCGCCGTCCGGCCGCCGGGCCGCCGAGGCAGGATGGAGAGCTCCCATGTCGCAGTGGCCGCCGCTCGGGCGCCGCACCGCCGTGCTCACCGCGGCGCTGCGAGAGCTGGCCCGGCGCACGCCGTTCGTGGAGCCGGAGATCCTCGGGCTGCCGGCCGTGGTGCGGCCCGGCGCCACCTGCTTCGACATCGGCGCGGAGTACGGGCTGTATTCCTACGTGCTCGGCGACCTGGCCGGTCCGTCCGGCGCGGTGCACTGCTTCGAGCCGCTGCCGGGCGCCGCCCGGGTGCTCCACACCGGCCTGCGGCTCGCGGGGTATCACAACGTCCGGCCCGACGGCTCCGCGCTCGGCAGCGAGCCCGAGCACGGCACGATGAGCCTGCCGATCCGCATCGGCCTGCCGGTGCACGGCCGCGCCTTCCTCACCACCGGCGCCGACGGCATCGGGCCGAACGTGGAGTTCGCGTCGGCGGAGGCGGTGCGGGTCCGGGTGACCACGCTGGACGAGGTCTGCGCCGAACGCGGCGTGGGCCGGGTCGACTTCGTCAAGGCCGATGTCGAGGGCGCCGAGCTGGCCGTGCTGCAGGGCGGCATGCGGACGATCAAGGAGCACCATCCGGCCCTGCTGCTGGAGATCGAGGACCGGCACCTGGCGAAGTACGGCGTGACGTCCGGCGACATCGTCGCACTGCTCCGCGGCGAGGGGTATCGGATGCACGTCTGGACCGGTGGCTCCTGGGCCGAGGCCGACCGGGTGACCGACGAGCGCCGCAACTACCTCTTCAGCACGCTGATCTGATGCGCTGACCGCTACGGGATGTTCCGTACGGTGCCAAGGGGCGTCATATACCGCCCAGTGCCGAGGTGATCGCCCAGACCACCTTGCCGCCGCGCCGCATCGGTACCCACCCCCAGCGGCTGCTGAAGGACTCCACGAGCCACAGCCCGCGCCCACCCGCCGCCAGCGGATCGTTCCGCCGGCGTATGGGCCCGTAGTCGCTGCCGTCCCACACCGCACAGAGCACCTGCGGTCCGCGGCGGAGCAGTCCGAGTCGTACGGATAGCTCCGGCTGGGCGCCGAACCCCTCGTCGTTCTCGCCGAGGGTGAGCGGCAGCCCGTGCCGGACCGCGTTGGTCACGAGCTCCGAGACCACCAGCCCGAGGGCGTCGGCGAGCTCGGGCATGTCCCAGTCGGCGAGCCGTACGGCGGTGAAGGCGCGCGCCTCGTACACGGAGGCCGGCTTTACGGGCAGGGCGAGGACACAGATCCGGGTCGGCTCGCCCACCCCCTCGTCGAGGAGGCTCATTGCCTGATCCGGCCACCAGCGCATGACCTCACCGAGCGCCTGCTCGTCGAGGCCGTGCGCACCGGGGTCGTCACACTCGGCCAGCGTGTGCCCGTGCTTCCGGTGCACTGTCATGTCGCGACCCCCTTGGCCGTTCCTAGGTTCGCGCTACTTGTCCGGAAATGCACGTGCGCTATCCTGCGCCACAGAACGTGCAAACGCAAGGGCGGATGCACGTGCATTTGGTTCGTGCACGAGGGACGGAACGTGCGCGACGGGCAGGATGGAGTGCCGGGAGAGCGTCCGACCGGCCGATGGAAAACGGACGGAGGTGGCAAACTGGGCGCCATCCTTGCTCCTGGAGGTAGGCCGTGACCGCTGTTGCGCCGGGAACCGGATCCACCGTGCGCCGCATCCTTCTGGGTACGCACCTGCGCCAACTCCGAGAGGCGTGTGGCGTGACCCGGGAGCGAGCGGGGTACGAGATCCGCGCCTCCGAATCCAAGATCTCCCGGCTCGAGCTCGGGCGCGTCAGCTTCAAGGAGCGCGACGTCTCCGACCTGCTCTCGCTGTACGGGATCAAAGATGAGGACGAGCGCGAGGCGCTGCTCAAGATGGCGCGCGAGGCCAATGCGCCCGGCTGGTGGCACCGCTACGGCGACGTGCTGCCCTCGTGGTTCCAGACCTATGTGGGTCTGGAGGAGGCCGCGTCGATGATCCGGACGTATGAGGTGCAGTTCATCCCGGGGTTGTTGCAGTCGGCGGGTTACGCGCGGGCGGTGATGACGCTGGGCCGCCGTGAGGCTCTCGACGAGGAGATCGAACGGCGCGTCGGGCTGCGGATGGCGCGTCAGGAGCGGTTGGGCCAGGACGAGGCGTCTCGGGTGTGGGCGGTGATCGACGAGGCGGCGCTGCGCCGTCCGATCGGCGGACCCGAGGTGATGCGCGGGCAACTCGAGCACTTGATCGCGATGGCGAAGCGGCCGAACGTCACCTTGCAGGTGATGCCGTTCGAGTTCGGCGGCCACGCGGCCGAGGGCGGGGCGTTCTCGATAATGAGATTCGCCGAGTCAGAGCTGCCCGACGTGGTCTACCTGGAGCAGTTGGGTGGCGCGTTGTATCTGGACAAGCGCGAGGATGTCGATCCTTATCTGGTGGCGATGGAGCGTCTCTGCGTGGACAGTGCCACGCCGGACGAGTCCATTGATCTGCTTCATGAAATCCTCGAAAGAGATCTCAATGCTTGACACATATAACGGCATGTCCGCCGCCGCGCTCACCGGGGTCAAATGGCAGAAGAGCGTGCGCAGCAATTCATCGGGGAACTGCGTCGAACTCGCCAAACTGCCTGGTGGAGCCATCGCGCTGCGCAACTCGCGGTACCCGGAGGGTCCCGCGTTGATCTACACGAAGGATGAGGTCAAGGCCATGCTCCTCAGCGCCAAGGCCGGGGAGTTCGACGACCTCATCGCATAGCCCGCGGTCGCGGGACGCGGAGCCTTCGCCGGCCCGCGCGCCGTCCGGACGTCGTGCCGAGGCTTCGGGGGACACGTCCCCCGAAGAGAACGCGACGCCCCGGATGGGTCAGGCGAAGTGGCTCCTCAGCCTCGACGACGGCAGGCCGCCGGGGTCTCCGGCGGTCAGCCCTTCCGCAGCCGGGCGAACGCGTACAGCGCCACCCCGGCCGCCACCGAGGCGTTCAGCGACTCGGCCCGATCGGTCATCGGGATCCCGGCCACCAGGTCGCAGGTCTGCGCCACCAGCCGGGACAGCCCCTTCCCCTCCGCGCCGACCACCAGCACCACGGGACCGGCCGCCAGCTCGACCGTGTCGATGTCGGTGGTGCTGCCGGAGTCGAGCCCCACGACGAAGAGCCCGGCCTCCTGATACTCGTTGAGCTGCCGGGTCAGATTGGTCGCCCGGGCGACCGGTACGCGGGCCAGCGTGCCGGCCGAGGCCTTCCACGCCGCCGCCGTCACCCCCGCCGTACGGCGCCCGGGGATCAGCAGGCCGTGCGCCCCGAACGCGGCCGCGGACCTGGCGATGGCGCCGAGGTTGCGGGGGTCGGTCACCCCGTCCAGGGCCACGAGGAGCGCTGGCCGCGCGGAGCCCTGGGCCCGGCCGAGAAGATCGTTTGGATGTACATACGAGTAGGGCGGCACGTCCAGTGCGAGGCCCTGGTGCACCCCGCCCTCGGCGCGCCGGTCCAGGTCGTGACGGCCGGTCTCCAGTACGGAGACGCCCGCGTCGGTGGCGACCTTCACCGCCTCCCTGACCCGCTCGTCCGCGTCGGTGCCCTGCGCCACGTACAGCGTGGTCGCGGGGATGCCCGCGCGCAGCGCCTCGACCACCGGGTTGCGGCCGATCACCAGCTCGCTGCCGTCCGGCGCGGGCCGCGGGCCCCAGGGCGAGGACGTGCGCGCGGGCTCCCGCCGGTCCTTGTCGTCCTTGCCGGGGGCGCGCTTCGTCTGCTTCTTCGGGTACCAGTGCCGTTCCTCGGCCGGGATGGTCGGCTTGCGGCCGGACAGCTTGCGGCGGCCCTTGCCCCCGCTCCCCTTCGGTGCCCTGGAGCCGGACCCCCGCCTGCCGCTGCTCATCGCCGTACTCCCTCTCGCCGGTATGACGCCTTGGACCCTACCCGGTGCGGAGCCCTGAACCGGCACGCCGCGAAGGCCCGCGCAGGCGACGGCGCACACCGTCCGACACGCGGCGCGGGCCGGGTCAGGTGGGGGGTGCGCGGACCGGAGGTCGGGTGGTGGGGCGCGGCGCCGGGTGGGCGGACGCGGGTCAGGCGGTGGGGCGGGCCGCGGTGTAGCCGTCGTCGTCGAGGAGCCCGGGGATCTGGGGGAGGGGGCGGCCGCCCGGGGCGGGGGCGCGGCGCGGCGGCTCGCCGACGGCGGCCTTCAGCCAGCCGAGCACCCGCTCCCGCTCGGCGGCGCCGGAGATCAGCGCCGCCGCGTGCTTGGAGCCGGGCAGCACCTCCACCGTCACCGGCACCCCCTGCTTCCGCAGCGCGTCACCGAGCACGAAGCTTCCCGCGGAGTCGACGAAGTCACCGGCGGAGTGCATGAGCAGCATGGGCGCGTCACCCCGGCTCGCCTCGGTGTCGGCGGACATGTCCCGCCAGGTGTCGGCGCAGCCCGGCACCTGCGACATGGGGGCACAGCCGGCCAGCAGCAAGGTGGTGTCGGTCAGCTTGGCCCGGGTGTCCAGCGCCCCGATCTGCAAGCCCTCCTGGTAGCCGAGGATCGGCGCCACCGGCGGGGACAGCGCGACGACGCCGCGGACCGTCCGGCCGCCGGTGCCGTGGGTGCCGACCGCGGCGGCGATGTGCCCGCCGGCGGAGGCGCCCATGATCGTGATCCGCGCCGGGTCGAGGTTGAACCGGCCGGCGTTGCGCTTCAGCCAGGTGATGGCGTGCAGTGCGTCGTCCCGCTGGGCCGGCCACCGCGCCTGGCCGGCCAGCCGGTAGTTGATCGAGAAGACCTGAAAGCCGTTGTCGCGGAGCCAGCGGGCGTTGTAGTCCCAGCTGCCCTTGTCGCCGGCGACCCAGTAGCCGCCGTGCACGACGACCACCCCGGGCAGCGGCCGGGCCGAGGACCTCCAGAAGGCGTCGAGCATCTGCCGGCCGTCGCGGCCATAGAGGAAGGTGGCCTCGTGGACCCCGTCGGCGAGGGCGGGGCCGGGGAAGGCGAGCAGCGTGGCAGCGGCGCCGGCCGCGAGCAGGATCGCTCGCGCGGACCGCCATCGCCTTCTCTTCACACGCCCTCCTCGCCGGCGTACGGCGTCAAGGTCCATCATCTCCGGCACGTCGCCGCCGGCGCAGCGCTTCACGGGCGGCGAGGTCGCCGGGTGGCTCGTCGGGGGAACCGATCATCGGCATGCTCACGGTCTCGGCGCCGTACGGATCGTACCGGGGCGGGGGCGGGGGCGGGGCCGATGATCGCGGACCGGCGGAGCCGTCCTGCGGCGGCGGCCGGTGCGGCAGCGGCGGCATCGGATGCTGCTGCGGCGGCTGAGGTGGCGGCGGTGCGGAGGCCGGGGCGATGGGGGCGATCGGGGGCAGGTCCTCGTCGTCGAGCAGCGCGTCCGCGCGCCGCCGCCGGGTGGCCACCAGCACCACGGTGCCGCCGATGAGCGCGACGCCGCCGCCGAACAGCCCGCCGTACAGCAGCCAGTCGGGCCCGTCGGAATCGGCGTCGCCCTGCGGCGTGGGCACCACGTCGGGCAGGCTGTCGGCGATCCTCTTGGCTGCGGCGATGGAGCGCGGCCCGTCGATGATGCCGCTGCCGAAGCCGAGCGCGCCGGCGGTGCGCGGACGGCGCACGCCGCGGGTGAGCACGGTGCGCGTCTGCGCCGGGGTGAGCCGCGGATACTCCGAGCGCACCAGGGCGGCGACGCCGGCCACGAACGCGCCGGCCGGGCTGGTGCCCTTGGACAGCACGTACCGCCCGCCGGGCTCGGCGCTGATCACGGCCTCGCCGGGGGCGGACATGGCGACGTACCGCTGGCGGGCGGAGAAGCTGGTCAGCGCGTAGTCCCGGCCGACCGCGCCGACCGCGAGCACGCCGGGATACGCCGCGGGGTAGCTCTTGCGCGCGGCGGCGCCGTCGTTGCCCGCCGAGGCCACCACGAGCACGCCGCTGTCCAGCGCGTACCGCACCGCGTCGCGCTCCGCGGGGCTGCCGGTGTAGGAGGAGGTGCCGCCGCCCAGCGACATGCTGATCACCTGGGCGCCGTGGTCCACCGCGTAGCGGATGCCCTGGGAGACGGCGTTGCGGGTGCGCTCCAGCGCGGTCTTGCTGTGCCGCAGCGGGTCGTCGTTCTCGTACGTCACCCGGATGGAGAGGATCTTGGCCTTGGGGGCCACGCCCATCACGCCCGCGTCGGACTCGCCGCCGTGCCCGTGACCGGCGATGATGCTGGCCATCGCGGTGCCGTGGCGGCCCCAGTACGGAGTGCCGGGCCTGCGCAGCTTGCCGGTGAAGTCGGGCCCGTTGATCACCGAGCCGGAGAGGTCGGGGTGCGAGCCGTCCACGCCGGTGTCCAGCACGGCCACGGTCACGCCGGTGCCCTGGGTGAACTGCCAGGCGGACTGGGCCCGTACGACCCCGAGGCCCCACTGCTGCGCGCGGACCGCGTCGGCCTGGGCGGGCGGGGCGAGCGCGACGGCGGCCGCGCAGACGGCGGCGAGGAGACCGGTGCCGGCCCGCAGCCGCGTCACGGCCGGGACCTTCCGAGGGCGCGGACGCCCTCCGCGAGGCCCGGGCGGGCGGCGGTGCGGCGGGCGAGGGCCGGGGAGGCTGAGAGTGGGGGCGGCAGGGGAGGTGGAGGAGGGGTCGGCCGCCCCCACCCGGTCCGTGGAGGCATGTGGTCGAGCGCGTCACCGGGGCGGGCGCCGGTCAACGGTGCCGGTCGGTTGTGCGGTGTCACGAGGCCGCCGTGCGGAAGCCTGGCCACGACGTTGGACACCCCAAAGAACCTCCTCCCGGCTGCCCCTCGTCGTGATCGGGGGGAACCGCCCTCCGCGCCACGTGTGCCCGCGCGACGCGGACACGGCCGGCGGAGCGGAGGTTCGACCCGGTCGAGGTCTGCCCCCTGTGCCCCGCAGCGCCCCATTCTGCCATGCCCCGGCCGGGCGGGCCGGAGGTCGTACGGAACATCGATGAAAGCCTGGGGCCAGGGCCGTCGGCGTACGGTTCACCTCAGCGTGATGGGGCGGTCACAGCACTCGCCAGGAAGTTGAATCGGCAGTTTCCCTAATGTGCGCACCAAAGGTGACATTCCATGTCATCTCGGAAGGCCCGTGGCCGTTACCGGGAAACCGGAAGATCTGCGTAGGTTCCTCGTGTACGTTGACCAACGAGCCCCGCGCCGGCCTCCCGCTGGTCGCGCGGCGCCCACTTCTGATCGTCGGATTCACCGGGGAGCCAGTGTGGGAACCGTGGCAAGAACCGTCGAGTCTCGGGAGACGCCCGGCTTCGGGCTGCTCCTGAGGGCGTTGCGGCGCCGTGCAGGCCTCACCCAAGAGGCGCTCGCGGGCCGGTCGGGCCTGTCCGACCGCGCCATTCGGGACCTTGAACGCGGCCGGGTCAGCCGTCCCCGCCGCGCCACCATCGATCTGCTCGTGCGCGCGCTGGGGCTGGACCCGGGCGACGCCGACCGGCTGCGCATGGCGGCCTGGGCGGAGCGGCGCGCCGAGCCCGGTCCAGGGTCGGTGATCCCGCCGCCCTCACAACTTCCGGCCGATATCGCCGACTTCGTCGGGCGTGGCGACACCGCGCGCCGGGTCGTCCGGCTGCTCCGCCAGGCCGGGCACGCCCCCAGCGTGCCGATCGTCGCGCTGGCCGGCATCGGCGGCGTCGGCAAGACCACCCTCGCCGTGCACATCGCGCACGCCGTGCGCGAGCACTTCACCGACGGCCAGCTCTACGTCGACCTGCGCGGCGTGGACGCGGCGCCGATGGAGCCGGCCGAGGTGCTGGCGGGCTTCCTGCGCGCGCTCGGCGTGGCCGAGGCCGCCCTGCCCAAGGCCGAGCAGGAGCGCGCCGCGCTCTACCGCACGCTGATGGCCGACCGGCGGACGCTCGTGGTGCTCGACAACGCGCGCGACTCCGCGCAGGTCCGCGCCCTGCTGCCGGGCAGCCCCGCGTGCGCGGTGCTGACCACCAGCCGGTCCCGCCCGGTGGGGCTGGAGGGGGCCACGCTCTTCGACGTCGGCGTGCTCACCCCCGAGGAGGGGCGGACCCTGCTCGCCGAGGTCATCGGGGCGCCACGGGCCGCCGCCGAGCCCGCCGCCGCGGAGCGGCTGCTGGAGACCTGCGGGCGGCTGCCGCTCGCGGTGCGGATCGCCGGCGCCCGGCTCGCCGCGCGCCCCGGCTGGAGCCTCCGTACGCTGGCCGACCGGCTGGCCTGCGAGCAGCGCACCCTCGACGAGCTGCAGCTCGGCGACCTGGCGGTGCGGGCGAGCTTCCAAGTGAGCTACGCGCTGCTCGCGGAGGGCGACGGGGCGGGGGGTCTCGGGCCGGCGCAGGCGTTCCGGCTGCTCGGCTCGCTGGACGGCGTGGACATCGGGCTCGACGCGGCGGCCGCGGCACTGGGGGGCGCTTCGGAGCGGATCGAGCCGATCCTCGAGTCGCTCGTCGACGCCCGGCTGCTGGAGACGCCGGCTCCCGGCCGGTACCGGTTTCACGACCTGATCCGGCTGTTCGCCGTGGAGAAGGCGGAGGGCGAGGAGGACGAGCGGGCGCGCCACGCGGCGCTGGGCCGGCTCGTCGACCACTACCTCGACACCGTGGAGCACGTCGACCGGCTGGTCCGGCCCGGGCGGCTGATTCCGTACCTGGACCTTCCCGACGCGCCCGGCGTGGCGGTGAGCGACTACCGCGAGGCGCTCGACTGGCTGGACCGTGAGCACGCCAACCTGCTGGCCATCGCGGCGCAGGCGGCGACGGACGGGGGGCTCGACGCCTTCCGGGTGGCGCTGCTCGCCGCGCACGTGGGGGCCTTCCTGGAGTTCCGCGGGCTGTGGGACACCCAGGCGCGGCTGGCCGGGCAGGTGCTGGAGCTGGCCCGCAAGGCCGGTGACCGGCACGCGGAGGCGCTGGCGGGGCACGAGCTGGCGCTCGTCGCCCTGCACCGCTACCAGACCGCCGAGGCCGACCGCTGGCTCGTCATGTGCCTGGAGGTGTATCGCGCGGCCGGTGACGCGGCCGGGGAGGCGCGGGCCCTGAACAACCGGGGCATCCTGGAGATGGATCGCGACGTCGACATCGCGGGGGCGTACTTCACGGAGGCGCTGGAGGTCTGCCGCCGGCACGGGATCCGGCGTGGAGAGTGCGGCATCCTGAGCAACCTCGGCGTCGCGCACCAGGCCAAGCAGCGGTTCTCCGACGCCGCCGCGTGCTACGAGCAGGCGCTGGCGATCCACCGGGAGGTCGGCAACCCGGACGGCGCGGCCAACACCATCAACAACCTCGGCCGGCTCTACATGGAGCGCGCCCGTTACGACGAGGCGATCGCCTGCCACTGGGAGAGCCTGCGCATCTGCCGGAAGAGCGGCAATCGGTACTGGGAGAGCGACTCGCTGGTGGACCTCGCGGCGGCGTACCGCGGGCTCGGGCTCGGGGACATCGCGCTGCTCCGCAGCGAGCAGGCGCTCACCCTCTGCCGGGAGCTCGGGCACGCGTACGGGGAGGCCAAGGCGCTCACCGAGCGGGGTCACGCCATGCGCGACCTGGGCCGGGCCTCGGCCGCCGTGGTGTCCTGGGAGCAGGCGCTGGCCATCTTCGAGCGGCTCGGCGCGCGCGAGGCCGAGGTCGTCCGGGCCGTGCTGCAGCGCCCCGGCCGTGCGCGCCGCCGCGGCGAGCACGTCGCCGACGGCGCCCGCCCGCCCATCCGCGTCGTAGCCCCCCGAGCCTGACCGGTCGGGACGGTGGGCGCCCGG
>WHSL01000098.1 GCA_009380095.1 Streptosporangiales bacterium | reverse complement strand
GAGGTCGAGGACCTCGCGGCGGTGATCGGCGCGCTCGGCGGGCCGGTGCGGGTCTACGCGCACTCCAGGGGCCGGGCTGGGCGGACATGGTGGCCGTCGTGCACACGCTGCCGCATGACCTCGCCCTCGCCCAGCATCGCCGGCCGCCGACCGCCCGCTTCGGCGCGATCACCGCCCCCACCCTGATGCTGGCCGGCTCCAACAGCCCGGTGTGGATGCGCCACGCGGCCCGTACGATCGCCGAGACGGTCTCCGTCGGCAGCCACCGTGAGCTCCCCGGCCAGGAGCACGTTCGCGCCGACGACGTCCTCGCCCCCGTCCTCCGCGAGTTCCTGCTGGGCTGAGGCGAGGGCGGCCGCGGATCAGAGGGCGCGCTTGGACCGCTGGCGGCACTTGCCGCAGACCCAGAGGCCCGCGTCGGCGTTGTACGCCCACGTGTGCTGGCCGCCGGCCGCGCACTGGGCCGCCGGCGAGCCCGGGTTGTCGGGGGCCGCGGTGCCTTCGGCGACCGGCTCGGGCGGGGACCCCGCGTACAGCATGCGGGAGAGCTCCCAGGTGACCGGCCGCCCGTGGTGGGCGGCCCAGGACTCCGCCCACGAGCGCACCATCGCGATCGCCTGAGTCTCCGGGTCGACGCCGGTCTGCGGCGGCACGTCGAACCTGGTGGGCAGCTCCCCGTCGGGCGTGCCGATGCGCGCCTGGAAGCAGGCGGACATCAGTCCTTCGAGCGTGGACACCCGGACATCATGGCACCCCCGTACGACACCCAGGAAGTACGCGCGGCCGCGTCAGTGCAGCGGCGTGTGCCGCTGGAACGCCGTCACCGCCTCCTGGATGCAGCGCAGCACCCGCTCGGGGAGGGCGGGATCGCCGAAGGCCGCGACGATGTCGAGCTTCTCGCCGACCCGCAGCCACTGCGACGCCTCCTCCCCGTCGGACTTGACGACGCGTACGTCGAGGTAGCGGCGGCTGTCCCGGCCGGGCGAGGGCTGCAGCACCATGGGCCCCACGCTCAGCGCGACGTGCAGTGGCGGCCGCCCCGGCAGGGCCGCGGCGAACGGCTCGGTGACCGGGGTGAACCGCCCGGACTCGGGCACCTCGGCGGCCACCCGCTCCTGCAGCCGGCGCACCGCGGTCGCGACCGAGCGCTCCACGTCGCGTCTCCGTTCGTGTCCCAACGCGGGCGGTGCGGGGATGAAGGCGCCGGCGCGGTGTTCACTCTCGTGTGCGGACACCTGTCCAGAAGAACACGGGACGGTAACCCGTTCCAGGCTCCCCGGCGAACCTTTGCGGCAGCAGTCCTGCTCAGCGGTGGGTGAAGCGCGGCTGGACGAGCCCGGCGACCCGTACGTCGTGCCCGCGCAGCGCCACGTCGCGGAACTGCAGGAGGATCGCGGCGGTCGGCGGGTGGATCACCATGTCCCTGCGGATCTGCAGCCCCATCAGCGGGTGCCCGCCCTCGGCGCCCCACCGCAGGAACGCGTGCAGCAGCCGGGACACCGGCACCGCGAACAGCGCGGCGACCTCCACCGGGTCGGGCCGCAGCGGCTGCGGTTCGGCCACCACCACGACGGGGGTCATCACGAAGCCGGAGACGGTGAGGAAGTCGTCGAGTACGCCGACCACGTCGCCGGGCCGCGCCTTGACGCCGGCCTCCTCCTCGAGCTCGCGCAGCGCGGCGGTGACCGGGGTCTCGCCGTCGTCGAGCCGGCCGCCGGGCAGCGCCCACTGGCCGGCGTGCCGCCCCGCGCGGGCCCGGCGGATGACCAGGAAGCAGGGCGTGCCCGCGTGCTCGATCAGGCAGATGGTGACGGCCGCGGGGCGTGGCCGGTCGTCGCCGGCCGGGGAGGGCTTGGGCGGGCCGACGGGCCGCACGTTCTCGTACGAGCCCGCGAAGCCGGCCAGCGACATCGGGGAGGCCACCGAGGCGTCGGCGGGAGCGGGGCCCGGAGCGGGGCCGGGGGCGGGCGGTGCGGCGAGGTCGTCCGCGGATCGGCGGTCGAAGGCGGCGAGCCGGGCGGAGACGGTCGCGCGGAGCTCGGGCATCGTCCGGACGGCCGCCGGGGGACCGCCGCGGCGCCGCCCGCGCGGCCCCTCACCGGCGGCGGGGTCGGCGGAGTCGGCGGGATCGGCGGATTCTCCGAGCGGAGCGGCCGTCGGGTCCGCCGGATCGACCATCGTCACGGGTCCTCCTCGCTCGCCGGGTGACGCGCCGGAAACCCGCCGCCCGGGTCGTTCGCACTGGGTCGAATCTCGTTCTAGTGTGACCGACTCGTGTGGAGATCGTCGACGGCGGCCAGCACCGCGCGGGTGACCTCGGGTTCTCCGGCCGTCACCCGGACGCCTTCACCCGCGAAGGCGCGGACCGACACGCCCCGTGCGAGGCAGGCGCGCTCGAGCCGCCGCGCGTCCTCGCCGACCGGCAGCCAGACAGAAGTTGCCGCCGCTGTCCGGCGCCGCGACGCCCCGCTCCGCGAGCCCGTCGAGCAGCTCCCGGCGGCCCCACCGCACGCACCGTACCCGTCACCTCGGGCTGCGCGATCAGGTAGCCCGCCCGCAGCCCGGCCAGCCCGTACGCCTTCGAGAACGTGCGCAGCACGGCGAGGTTGGGGTGCCGCTCGACGAGCGCGAGCGTGTCCACCGGCCGCGTCGCGAACTCCTGATACGCCTGGTCGAGCAGGACCAGCACGTCGGACGGCAGCCGGTTCAGGAGTGCGGCGACGCGCTCGTGGCCGAGCTCGGTGCCGGTGGGGTTGTTCGGATCGCAGACCAGCACCGCCCGGGTGGACGGCGTCACCGCGGCGAGCATGGCGTCGAGGTCGTGCCCGTAGGCAGGCGTCAGCGGCACCGGGACGGGGCGCGCACCGGCGATGCCCGCGCAGATCGGGTACGCCTCGTAGCTGCGCCAGGCGTACACGACCTCGGTGCCGGGGCCGGTGTAGGCGGTCAGGGCCAGCTGCAGCAGGGCCAGCGACCCGCCGCCCACCACGACGCGCTCCTCGGGGAGGCCGAGCCCGCCGGCGATCGCCGCGGACAGCGGCTCGCCGAGCAGGCTCTGGTGGCGGTGGGCGCGCGCGGCCGTCGCGGCGACGGCCTGGACGACCCGCGGCGAGGGCGGCAGCGCGGACTCGTTGGAGGAGGCCACCCAGCGCACCGCGCCGGCACCGGCGGCGCGGGAGTAGCGGGGGAGGGCCGCCACCTCGGGGCGAGGCACGGGGTGGCGTGCGGGTCCGCGGCGGCCTGCGGGGGACATCCGGCCTCCTGCTGTTCAGTATTTCGAACACAATGCACATGTACGTACACGCGCACCCTAGCCAGCCACGGACGCCACGGCCGCGCCGGGTGCCGGGACGGAGGCCGGGCAAGGGCAAGGGCAAGGGAAGTGCAGCCCCCGGATACGTGAGGGGATCTTGCCGACGGGAATCGTGCATTTGAGTCGACGGACGGCGGTGATCCGTGATGACCCGTACCGAGCACGGGGCGCGCGGCCAGGCGACCCGCAGGCGGCGCCGGCCCGGCCTCTGGGGCCTGCTCACCGCGCTGGTGGTGCTGGCGCTGGCCGTGAGCGTGCTGCGGACGTTCGACGTGCTCCCCCGGCTGACCAACCCGTTCGCGGACCGCGAGGTGGACCGCGGCGCCCCGGCCGTGCTCAAGTCGGTGCGGGACATCAGCCGGTACGAGGCCGCGACCGGGGAGTTCCAGGTGATCGTGGACCTGGAGCGGGACGCGCGGTTCGTGCCGGACGCGATCCGCGGCGAGCGCACGCTGTACGTGGCGACCGGCGGGGTCGACGCGTACGTCGACTTCTCCCGGCTGGCCGGCGACGCCGTCTCCGTCTCGGCGGACCGCCGGGCCGTGGAGGTCACGCTGCCGCGCGCGGCGCTGGAGAAGCCGAACCTGGACCCGGCGCGCAGCTACGTCTTCGCCCGGGAACGCGGGCTGGTGGACCGCGTGGAGGACTTCTTCGACGACTCGCCGACCGACGACCGGCGGATGACCGTGCTGGCCGAGGGCAAGATCGCCGCCGCCGCAGAGGCGAGCGGCCTCACCACCCGGGCCGAGCAGAACACCCGCGTGATGCTGGAGCGGCTGCTGCGCTCACTCGGCTACACCCGGGTGACCGTACGGACCGCGGACGGCCGCTGAGCCCACGCCCGGGCGCGGGCCCTCAGCGGACGACGAAGCCGTCGCAGGAGACGAACGCGGAGTCGCGGCCCGTCCCGATCACCCAGACCACGGTGTAGACGCCGCGCCGGGCCGTGGAGGCGCGCGGCCGGAAGCTCCCCGGATAGCCGACGATGCCCCACCGGGAGCCGTTCAGCTTGGTGTAGGCGACATGCATCTTGCGGCTCGGCGTGAAGACGAACGCGCGCGCGGTGACCGGGGCGCCGCGGCCCGTGGTGTTGCGCAGCGCGAGCTTGGCCGCCCGCCCGCGGGACACGGCGGTGCGCGGCCCGTACGTGCCCCAGGTGCCGCTGACGGTGACCTCGACCTCCGGGCGGCAGGCGAAGGTCTTCGGGGAGAACTTGAGCCGCTTGAGCACGCGCGCCTGGTTCTGCGACGTGGCGGCCCGCTGGGTCGGGGTCGGGGAGGCCGAGGGAGTGGCCGGGCCGCCGGTCGGCGCGGCGTCGCTCGCGGACCCCAGCACCCCGCAGGCGGCGGTGGGGGCGAGCAGCGCGATGGCGACGGCGGGAATGACCGTGCGTCTCAGCCGGCCCGTGCGCCCGCGCCGGCTACCTCGAAGAGCGTCCACGTAGACGCAGAGTAGTCCCCGGTGCCGGGTCCCGGCCCGGTACCTCGGGAATCGGGTTCCGGTCAGTGGTTTCGGTCGGCCCGCCGATACGTACGGTGATCAGTCCCGTGCGGACTGCGCCGGTACGGGGGCCTGGACCCAGCAGCGCACGATGTCGCGCATGGAGACGAGCCCCGCCACGTCGCCGTCGTTGACCACGACGAGGTGACGGAACCCGCCGCGGACCATCGCGGCGGCGGCGTGTTCGAGGGTCCAGTCGGGCGAGGCGAAGACCAGGTCCACCGTGAGGTGCTGGCCGACGTACTCGGTGCCCACATCCTGACCGGCGCCTACGGCGTCCAGGATGTCCCGTTCGGTGATGATGCCGATGCCGGCGGTCTCCGGGTCGACCACCACGGCGGCGCCGACCTTCCGTTCCGACATCAACCGGGCCGCTTCGCTGAGGCTGTGAGTCGGCCCGATGGACAGGACGATGGTGCTCATCGCATCACGGACATTCACGGCCGTTCCCCTTGTGCGTTTGTGATTCCAGCTGTGTGGCCAGGATCCGCGAAACCGGGGCGCCGGGCAATAGGTCGGCTACTGATCGTGAGGACGAACCGGCAAAGTCTTCCCCAAATGGCCGGGGAGCGGACCGGTCAGCTCGACCGGTGCAGGGTCAGCTGGCCGCCGCCGAGACGCCGTACGACCTCGTCGTGCAGCTTCCCATTGGTGCAGACCAGCCCCTCGCCGTCGATGATCGGGAGCCCGTTGAGGTCGGTATACCGGCCGCCCGCCTCGGTGACCAGGATGGTCAGCGCGGCGAGGTCCCACAGCGACAGCTCCGGCTCCGCCGCGATGTCCGCGGAGCCCTCCGCGACGAGCACGTGCGACCAGAAGTCGCCGTACGCGCGGGAGCGCCACACCGAGCGGGTGAGGTCGAGGAACGCGCCGAGCCGCCCCGTCTTCTCCCACTCCTCCAGGTCGGAGTAGGACAGCGAGGCGTCCTCCAGCGACTGGATCCCGGACACGTGGCAGCGCGAGGCCTTGGCGAGGCTGCGGCCGGTCCAGGTGCCGCCGCCCTTGGCCGCCCACCATCGGCGGCTCAGCGCGGGCGCCGAGACCACCCCGACGACGACCTCGTCGCCCTCCATGAGGGCCAGCAGCGTCGCCCACACCGGAACGCCGCGCACGTAGTTCTTGGTGCCGTCGATCGGGTCCACGACCCAGCAGCGCGGGCCGACTCCGGTCTTGCCGCCCTCTTCGCCGAGGACGCCGTCGCGCGGGCGGGCCCGCTTCAGGATGCCCCGGATCACGTCTTCGGCCATGCGATCGGCGTCCGTGACCGGCGTCAGGTCGGGTTTCGTATCGACCCGCAGGTCAAGGGCGCGAAACCGGCGCGTGGTCACGTCATCGGCCGCGTCCGCGAGGACGTGGGCCAAGCGCAGGTCATCGTCATAGACCGCCATGGGCCGCAACGCTACCGCGCCCGAGGGGCTTTGAGCGGACGCCGGGTCACGCTTTCCCCGCCACATCCGGCAATCGGCGGGCGCGGAATCGGATGATTCGGGCGGGCTCTGTCAGGTTTCGGCGTCGCGCGTACGGAGCAGGCGGCGCAGCGAGTCCAGACGCTCGGCGGCGGCGTGGCCCGCGGCGACCCAGGCGTCCAGCGCGCAGGCGTCCTCCAGGTGGGTGCAGCCGGGCGGGCAGTCCGCGGCGCCGGGGGCGAGGTCGGGGAACGCGGCGACGAGATCCTCGGCGGGCACGTGCGCCAGCCCGAAGCTCCGTACGCCAGGCGTGTCGATGATCCAGCCGCCGTCGCGGAGCGGCAGCGCCACCGCCGAGGTGGAGGTGTGCCGGCCGCGGCCGGTGACCGGGTTGACCGTGCCCACCGCCCGGCCCGCGTCCGGGACGAGCGCGTTGACCAGCGTCGACTTGCCGACCCCGGAGGAGCCCACGAACACGCTGGTGCGCTCCGCGAGCGCGGCGTGCAGCTCGTCCAGCCCGGCGATCGTACGGTCCGGCCGCCGCGAGGTCACCACGGCGTCCACCCCGAGCCCGCCGTACGCGTCCAGCAGCTCCGACGGGTCGCGCAGATCCCCTTTGGTGATGCAGAGCAGCGCGGCGAGCTCCGCGTCGTCCGCCGCCACCAGGCAGCGGTCGATGAGCCGGGGCTGCGGAGCCGGCTCGGCCAGCGAGGTCACGACGACCATCTGGTCGGCGTTGGCCACGATGATCCGCTCCACCGGATCGGTGTCGTCGGCCGTGCGGCGCAGCACCGAGCTGCGCCGGTCCACCCGGACCACCCGGGCCAGCGTGTCCGGCCGCCCGGACAGGTCGCCGACGAGCCGTACCCGATCGCCCACCACGATGCTGCCGCGCCCGAGCTCCCGCGCCTTCATCGCGGTGACCTGCCGGTCGCCGACCAGACAGGTGTACCGGCCGCGATCCACCGCGACCACCAGGCCCGCCGCCGCGTCCGCGTGCCGAGGCCGCCGCTGGGTCCGCGGACGCGACCCGCGCGTCGGCCGGACCCGGACGTCGTCCTCGTCGTAGTCGCGGGGGCGGCGGCTCAGGGCCCGGCCTCCTCCGGTGTGAGCATCGCGGACCACAGGTCCGTGAAGCCGGGCAACGTCTTGCCGGTGGTCTCCACGTTCTCCACCAGTACGCCGGGCACGGCGAGGCCGAGCACCGCGGCCGCGGTGGCGAGCCGGTGGTCGTCGTACGTGCCGAACGTGCCGCCGGTGAGCGGGCGCGGGTGGATCTCCAGCCCGTCGGGCAGCTCCCGGACGTCCCCGCCGAGCCCGTTGATCTCCTTGGCCAGCGCGGCGAGCCGGTCGGTCTCGTGCCGGCGCAGGTGCGCGATGCCGGTAAGCACGGACGGCCCGTCGGCGAGCGCCGCCACCGCCGCGATCACCGGGGTCAGCTCGCCCACGTCGCGCAGGTCGGCACGGAGCCCGGACGGGCGGCCGGGCCCGCGCAGGGTGAGGCCGTCGCCGCCGAGCGCGCACGCGCCGCCCATCTCGGTGAACAGCCGGCGCAGCTGGTCGCCCGGCTGCGTGGTGTCGTGCGGCCAGCCGGTCACGGTCACGGTGCCGCCGGTGACCATGGCGGCGGCGAGGAACGCGGCGGCGTTGGACAGGTCGGGCTCCACGTCCACGTCGTGCGCGGCGATCGGGCCGGGCTCGACCCGCCACTCCTCGGCGCCGCCGGAGACCTGCGTGCGGACGCCGGCGGTGGCCAGCATCTTCAGCGTCATGTCGATGTGCGGCCGGGAGGGCACCGGCGGGCCCTGGTGCCGGACGCGCACCCCGCCGGTCATCCGCGCGCCGGTCAGCAGCAGCGCGGAGACGAACTGGGAGGAGGCGGACGCGTCCAGCGTCACGGTGCCGCCGCGCAGCGCGCCACGGCCCCGTACGGTGAACGGCGCGGCGTCGCGGCCCTCGTCGGCGATCTCCGCGCCGAGGTCGCGCAGCGCGCGCAGCAGCGGGCCGACCGGGCGGTTGCGCACCCACGCGTCACCGTCGAACGCCACGTCGCCGTCGGCCAGCGCGGCCACAGGCGGCAGGAACCGCAGCACCGTCCCCGCGTTGCCCACGTCGACCTTGGCCGGTCCGCGCGGCGCGCTGGGCGTGACGCTCCAGTCGTCCCCGGCGTCGGCGACCTCCGTGCCCAGCGCGCGCAGCGCCGCGGCCATCAGCAGCGTGTCGCGGCTGCGCAGCGGGCGGCGCACCAGCATCGGGCCGTCGGCGAGCGCGGCGAGCACGAGCGCGCGGTTGGTCATCGACTTGGAGCCGGGCAGCGTGACGGAGGCCCGGATCGGAGCCGACGCCGCCGGAGCGGCCCAGAGCGGTGGGTGCGCCATGCCACGAGGCTACCGGGATTCCATCCCGCCGCTGGTGGGCGTGGCGCGAGCCGGGCAGGGCCGGTCACGACGGCGTGGCCCGGAGGCGTACCGCCGCCGCTCCCGCCTCATCCGGCCTTCGCCTTCGCCTTGGCCCTGGCCTTCGCCTTGGCCTTGCGGCCGGTCGCCTCGGCGCGCCGAGCGGCCGTCCTGGCCGCGTGCGAGGCCCGGTGCTCGGCCACGCGCTCCGCGTGCGCGGCCTGCCGTGCCGCCCGCCGCGCGGCCCGCTTGGCGGACCGTACGCCCTGCTCGGGCGCGGACTCGCGGCGTTCGGCCCGGTGCCGTTTGGCGCGCCGCTTGCGCGGCTCGGTGGCCACCAGGGTGAGCGCGCCGAGCAGGCTGAGGTCCTTGACCAGGTGCTGCCGCTCGTTGCGCCGGCGGACCGCGTCCTTCTCCGCCCAGAAGTGGTGTTCCAGCAGGACCGCGGGCACCACCTGGGCGGCGAGCGCGAGGCAGGCCAGCCGGCGCATCCGCCCGCTGGCGAGCAGCAGGCCGCCGGCCACCCCGGCCACGGCCTGCATGCGGACCACCCGTTCGGGGTCGTCCGGAATCCATGGGTAGCGGGCGGCGAGCTTGCGCACCGCCGGGGCCACGGCCTCGGCGCGCGGGGCCGGGTCGCGCAACGACTCCAGCCCGGCCGAGATGAACGGCGCGGCCATCATGCGCTGCGCCTGAACACGTAGGAGTCCCATAGCGGCTATCTCGCCAAAGGAGTGGTGCCGAAACCGGAAAGTGGCGCGCTGCTTCAGTAATCACGGCGCTGCTTCAGTAGTCACGGCGCTGCTTCAGTAGTCACGGCGCTGCTTCAGTAGTCACGGCGCTGCTTCAGTAATCACGGCGGGCCGTGTCAGGCTTGGGGCATGTGCGGCCGATATGCATCCACGCGTGATCGAGCCGAGCTCATGGACCTGTTCGCCGTCGAGCGCGACGCGACGGCCGAGGAACTCAAGCCCGACTACAACGTGGCGCCGACCAAAGAGGTCTACGCGGTGCTCACGTCGACCCCGCGCGGGGAGCGCAAGCGCGCGGGCGAGGCGGGCGAGGCGGGCGCCGCCACCCCCGAGGAGCCGGAGGAGCCGCAGGAACCGGTCCGTGAGCTGCGCGAGCTCCGCTGGGGCCTGATCCCGTTCTGGGCGAAGGACCTGAGCATCGGCAGCCGCATGATCAACGCCAGGGCGGAGACGGTCTCGGAGAAGCCGGCCTTCCGGCGGGCCTTCGCGCGCCGCCGCTGCCTCCTCCCCGCCGACGGCTACTACGAGTGGTACGCGCCGGACGCCGCGGAGGTGGCCGACGCCCCGGCCGCCGCTGGCCAGGAGCGGCCGGGCGGAAAGAAGCCGAAGAAGCCGCCGAAGCAGCCCTACTACATCCACCCCGCGGACGGCGGCGTGCTCGCCCTGGCCGGGCTGTACGAGCTCTGGAAGGACCCGGAGCTGCCGGACGACCACCCCCGCAAGTGGCTGTGGACGTGCACGGTGATCACCACCTCGGCCACCGATGAGCTGGGCCGAATCCACGACCGGATGCCGATGTTCGTCGAGGGCGACAAGTGGGACGCGTGGCTCGACCCCACCCTCACCGACCCCGAGCTCGTGCGCCCACTCCTGGTGCCCGCGGGGCAGCGGGGGCTGACGGCGTACGCCGTGAGCACGGCCGTCAACAACGTCCGCAACAACAGCAGGGAACTTCTCGAACCATTGCCTAATCCCGGTGATTCCGGGGAGGATTCCGGCACCCTCTTCTGACCGCTCCCCCCGGTGGGAGGCACGGATGCCTGTCGACACCGCCACCGTACGCAGCAAGCTCGAGGCCATCCTGGCCGATCTGGACCGGACCGTCGCGATTCTGCGCGGGGTCCCGGCCGGGGACGGCCCGCCCGATGACCTCCCCGCGTACGACAAGCACCCGGCCGACGCCGGGGCGTACCTGTCGGAGGCCGATCGCACCGAGGCCGTACTTCAGGCCGCGGAGGATCAGCGGGTGGCGATCAGGGCGGCGCTCGGCCGGCTCGACGAGGGCGTCTACGGGATCTGTGTGGACTGCGACAAGCCCGTCCCCGAGGGCCGGCTGGAGGCCCGGCCCGAGGCCGCGCGCTGCGTGAAGTGCCAGGCCAAGCGGGACAAGTACCGCCGCTAGGGTCAGCGGCCGCGCGCGGCGTCGGGCTTCCGCCCGGAGGCCACCAGGTGGATGCCCAGCGACTCGTCGCGGGCCGGCACGTTCAGCTCCAGTTCGACCAGCCGCGGCAGCGCGTCCGGGTCCTCGGCCAGCGCCGCCTCCACGGTCGACGGCGACAGCACCGTACGGGGCCGGATCCACTCCACCTCCAGCCCCGCATCGGTGAACAGCTCACGGAACTGTTCGGGCCCGAAGCACCGGGTGATCGCCCCGTCCGGCCACGGCACCAGGAAGACGTCGTCCCCGGCCAGCGTGGACAGCTCCGGCCAGTGGTGCTGCTCGGCGAGGATGGCCATGCCGAGCACGAGCGAGTCGGCGCTGCCGAACACCCGCCCGCCCGGCCGCAGCACCCGCGCGATCTCGTCCATCAGCTGCTCGGTGGCCAGGTGTTTGGAGAGCGCCCGGTCGTCGGCGAGCACGGCGTCGAAGCAGCCGTCGGTGAAGCAGCTCAGCGCCGTGCCGTCGGAAAGGTCAACGATGTCGTGCCCGGCCGTGGCCGCGTGCAGCGCGGACCGCCAGCGCGGACCGCCGAGGTCGAGCAGGCGCGCCGGCCGCGAGGGCAGCCAGCGGGAGAGCTGGGCGGTGGCGACCGCCCAATAGAACGTCCAGTACGCAGTGAGCGAGTCGCTCGCGGCGATGTGCGAAGCCGGGGATGGCCGCACGCGCTCCTCCCGCAACGGTGTTTCCGTGTCCTCTTCCCGGCCTCGGGCACCTTCATGCCGACTCGGGCCGTGACTTGGGGGATCGTGCGGGAATCACCGGGATCGGTCCGCTGTTGTGAAGCGACACAACGGCTTCTGATCTCCTCTGGGAGGGATGTTTCGATGTCGCTGGCCTACTGCGCGGATCCGCCGCGGGCCATGTCGTCGACGCGCCAGACCGCCGTGAGTACGGGGACTATCCCCGCGACACGGCAGGAGTCGCCGTCGGCGCGCTCGGGCGCCCGGGTATCCTCCGCCTCGAAGGGTGCTTCGGCCGCCGGCGCGGGTACCGACACCCTGAACCAGGAGGGGGTGGGTCAGGTCCAGGAGACGATGGAGCAGCGCAGCGAGCGGTTCGAGCGCGATGTGCTGCCGTTCCTCGACCAGCTCTACTCGGCGGCGCTGCGGATGACGCGCAACCCCGCCGACGCGGAGGATCTCGTGCAGGAGACCTTCGCCAAGGCCTACGGGTCGTTCCACCAGTTCCGAGAGGGCACGAACCTCAAGGCCTGGCTGTACCGCATTCTCACCAACACCTTCATCAACTCGTACCGGAAGAAGCAGCGCGAGCCGAAGCAGGCCGCGTCGGACGAGGTGGAGGACTGGCAGCTCGCGCGGGCCGAGTCGCACACCTCGGCCGGCCTGAAGTCGGCCGAGGCGGAGGCGCTGGAGCACCTGCCGGACTCGGACGTCAAGACGGCCCTGCAGGAGCTGCCCGAGGAGTTCCGCATCGCGGTCTACCTCGCCGACGTCGAGGGCTTCGCGTACAAGGAGATCGCGGAGATCATGGGCACGCCGATCGGCACCGTGATGTCCCGGCTGCACCGCGGCAGAAGGCAGCTACGCGGCATGCTCGAGGACTACGCTCAGGAGCGAGGGGTCGTACGGGCGTCGGACACCGGCGGGAAGGACCAACCATGAGCTGCGGCAAGCCTCATGAGACCCCGTGCAGCGACGTCCTGGCCAAGGTCTATGCCTACCTCGACGGCGAGCTCGGCCAGTCCGACTGCGGTGACATCCAGCAGCACCTCGACGAGTGCGGCCCCTGCCTGGAGGAGTACGGGCTGGACCAGATCGTCAAGGAGCTCGTGCACAAACACTGCGGGCGCGATACGGTGCCCGAGGACCTGCGGGACAAGGTGCTCGGCCGGATCGCCGGCGTACGGGCCCACCTGCAGGTCGGCGAGGGCGGCCCGGTAACGGATTGACGGGCATCCCCCCGCTGGGCCACGAGCACCTCGCCCAGCTGTCACCATGGTGACGTGCGTGTTCTAGTCACCGGCGCGGCCGGCTTCATCGGTTCCCACCTGACGGACCGTCTGCTCTCCGATGGCCACGATGTTTTCGGCGTGGACGACCTCTCCTCGGGTTCGCGGAGCAACCTCACCACCGCCCTCCGGTTCGCCGAGGGCAGGCCGGGTGCGTTCTCCTTCCAGCAGGCCGATGTCGCCGACGTGGGGCTGCCGCGGCTGGCGGAGGAGTTCCGTCCCGAGGTGGTCTGTCACCTGGCCGCGCAGATCAGCGTGCGGGAGAGCGTGGGCGACCCGCTGCGCGACGCCCGGGTCAACGTGCTGGGCACGCTGAACGTGCTGGAGGCCGCGCGCCGCACGGGCGCGCGCAAGGTGGTCTACACGTCCTCCTGCGCGGTGTACGGGGTGCCCAAGGCGCTCCCGCTCACCGACGCGTCGCCGCGCGATCCGATCTCGCCGTACGCGGCCTCCAAGATCTCCGGCGAGGTCTACGCCCAGATGTACGCCAACCTGCACGGCCTGCGCTCCACCACGCTGACGCTGGCGAACGTGTACGGCCCGCGGCAGAGCCCGGCCGGCGAGGCCGGGGTCATCTCGCTGTTCACCTCCGCGCTGCTCCGTGGCGAGCCCACCCGGGTGTACGGCGACGGCGCGCAGACCCGCGACTACGTCTTCGTGGAGGACGTCGTGGACGCGTTCGTCCGCGCCTGCGGTGACGTCGCGCCGAACGCCCGGCTCAACATCGGCACGGGCGTGCAGACCACCGACCGCGACCTGCACACGGTCGTCGCCGAGGCGGCGGGCGCGCCGGACGACCCGGCCTTCGCCCCGCCCCGCCCCGGCGACGTCCCCGCCAGCGTGGTCGACCCCGAGCCCGCGCGGCTCGCGCTCGGCTGGGCGCCGCGGACGGCCCTGCGCGACGGCATCAAGTCCACCGTCGAATGGATGCGCCACGGCTTCAGCTGAATCGCGTCATCGTCGCGGCGGAGACGGCGACTGTTTCCGTAATGTTGCCGAGCTGGAAGGTGTATTGGGGCAAATATCGGACGATTTCTACCCCGGTAGCTGATACCTTCACGGTTGGCTCACGATCCCGACGTGAGCCCCGAGAGGCCTGGTGTAAGGGCTATCCTGAACACCAACGTCTGTGATGCGGCCACGCGCGAGGATTTCCCCGGGTGAGGGCGTGACGCACAGCGGGGAGGCGGAGGAACAATGCACCGGTATCTAGCCGTATTGGGGCTGGCCGTACTCTTCGCGGCTGTTGTGGTTCCAACGAGTTGGAGCTGGACGTGACGGCGGTCCGGTCACTGGGAGGGTAGACCGGCGGAGCTCGAGGGGCGTCATTGCGCGAGTTGCCACGCAGGGCGCAGATCTATATCTGTGTCATCGTCGTCCTGGCACTGGCCACCATTATCCGGGGGCCCCTCTCCGGCATTCCATGGATGACGCTCGTCGTCCTCGCCCTCCTCTTCTTCATCACGGAATCCCTTCCCACTCCCGTCTCCGACCGTGCCGCGGTCTCCCCGAGCATTCCCGTCGCGCTGGCCTCCGCCGTGCTCGTCGGGCCGCTCGGCGCCTGCCTGGTGGGCTTCGCCGCCGTCGTCGTGCTGCGCCGCAACCTGATCCTCGTCAAGCGGGTCTTCAACGGCGCCCAGATGGGCCTGGCCGGCTACTGCGCCGGGGCCACGTTCACGGTGCTGGGCGGGAATCCCGGCGTGCCCCAGGCGGACGACTTCCCGGGGATCGTGCCGCCCTTCCTGGCGGCCGTCGCGGCATACTCCATCGTCAACGCGCTGCTCGTCGGCGGGGTCGTGCTGCTCACCCACCCGCCCTCCCCGGGGGCGTTCAAGCGCCGCGGCGGGCTGCGCTGGCGGCCGCTGGTCACCGTTGAGCTCCCCGTCCTCGGGTACGGCACGCTCGGCCTGTTCATCGCCGCGCTATGGGCCGCCGTGGACTTCTTCGCCGCCGTCCTTGTGCTGTTGCCGCTCTACATCGCACGCTGGGCGTTCGACCAGTACGTCGCGCAGCAGCGCGCGTACGACGCGACCATCGCGGCGCTGTGCCAGGCCGTGGAGACCAAGGACTACTACACCCGTGGCCACTGCATGCGCGTCTCCAAGGCGTCCGCGATGATCGCGACCGAGATCAGGATGCGGGCCGAGCGGGTCGAGGCGGTCCGGCTCGCCGGCATGCTGCACGACGTCGGCAAGCTCGGCGTGCCCACGAAGGTGCTGCAGAAGTCGGGCCCGCTGTCGGAGGAGGAGTTCGCCGCCATCCAGCTGCACCCGATGCGGGGGCTGGAGATCGTGCGGGAGATCGGCTTCCTCGACGACGCGCTGGCCGGGATCATGCACCACCACGAGCGGATCGACGGCAAGGGCTATCCGATGGGCCTGGCCGGCGACGAGATCCCCGACAGCGCGCGGGTGATCGCCGTCGCCGACGCCTTCGACTCCATGACCTCCACCCGCTCCTACCGCAACGCGCGCGACGTCGATGAGGCCATCGAGGAGCTGCGCCGCTGGTCGGGCACGCAGTTCGACCCGGTGATGGTGGACGCGCTGATCCGTGCCGTGGAGCGGGATGGCTGGCGGGCCCCCGAACCGGTGGTGCCGCCGGCCGGCGTGGTGCGGGATCATCCGCAGCTCGACCACGACGATCCCAGCCTGCACTTGCGAGCGGTCGGCGAGTCACGCGCATGACGCGGGCCGCGGCGTCCCCGTGGGGCCCTCTGGGGACGGCTCAGTTCATCCTCATCGTGGTCACGGCGCTGCTGGTGGCGGCCGCCGTGGCGGGCACCGCCGCGAGCGGCTTCGACCGGCCCGACGTGGCGCTGGCCTTCGGCGTGCTGATCGCGCTCGGCGAGCTCACCCGGATGACCATGCCGGGCAACCGGCAGACCGCGCCCATCGCGGCCGCCTGGGCGCTGGGCTACACGCTGCTGCTGAACGTCGGGCACACCACGGTCGGCCACTCGGGGCTGCAGGTCATCGCGGTCACCGCGCTCGGCATGGCGGTGGGCGAGCTGCCGCACATCGCCGTCGGCCGGGCCCCCCGGCTGGACGCGCTGGCCCGGCGGCTCATCACGGTGGCCATCGTGGCGCTGGCCTTCCGCCCCGCCGCCGACGACCTGCGTCCGGTCGAGGAACGCTGGATGATCGTAATCGTCGTGATGGTCCTGCTGGTCGGCTTCTCCTGGCTGGTCGATGCGGGCATCGCCGCGGTGATCAGGGCGGAGTCCACCCGGGTCCGGATCGGCGTGGCGTTCCGCGACGAGCTGCGCGCGCAGGTGCCGCTCGGCCTGGCCATCGGCGCCTCCGGCATGATGCTCGCGCTCTCCGCGGGGGTCATGGGGCTGGTGGCGCTGCTCGTCTTCACCGGTCCGCTGCTCGTCACCCAGGTCGCGTTCCGCCGGTACGCCGGCATCCGCGCCACCTACCTGCAGACGGTGCGGGCGCTGTCCCGGGTCACCGAGGTCGGCGGGTACGTGGAGACCGGCCACTCGCGGCGGGTGAGCCGGCTCGCCCTCGCCGTCGGCCGGGAGCTGGGCATGCGGGAGAGCGAGCTGCTCGAGCTGGAGTACGCGGCCCTGATGCACGACATCGGCCAGCTCTCGCTGAGCGATCCGATCCCCGGGGGCGCCACCGTGCTCACCCCGGCCGAGGAGCAGCGCCGCATCGCGGAGCTCGGCGCCGAGGTGATCCAGACGACCGGCGTGCTGGACGGCGTCGCCCAGATCGTCCGCCGCCAGTCGGATCCGTACCTCGGCCCCGAGCAGGAGGACGCGCCCCCGCTGGGTAGCCGCATCATCCGGGTGGTCAACGCGTTCGACGACCTCGTCGGCGGGTCGTCGGACCAGGACCGCGCGGCCTCGGTCACCGACCGGCTCCGGCTGGACGCGGCGGGGGAGTACGACACCCGGGTCATCGAGGCCCTGGACAAGGCGCTGCGGCGAGGCACGCCCTCCTGACGCGGGGCCCTATGGCCTAGTCGATCACCGCGATGACGTCGCCCTCCTGGACGACGTCACCCTCGGCCACGCGAAGGTCGGTGATGGTGCCCGCGTCCTCGGTCAGCACCGGGATCTCCATCTTCATCGACTCGAGGATCACGATCGTGTCGCCCACGGCGACGGTGTCGCCCTGCGCGGCGACGACCTTCCACACGTTCGCGACCATCTCGGCCTGGACTTCGGCCACGGGTTTCCTTCCTCTCCGCAGGAGTGACCATTGTCCCGCGCCCGGGACGCGCCCGCGCCGCGTGGCCCGGGCTCCCGCACGCTCACAGGGCCATGGCGTACGTGATCAGGTGAAAGTCACCCTCCGACCAGTCGCGGTCGGGGGTGCGCCGGAAGCCCACCCGTTCGTACAGCGCGTGCGCCGGGTGCATCTTCACGTAGGAGGACAGCCGCAGCGTGTGCGCGCCCGCGGCGCGGGCCCGCTCCAGGCAGGCGTGCACCATCCGCTCGCCGACGTTGCGGCCACGGGCGATGGGGGCCACCCCGAGCATCCGGAACTCGGCCTCGCCGGGCCCCGCGATCTGCGCGTGCGCCGTGCCGGCCGGGCAGTAGGTGACGGTGCCGACGATGGCACCGTCGGAGACCGCGACCAGCACCTCGGACCGCTCGGCGCGGGAGGCGGCGTCGCGCAGCTCCACGGCGTACTCCTCGTCGCCGTCGAGGTAGCCCTCGTGCCGGTACGCCCCCTCGGCGATGGCCCCGGCGACAGGGAGCTCGTGCGGCTCCGCCGGGCGCACGGTGAGCCGCACCGGCGCCGGGCCGAGCAGCCGCAGCACGTCGGCGAGCCCGCGGCGGCGGGCGGTCACCCCGGTGATGGGCAGCACGTACGCCCGGAGGCCGCTGTAGGCGGCGCCGCCGTCGGCGGCGGGCGTGTCGCCCACCATCAGCGTGTTGCGCGGGTCGGCGCCGAGCTTGGCGCAGGCCATCGCGTAGAGCGTGGGGTCGGGCTTGGTCACGGCGAAGTCGTGCGAGTGCACGAACACGTCCACCAGGTGCTCCAGCCCGTGGTGCCGGAAAATGGGCCGCAGGTCCCAGGCGATGTTGCTGACCACGCCCACCGGGATGCCACGCCGGCGCAGCTCGGTGAGCACGCGCCCGGAGTCCTCGAACGGCACCCAGCCCTCCGGCGAGGTGAGCACCCCGTACAGCCCCCCGGCCAGCGGGGCCAGCTCCGGCACGGCGCGCACCCAGGTCAGCCCGGCCTGGCGGTGCGCCTCCACGGACAGGTCGCGCCCCTCCTGCGCGGCCCGCACCTCCGGCCGCCGCCACGCCGACTCCAGCTCGCCGACGAGCCGCGCGAGCTCGTCGTCGCCGAAGGACCGCCCCGGGCCGGCGGCGAGCCGGATCCACTCCGTGTCGTCCACGGCATGGAACAGCGTGCCCGAGAAGTCGAAGAGCACGGCCTCGATGGGCCGCGGCTCCTCGTCGAACGGGATGTCGCCGTACCCGGCCGCCGGAACGCCAGCGATTCGCATGGCGCACAGGTTAGCGGGGGCCACCGACAAGGCCCGGAAGCCCGGTCAGATGCCGGTGGTGGACCGCGGGTAGGCGTTCTCCGGGTCGGTGGCGACGTTCACCATGTAGGGCACACCGGAGTCGAACGCGCGGCGCAGCGCCGGCCCGATCTCCTCCGGCTTGGTGACGAGCTCCCCGGCCCCGCCGAGCCCCCGCACGACCTCGTCGTACCGGCACTGCGGCTGCAGATCGGCGGCCACGTCGTAGCCGTACAGGAACTGCATCGGGTGCTTCTCCAGCCCCCAGATCCCGTTGTTGCCGCAGACCATCACGACCGGCAGCTTGTGCCGCACCAGCGTGTCCACGTCCATCAGCGAGAAGCCGGCCGCGCCGTCCCCCAGCAGCAGCACGACCTGGGAGGATGGGCGGGCGAGGCGTGCGGCCGCGGCGTACCCGAGGCCGGTGCCGAGGCACCCGTACGGCCCCGGGTCCAGCCAGCAGCCGGGCCGCTTGGGCTCGATGTACTTCCCGGCGTAGGACACGAAGTCGCCGCCGTCGCCGATCACCACGGCGTCGTCGTCGAGCAGCCGGTTCAGCTCGCCGTAGATCCGCCCGGGGTTGATCGGGTCGCTGTCGCTGTTCAGCAGGTCCGCGTCGCCCGCGATCGCCGCGCAGACGGCCTCGGTCAGCCGGTCGCGCCACGGCCTGTACGCGCCGCCCTTGACGGCCGCGGCGAGCCCCGCGAACACCGCGCTCAGGTCGCCCGCGACGGACCCGGCGAGCTCCACGTGCGTGGCGATCTGGTCCGGCGCGTCGGCGATGTGCACGACCTTGGCGGGCGGCGCGCCGTCCTTGCCACCGAACGCGCCGAAGCCGAGCCGGAAGTCCAGCGGCGTGCCCGCCACGATGACCAGGTCGGCCTGGCCGAAGGCGAGGCCGCGCGCACGGGTGACGAGCAGCTCGTGCCCGTACGGGAGCACGCCCCGGCCCTGCCCGTTGGTGACCACGGGGACGCCCAGCTCCTCGGCGGCGGCGCGGGCCGCCTCCTCCGCGCCGTCCAGCCACACGTCGGAGCCGAGCACCAGCACCGGGCGCTCCGCCTCGTCGAGCAGCCGCGCCACGGCGGTGATGGCGTCCGGATCCGGGGTGTGCTTCTGCCGTTCGCCGATGGCCGGGCGGTCCGCCTCGGCCTGCGCGAACAGGTGGTCCATCGGGACGTCGAGGAACACCGGGCCGCGGTGCGCCCCGGAGGCCAGCCGGAACGCGTCCTCGACGGCCGCGCCCACCTTGCCCGGCTCGTGTACGGTCCACGCCCGCTTGGTGATCGGCGCGAGCAGGGGCGGCTGGTCGAGCTCCTGCAGCAGGCCCGCGCCCCACCGGTGGTCCGGCGCCCGGCCGCCCAGCACGACCAGGGGCGAGCCGCTGAAGTGGGCGGTGGCGACGGCGCTCATGCCGTTGGTGACGCCGGGGCCGGCGGTCACCACGGCCAGGCCGGGGCGGCGGGTCAGCTTGCCGGTGGCCTCCGCGCCGAACACCGCGGTCTGCTCGTGCCGCACGTCCAGCAGGCGCATCGGGGGATCGGCGGTGACCGCGCCGTCGTACAGTGGGAAGACGTGTCCGCCGGACAGCGTCCACATGGTGGAGACCCCGTACTCCTGCGCGACCGCGACGGCGTGCGCCCCCGCGTGCCCGGTCAGCCGATCGCTCACTTACGTCTCCCTGTGGGTGCGGGCCGATACGCCCGGAACTTACCAGCAGGTAGCCGGGTGCGGACATGACAAGCGGGCGCCTCCGGGGGAATGTCCGGAGAAGGGAGTACTGTTCGCCGGGTATCTCGGCCGATCCAGGCGCATGAGGGGGGCGAATGGCCGACTTTCAGGATGACTTCGGTGGTGCTGCCCGCGATCATCTGCGGCGGGTCGAGGAGGGCAACGCCGCGGCGGTCGACACGGTCGCGCGGCGGGTGCTGCGCGCGGTGACCGATGACCACATCGTGCACACGGTGGGCAGCGGGCACTCGCTCGGCCTCGTGCTGGAGACGTTCTACCGGGCCGGCGGGCTGGCCTGTGTCCGGCCCATCTTCCATCCGGCGCTGCTGCCGCTGTTCGGCGCGCAGTCCAGCAGCCAGTTCGAACGGGTGCCGGGCATCGCGGCCAACTGCGTCGGGCAGGCCGGCGCGCGGCCCGGTGACGTCGGGTTCGTGTTCTCCAACTCCGGGGTCAACGCGTTCCCCGTGGAGGTGGCGGACGAGCTGGCCAAGCGCGAGGTTTATGTGGTGGGGGTGCTGTCCCGGCCGCACATGGAGGCCGCGCCCCGCCGGGCGCACGCGAAGCTCGGCGACATCGCCGACATCGTGCTCGACACCATGATCCCGCCGGGGGACGCGGTGGTCCCGACCGCCGGTGGCACGACCGCGGCGCTGTCCTCGCTGTGCACGATCTACCTGTGGGACCTGCTGCTCACCAGGCTGGCCCGGCTCGCCGACGAGGCGGGGGTGAAGCTGCCGCTCTGGCAGAGCGCCAACGTGCCGGGCGGCGACGCGGCCAACGCCGGCCACATGACCCGCTACCGCAAGCGCATCCCCTACCTCTGACCGGCCCGTTCCCCGGCCGGGTGG
>WHSL01000089.1 GCA_009380095.1 Streptosporangiales bacterium | reverse complement strand
CGAGCTGGCCAACTACCCGCTGATCCTGAACCGGCCGCTGGATGTCCGCGTGCCGGTGTTCCTGGTCGCCGGGAAGCTGGACAGCCTGTTCTGCAAGGAGAACTTCGACGCCGTGCCCGCCCCTTCGGGCGGTAGCGGCCCGCTCGGCACCGCACTGGGTGATCTCGCCGAACCATCCGAGGACACCGCACTGCCGCAGAGCCAGGACGTGACCGGTAGCACGCTTGGAGGCACCGACTGCTCCAGTGCCGAGGCACTCGTCGCCGACGAGGCGCCGCACCTGGGCCCGAATGTCCCCTCGGTGGACGGGTTCGTGCTGCCCCGTGCGGGTCACGACCTCAACCAGGCTCGCCACGCCCGAGACTACTTCGACGCCGTCAACACCTGGATTGCCGGCACCGTCGGCGGCTGACCGGCGATCCATGATCGACCAGATCGCGTAGGAGCCAGCGGCCGAGCATGCCGACCTTGCCTCGAAACATGAAAAAGTTCATACTTGGTGGTGTGACGACCGAGGTGCAGTGGAGCGAGTTGCAGCGCGACCCGAAGGGCGTCGCGGCGCTCGCCGAGCGTGGGGATGTGCGCGTCCGGCGCCGCGACGGGGCATCGCTGCTGCTCGTGAACGAGGACCGCGCCAGCAGCGCGGCCGAGGGCGGCGCGGTAGCGGCGCGGGCGCTGCGCAATGCGTTTGCACACCTGCCCCCGGAGGACGCGCTCGAGTCGTTGAGCGAGGAGTTCCCCTGGGTGGACGTCCTGCCCGCCGCCGAGCGCACCCGGTTCGCTACCGACTTCGTCCGCGCTGTGGGTGCATCCGCCGAGCTCGGCCAGTGGTCGGTGCTGGCCCAGGCGCTGGTCGAGTGGCGCGCTACGGCGGCGATCCATACGGATCCGGCCCTGGCCGAGGAGCTGTCGCGACCACTCGACGGAGACTTCGGACCCGTACCCACGCCTGACAGTGACTGAACTGTGCCCGCCAAGCGGGGCGACCGTGTCCCACCCCCGGCCCGTCCGGGAGGCTGGGAAGCCCGGTTCGCCACCTCCGAGGCCGCGAAGGGCTGGGAGGAACTCTGCCGGGTCGCCCGCGCGAACATGTGGGAGGCGTGGGTCGTACTCACCGAACGCCCGACACGCCCCGAGAACCCGGCCCGGCAGCATCGGTTACGCGGGCAGCTCGCCGAACGCGTGATCGGCGGGCGATCGCTGGAACAGTGGCAGTACGAGGTCACTGCGGCGGGCCGGATCTGGTACTGCCCCGACCACGAGCGCAGCATCGTCTGGCTGGTCAGCGCTGGAACGGCCCACCCCAAGCCAACCGAGTAGCGAGCCAACGCCAGCACCCGACCCGCTCGCCGCATCGAAACCGAGTTGGTCAGGAGCGGGCGATGAGCCGTACCTGAGTGAGTGGGGTGCTCGACTCGGACGATCGCGCAGAAGTGTCAGGCGGTGCTGTGGGTGGCGGCGAGGCGCAGCGCGGTGAAGACGAGCGCGGCGAGTGCGACGTCGGAGAGCAGCATGAGGCCGATCGCGTAGGAGCCGGTGGCCTGGTAGACCAGGCCCATCACGATCGGGGGCAGGGAGCCGCCGAGGCCGCCCGCGGCGCCGACGATGCCGGTCACGGTACCGACCTGCGGGCCGGGGACGGCGGCGGCGGGTAGGTCCCCGACACGCGGGTGTGGGTCGGCGCGTACTGCGCGCGGACAAGCGTGGCCATCGGCCCGGCAAAGCCGTTGCGCGTGTACAGGTCGATGTTGGGGCGTTGTTCGGTCATGGGCTATCCTCGCGCTCGGAATCACGCCAGGATCTTGTTGAGCGATGCGGCTACTTCGCCCAGCAGCTTCGTGTCGCGGTCAAGCTGGGTGGAGAACAGCAGCGTGTTCGCCACGGACACGCCGGCCTGCGAGTAGGCCGCGAGCCGCCTCGACCAATCTTCGGGGGTGCCCCAGATCACGGCACTCGCCATCTGCTCGGAGGGGACATCGAAGATCCCTCGACGGCTGGCCGCAGCACGCATTCGGCCTCTTCAGTGGTCTCGCCGATCGCGCCGAACATGTAGTTCGCGCGAGTGATCTCGTTCGGGTCCCGGCCGCCGCGCAGGGCGATGTCGTCCAGCTCCTTCGAGCCGTCGACGAACTGCTCGGGGGTCAGGAAGATCGAGAGCCATCCATCCCCGAGCCGCGCGGCACGGTCGATCGCCGCGGGGCTGGAACCGCCGATCCAGATCGGAATCGATTCCTTCGGCAGCGGCCCGAAACCGACTTCAGGACACGAGTAGAACTCGCCGGTTGCGTCGCTGATCGGGTTCGTCCACAGCTGCCGGTACAGCGGGATGTACCCGTCTGTGATGCGTGCCCGCTGGTCCAGCCGGGTGTTGGCGAGCTGGAAGTCGCGGGGCTCGAGACCGCCCAGCCCGACGCCGACGATCAGGCGACCGTTCGACATGTGGTCGATGCTGGCCAGCGCGTGTGCCGAGAGCACGGGGTTGCGGCGGGCGGGAACGAAGATCGAGGTCCCCACCCGCAGTTTCGTGGTCCGAGCGGCGACGGCGGAGAGCGCCGGCACTGTCCTGACGGTGGTCGCATGGCGAGATGAGCACAGTGAGCTGCACGGGATCAACGCGTGGAAGACCAGCGGCGCGGAGCTGCGCAGGTATCAGGAGGAGCGATGACCGTGGATCGTGACGCGATGGAGTCCGCTCGCGCCGAGACGGAACGTACCCGCGACAACGCACTACCCGAGGACAGCCTGTCAAGGCCGAACCGGCGCCACTCCAGGGTGTACTCGGTGCGGCTCAGCGAGGACGAACACGGCGCTGTCAAGGAGCTGGCCGCTGAACAGGGCATACCAGCATCAACTCTCATCCGGTCATGGATCGTTGAGCGGCTGCGGGCCCGCTCGGACGATTCCCTGGAGACACGAGTCGAGCGGCTCGAACGCCTTGTGATGCCACGCGGACCTGCATGGTGACGCGGAGAGGTGTTGCGCCACTCGAGTTCGGACGCGACGGACTGCACTGTTGACGGATGATCAGGCCAAGCTCGTCGAGGCGCCACACGCGCGGGGAAGCTACCGTGACACGTCGTCCCCGGCATGGCATCAACGTGGTGCGAAACGCCGGCAACCAGAGTGGCTCCAGCGGCAGGATCGGACACCCCCACAGCCCTAACCAGCGCATTTGCGCTTGTCAAGAGTCGCCTGGGGGGATCGGGCTCTTCGTGGATAGGCCTGCGTGAGCCGCTTTCGGGCAGCCGAACCGTCGCAGATGGTCACCTTCACCGGGCACTTCAGCGGGCGGGTCTATTGAGACACCACGCCTGCAGCGCGCCTGTCGTCGCCGCTAGGCTTCCCCGCCGGCAACGCGTCGTGCAACTGGTCTCGACCCGCCTACTCACTGTGAGGCGACCGCTCTGGCCACGGGGCCGCGCCAAGTGCTGCGGGAAAGTCCGAGCGCGCCCCGTCAGCGACACCGGCGGGCGTTGAGCCGGGCGGCCTGGCGCGTCAGGTGGTCGCGCTCGGCGAGGTTGGGTGCCTTGTGGGCCGCCTCGGCGTACAGCCGTGCCGCTGTCGCCAGGTCGCCGTCGCGCTCGTGGAGGTACGCCGCCACCGCGGCGTGGCGGGGCAGTGAGTCGTCCAGCGCCGCGAGCGCCGCCAGTCCGGCGCGCGGTCCGTCGGCCTCGCCGACGGCCACCGCGCGGTTGAGCCGGACGACCGGGCTGTCGGTCAGGCGCGCAAGCTCGTCGTACCACTCCACGATCTGCACCCAGTCAGTCTCCTCGGCGGTGGGCGCGTCAGCGTGGAGTGCCGCGATGGCGGCCTGGGCCTGGAACTCGCCCAGCCGGTCGCGGGCCAGGGCCGCCTGCAGGATCTCGACGCCCTCGGCGATCGACTCAGTGTCCCACCGGCCGCGGTCCTGCTCGGCGAGCGGCACCAGACTGCCGTCGGACGCGGTCCGGGTGGCGCGCCGGGCGTGGTGGAGCAGCATGAGGGCGCGCAGCCCCGCCACCTCGGGGTGGTCGATCGCGGCTGCGAGCTGCCGGGTGAGCCGGATGGCCTCGGCGGCGAGGTCGACGTCGCCGGAGTAGCCCTCATTGAAGACCAGGTAGAGGACGCGCAGCACGGTGGCGACGTCGCCGGGCCGGTCGAACCGTACGCCGGAGACGGTGCGCTTGGCGCGGCTGATGCGCTGCGCCATGGTCGCCTCGGGCACCAGGAAGGCCTGGGCGATCTGGCGGGTGGTCAGCCCGCCGACGGCGCGCAACGTGAGCGCGACCGCCGACGATGGCGTCAGCGACGGGTGCGCGCACAGGAAGTAGAGCTGGAGCGTGTCGTCGGCCGCGGACGCGGGCCCGGGCGGCGGCTCCTCGTCGACGAGGTCCTCACGCCGACGGCGGGCGGCATCGGCCCGGGTGGCGTCGAGGAACCGGCGCCAGGCCACGGTGATCAGCCAGCCCTTCGGGTCCCGCGGCGGGTCGTCCGGCCAGACGCGGACCGCCTCGACCAGCGCGTCCTGCACGGCGTCCTCGGCCGCCGCGAAGTCGGCTCCGCGGCGGACGAGGATCGCGAGCACGCTGGGCGTATGGCTCCGGAGCAGGGCCTCGTTCATCGCTGCGGTCACTCCGTGATGGTGCCCGGCGAGGCGTAGAACGGGCGCAGCTCGAGCCACTCGTGGACCGGCTTCCCGCCCGCCCCGGGGGCGGCCGACAGCTCCCCGGCCAGCTCGAGGGCGCGCTCGTAGCCGTCGACGTCGATCACCATCCAGCCGGCGATGAGGTCCTTGGTCTCGGCGAACGGGCCGTCGGTGACCGGCGGGCGCCCCTCACCGTCGTACCGGACGAACGTCCCCTCGGCGGCGAGCGCCTGACTGTCGACGAACTCGCCCGTCGTCTCGAGCCGGGCCGCGAAGTCGCGCATGTACTGCACGTGCGCCGAGATCTCCTCGGGCGTCCACTCCTCCATCGGCACGTCGTTGACCGGAGCCGGAGCGCCGCGGTAGTGCTTGAGCAGAAGGTACTTGGCCATCGTGTTTCTCCTCGGTGCCGGTGCGACCCATTCTGGGGTCACGTTCACCCCGGGGACGCCGCTCACGCGTTCTCGACACCGCCGCCCGGACTCCCCGCAGCCGGCTACGGGAGCCGTGCGGCGGTGGTGGTGTCCAGGTGGAGCAGCGCGTCGAAGCCGCGGCCCCAGCCGTCCAGTCCCATGAAGAACTTCGAGTCCTGCGCGGCGTCGTAGTACGACCCGCTGTAGATCCGCGGTTTCCCCGGGCCGTCCAGCCAGTGCCGTACCCGCTCGGGCGTACGGCCGCGCAGGTCGAGTAGATAGTCACCGAGGCGGGCCCGGCCCAGCAGGTGATCGACGAACTCCGTGGCGGGCTCCGGGACCGTGGACGGCTCAGGCCTGCCGGTCTGCCAGCCGGCCAGGATCGAGCCGTGGTCGAAGGTGATGCCGATGCTGACGTATCCGGCTCCGTACCGTTCGCGCAGCAGGCCACCGGCCATCGACCGCTGCGTGACCCACCCGGCCGGGGGGACGAACGGATCCGGGAACGAGACCGTGATGCGCTTCCGGGCCGCGGTGTGTGCGTTGGCGGCGCTGTAGATCACCCGGCCGGTGCCGTGGCGCGGCCAGCGGTGCAGGATGTCCGCGATGTAGCTCTAGCGGGTGTCGTTCGCGTCCCCGTCGCGGGTGTTCGACTCATAGAAGCCTGCCAGCGTGAAGGCGTGCATCACGACGTCGAACCGCCCGACCGCCGAGGAGCCGTCGGGCACCTCGTCGATCAGCCGGCGTACGGCGCGGGCGTGCCCGATCAGCTCCTGCTGGTCGGCGGGGTCCAGCTGCCTGTACCACCCCACGTGCCTGCCCGGCGAGCCCTGGATCCGCAGCGGGTCGAGGTGCGTGCTCAGGGCCGCGGACCGTTCCGGCGCCACGTCCGCGACGTACCGCTTCAGCTCGGTGAACTGCACCTCGCGCAGCTGGAGGACGTCGGCGCCGAGGAACCGTACGCGCTCCCGCGGCGGCCGGGCGGCGTTGTACGCCCGCGCCCACTCCATCAGGTCGAACAGCGCGCGGTTCTGCAGGTTGAACGTGGTCTGGCCGACGATCTCCGCCGGGTCGCCGAGCGGCGCGCCCCTGACGATCCCGCGCAGCGGTGCGAGGTCGCCGATGGGCAGGCCAGGGTCGATGCCGCGCAGCGGGCGCGCGGTGCGGTCGATCCAGGCGACGATGGGGTCTTCGGATCCGGCGAGCGCCGGACTCTGGACCGCCGGGGGCAGGGCGAGACCCGCGGCACCGGCCGCCGCCGCCCGCAGTACGGTGCGTCTCGTCGGCCCGGCCGATCGTGGTATCCCGTTCATCGGCTACTCCTCCACGTCGAGGTCGGTCGCCACGACGGTGCCACCCGGCGCCCCTCGGCGAATCCGCTCAGGCACGTAGGCCGGCCTACGTCACCCGGCGCACTCCGTCACGTGAGGCGGGAGGCAGGCGCGAGTCTGTCGGCGGGTGTCATTACGCTGTCGGGCATGGCCACCGAAGCTCCCGAGCCGCTGCCCGCGGACCAGATCGATCTGCACACCACCGCGGGCAAGCTCGCCGACCTGGAGCGCCGTCGCTACGAGGCGGTCCACGCCGGTTCTCAGCGTTCCGTGGAGAAGCAGCACGCCAAGGGCAAGATGACCGCCCGCGAGCGGATCGACGCGTTCCTCGACCCGGGCTCCTTCGTGGAGTTCGACGAGCACGCCCGGCACCGTGCCCGCGAGTTCGGCATCGACGCCAACCGGCCGTACGGGGACGGCGTGGTGACCGGTCACGGCACGGTGGACGGCCGCCCGGTGGCGGTCTACAGCCAGGACTTCACGGTCTTCGGCGGCTCCCTCGGCGAGGTCTACGGCGAGAAGATCGTCAAGATCATGGACCACGCGCTGAAGACCGGCTGCCCGATCGTCGGGCTGAACGACGGCGGCGGCGCGCGCATCCAGGAGGGCGTGGCCGCGCTCGGCCTGTTCGCCGAGATCTTCAAGCGCAACGTGCACGCCTCCGGCGTGATCCCGCAGCTCTCGGTGATCATGGGCCCGTGCGCGGGCGGCGCGGTCTACTCCCCCGCGCTCACCGACTTCATCCTGATGGTCGACAAGACCTCGCACATGTTCATCACCGGGCCCGACGTGATCAAGACCGTCACCGGTGAGGACGTCACGTTCGAGGATCTCGGCGGCGCGCACGCGCACGCCACGCGGTCGGGCGTCGCGCACTACCAGGCCGCCGACGAGCAGGACGCGCTGGACTACGCGAAGGCGCTGCTGTCCTATCTGCCCTCCAACAACCTGGAGGATCCGCAGATCTTCGACACCCCCGCCGACCTCGACGTCACCGACGAGGACCTCGGCCTCGACACGCTGATCCCGGACTCGGCGAACCAGCCGTACGACATGCACACGGTGATCGAGGGCGTGCTGGACGAGGGCGAGTTCCTGGAGGTGCACGCGCAGTTCGCGCCGAACATGGTGGTGGGCTTCGGGCGGGTCGAGGGTCACTCGGTGGGCGTGGTGGCCAACCAGCCGATGAACCTCGCCGGCACGCTCGACTTCGACGCGGCGGAGAAGGCGGCGCGCTTCGTGCGCACCTGCGACGCGTTCAACGTCCCGGTGCTCACGTTCGTCGACGTCCCGGGCTTCCTGCCCGGCACCGACCAGGAGTGGGGCGGCATCATCCGCCGCGGCGCCAAGCTGCTCTACGCGTACGCCGAGGCCACGGTCCCGCTGGTCACGGTCATCACCCGGAAGGCGTACGGCGGGGCGTACGACGTGATGGGCTCCAAGCACCTCGGCGCGGACGTCAACCTCGCCTGGCCGACCGCGCAGATCGCGGTGATGGGCGCGCAGGGCGCGGTGAACATCCTGTACCGGCGGGAGATCGCCGACGCGGAGGACGCCGACGCGCTGCGCGCGCAACGCATCACGGAGTACGAGGACGCGTTCGCGAATCCGTACGTGGCGGCCGAGCGCGGCTACGTGGACCAGGTGATCAAGCCGTCGGAGACCCGGGCGCAGGTCACCCGGGCGCTCCGGGCGCTCCGCAACAAGCGCGCCACGCTGCCGCCGAAGAAGCACGGCAACATCCCGCTGTGAGAGGCCCCATGAACGAACCGTTCCCGCCGAGCCCCGCCGGGGGGCGCCCATGAGTGAACCGTTCCTGCAGGTCGTGCGCGGGGATCCGACGCCTGAGGAGATCGCCGCGCTGGTCGCGGTGCTGACCGCGCGGGCGCGGGCCGCGGCGGCGGCCCGGGCGGCGGACCGGCCCCGGCCCGTCTCCGCCTGGCGGGACCCGTCCCGCCTGGTGCGACGCCCCCTGCCGCACGGCCCCGGCGCCTGGCGCGCCTCCGCTCTCCCCCGCTGATCACCCGCCGCGCCGCGAGGTGGGCGCACGCGCCCGGGCGCGGAGCCGGCGGGCGATCTTCCGCGGATCTGACGTATCGGGAAGAACCGCACGTCGCCGGGCGCACGGGTGGCGGAGGAGGGACGAAATCCGGCGGTCACTGCCGTAGGGTCAAGGCCCCGCCAGTCGAGTCGCCGAGGAGGGCCCGATGACATCCGAGCCCCATGTCCCACCCAGGTCCGCACCCGTCCGGTACGCCGTGCTCATCGACGTGGGCTACCTGTACGCGGCGAGCGGCCACCTGCTGTTCGACGACCCGACCCGGCACGACCGGCTCGTCCGCACCCAGCAGCTGATCGAGGCGCTGGAGCGGCACGCCGCGAGCATGATCGGCGGCGAGCTGCTCCGCTTCTACTGGTACGACGCCGCCCGCGACCGCGTCCCCACCGTCAGCCAGCGCGAGGTGGCACAGCTCCCGCTGGTGAAGGTGCGCCTGGGCAACCTCAACAAGCAGGGCCAGCAGAAGGGCGTGGACGCGCAGATCCGTTCCGACCTGGAGCAACTGGCCCGGCACGGCGCGATCACCGACGCGGTGGTGGTGGCCGGCGACGAGGACCTCGTCTCCGCCGTGGAGTCCGCGCAGACCTACGGCGTACGGGTCCACCTGCTCGGCGTGGAGCCGCCCTACGGCACGAACCAGGCCGAACGGCTGGTCTGGGAATGCGACACCGTGGACCGTCTGGACGCCGACTTCATCCGGCCGTACTTCGCGTACCGCTCGGACCCCCCGGAGGCGACCCCCGCCGCGGTACCCGCCGCCGCGGTACCCGCCCCCACGGCCGGCCCCGACACCCCGAAGCCGCAGCCCGCCCCGGCCACCAACGGCTCCGGCCCGGCACACTCCGGCCACCACGCCCACCCCGCCCATCACGAGCGCCCGTCGATACCGTCCCCCGCCCAGGTCTTCGCCGGCCGTACCGGCCCGCCCACGGCTCCCACCCCGGCGGTCCCCGCACCCCCCGGCCCGGTCACCCCGGTAACGGCGGAGACCAAGGCCCCAGGCCCACCGGCCCCCAGCGCCGCACGAGCCCCGGACGAACGACGCATGCTGGAGGTAGGCGAACACATCGCCCAGATCTGGCTCCTCCAACGCGGCCGCGACAACATCGTCGACCTCCTCCCAGGCCCCGGCCTCCCCCCGGTCATCGACAAGGACCTGCTCACCCACGCCGAACGCGAACTCGGCCGCTCCCTGCGCCCCTACCAGCAAGCCCGCGAATGGCTCCGCCAAGGCTTCTGGGCACGCCTCCGCCGCGAGTTCGGCCTCCCAGAACGCCCACCGGAGGACACCCCCGAATAACCACAAGAGCCCGCGAGACGTGCAACCGCCCGGCCAACTCCTCCGGAGAGGTGAACCCCGCGCCGACGAGCGCCCCGTCCCGCTCCAGCAGGGCCAGCGACCCCACCGGCGTCGCCATCACCAGGCTGTGGATCATGCCGTCTCCTTCAAGGGAACCCCGGCGCCCACCGGCTCCGGGGGAAGCGTCCAGAGGTGCTGCGCGGCGTAGGCGCGCCATGGCCGCCACCGCTCCACGTCGCCGCGGGCCACACCCAGCCGCTCCATCGCCTTCTTCAACCCGAGGTCGTCGATCGGGAACGCGTCCGGATCACGCAGCGCGCGCAGCGCCACGTACGACGCCGTCCACGGTCCGATCCCGGCCAACGCGGTCAGCGCGGCGGAGACCTCGGCCGGCTCCGCGGCGCCGTCCAGCCGGACCCGCCCGTCCGCGACGGCCTCGGCGAGGCCCCGCAGCGTGCGCCGCCGTGCGCCAGTCAGCCCGAGCCCGTCCAGCTCGTCCGCGGCGATCGCCTCGGGGCCGGGGAAGGCGTGGGTGAGCGTGCCCACAGGTGTGGACAGCGGCTCGCCGAGCCGCGCCACGAGCCGGCCGCCGAGCGTCCGGGCGGCCGCCACCGAGACCTGCTGGCCGAGCACCGCACGGACCGCGAGCTCGAACCCGTCCACGGTGCCGGGCAGCCGCAGCCCGGGCCGGTCCCGCAGCAGCGGGCCCAGCGCGGGGGCGCCGCCCAGCGCCGCCGCGATCGCCTGCGGGTCGGCGTCGAGGTCGAGCAGCCGCCGGCAGGCGGCCACCAGGGCGGCCGTGCCCCGTACGTCGGGGCCGGTCAGCCGCATGTGCACGGCGCTGTGCAGGGGGTCGAACGTCAGCTCAACCACGGCCGGGCCGGCGCGGCTCCGGAGCACCCGGGCATACCGGGCCTCGCCCACCTCCTCCAGGCCGGGCATCGCCCGCGCGGTGAGGAAGCCGAGCATGGCCGACACGTCGTACGGCGGGCGGTACGCGAGCCGCAGCTCCAGCGGGGCGCCCGTACGCGGGGCCACGCCCTTGCCGCGCAGCTCGCCCGGCGCCATCCCGTACGCCTCGCGGAACGCCGCGTTGAACTGCCGTACGCTGCCGAAACCGCTCGCGAACGCCACGTCGGTGACCGGCAGCGCCGACTCGCGCAGCAGCCGCCGCGCGAGCTGCAGCCGCCGGGTCCGCGCCACTGCCTGCGGGCCGACGCCGAGCTCGGCCACGAACAGCCGGTGCAGGTGCCGCTCCGTGACGGCCAGCCGCCGGGCCAGCGCGACCACGCCGCCCTCGTCCGCCACGCCGTCCGCGATCAGCCGCAGCGCGCGGCCCACCAGGTCGCCGCGGAAGTCCCACTGCGGCGTGCCCGGCCCGGCCTCCGGCCGGCACCGCCGGCACGCACGGAACCCCGCCGACTCCGCCGCCGCCGCGTGCGCGTAGAACCGCACGTTCCGCCGCGCCGGCGTACGCGCCGGACAGATCGGCCGGCAGTAGATGCCGGTACTCGTCACTCCCGTGAAGAACCGGCCGTCGAACCGCGCGTCCCGAGCCGCCATCGCCCGATAACACGCATCGAAATCAAGCACATCGTTAGCCACGCCCCACAAACTAGCCCGAGGTCACGACAGTCCACCGGCGGGAATCGGACCTCATCGTGCGAGGTCCGATTCCCGCCAGTGCGCGGCCGTGCTCAGTCGGCGTTGCGGGTCTGGATCTCGTCGACCACCACGTCGCGGGTGGTACCGGCGACCACCGGCGTCATCGCACCGCCGGTGCCGCCGCTGCCGTTCCAGGTGACGTCCCAGCGCAGCGCCACCTCCATCGGGTACGAGCCCACCGCGCGCGAGGAGCGGTGATACGTGACCCCGCACGGCGGCCTCTGCGTCGCCGCCCCCGCCCCCGGGTACGGCTTGCCGGTCGCCCCGCACGCGGCGTGCACGGTGGCGTCCGTCGTACCGGGCTGGATGGACAGCTCGCCGGGCGTCGCCACCACGGTCGCGCTCGCCACGCCGGGCAGCGTCGCGGTCACGGTGAGCGGCTCCGCGGGCACGCCCTCCGCCCAGACCCAGGTGCCGAGCTCGACGTAGCTGCGGGCGTCGGGGTTCAGCGAGACCCGCGGCGATGGCACCTCGAGGTACGCACGCGCGATGCGGGCGAGCATCTCCGGCGTGATGCCGTTCGGCGGGGTCTCCCCCTCCGGTACGAAGATCCACCATTTGAGGTCGGTGGCGCAGGCGACCCCCGCGGCGGTGTCCATGAACGCCGGCATCCAGAACATGCCCTTGTCGTCGCGGTGCTTCGCGATCTCGTCGCGGCCGGGGATCTGCACGCCGTCCCGGATGTCACCCTGGAAGTGCTCGCGGACCCAGGCGTCCATGTCCTCCGGCGCGACCTTCGGCTCGTACCAGCAGTCGGGCACGTCGACGTCCACCGTGCCCCCGCCGCCGGCACCGCTGCCGCCGATCTGGATCTTGGAGTCGCGGAGCACGACGCCGCGGCGGTTGCCGTTCTCGTACGGATCCGGCTCCGCCGCCATGGCCGCGGTCCCCCCGGAGACGAGCATCAACACGGTCACCACCGGCGCTGCCCATATGTGACGGTTCATGGCTTGCACTTTCTGCTCATCGGGTCGGGGGGGAACCACGTGGAGTAGCGGGTCATCTGGTACGCGCCCTCGGCGTTGCGGCGCAGCCCCGCACTCATCAGGAAGTAGCGCCGGTTCTTCGCGTACCGCCAGGTACGCCCCGTACGCGTGTCCTTGCGCAGCATCTGGGTCCGGTCCACGCAGACCTCGACGGCGGCGCCGGTGCGCCGGCCGACGATCACTCGGGTGTTGAAGTGCCGCATCGCGCCGGTGACGGTCTCGTGCTCGGCGCGGGAGTCGGCGAGCCCTTCGTCGAACATGCGGGCCGCCTCGGCGATCACGTACGTGCGCATCGACGGATCGGGCTTCCCGGACCGCAGCGCCGCGAAGTACGCCCGCTGCGCGTTCTCGAACGCGGCCGCGACCGCCGCCTGCCGCGGATCCGACGGCACCGGATCGAACACGATCTTCAGCCCGGTCGGCGCGGTGAAGCTCGGCCGCGCGACCGGTGGCGCGGCCGATCCCGCCAACCCGCCCCCTGGCCGGAACGTTCCAGCGTCCTGCCCGCTCCCGCACGCCGCCACGAGCGGGAACGCCATCGTGAGCGCCGCCGTCACCGCGGCCACCTGCAGCCCGTGGCCGCGGGGCGGCGTCTCCCGGCCGTGGTGCGGGGTCACCGGGGATGGCATCGGCAAGACCTCCCTCATCCGGCCTCGGGCAGCCGCCACGTCGGCAGCAGCTCCTCGATCAGGGCCTGGGTCTGCGGCGGGGGCGCGTGGAGCACGGGGTCGCGGTCGATCCACACGTACAGCTCCTCCACCACCGCGCGCACCGCGGGCTCCTCCCCGCCGGCATGCGTGGCCCGCAGCAGCGCCCGCCACAGCTCCGCGTCGTACCCGGCCAGCTGCAGCCCGGTACGCGCCGCGGCCACCGCACCGTCCGCGTCGCCGGCGCCCAGCCGCAGGTCGGCGAGGCGGCACGCGGCGTCCGCGAGCGCCGTGGTGACCTCGTACTCCAGGTCGTCGGCGGCGAGCCAGGCGTACCGGCCGGTTGGCCGCCCGTCCAGCAGCGGCCCGCGGATCATCCCGACGGCCCGCGCGAGCAGCTCCATCTCCTCCGCCGCGTCCGCCCGGCGCGCCCGGGCCCGGCGCAGCAGCCAGCGCGCCACCAGCCAGTCCACCCGGACCTCGGGGCCGAGCCGGAGCCGTCCGGACGGGTCCTCGGTGAGGTTCGGCCAGCCGCGCGAGTCCCGGCCGAGCCATTCGGCGAGGCGGGCGAGCGCGGCGTCCCGTACCTCGGCCTGGACGCCGCGCGGCCAGCCGATGCCGGTGAGCACGGTGGGGTGCACGCCCTCGGGGTGCACCGCGAGGAACACCACCAGCTCGGTGAGGAGCGCACGCCGCTCCGCGGACAGCTCGCCGGTACCCGCCACCTCCGGCGGGCCGAGCAGCCGGACCTCCAGCGCGGTGCCGGAGCCGGGGTCGGGGTCGGGGTCGGGGTCGGGGTCGGGGTCGGGGTCGGCCGGCGCAGTGCCGGCGGGCTCGTCCTCGGTGTCCTCCTCGACCGGCACCGCCTCCCGGTCCGCGCTCCGGAACAGTGCCACCACGTGGTCGAACATCCGCGGCGGTACGAGCTGCGCGTCGACCTCCAGGCCCAGCACCCCGGTGTTCAGCCGCCCGCCCGGGGCGACCTCGAACGTCCATGTGGCGCCGTCCACGTCGTCCCCGGCGATCAGGTATCCGGCGGCCATCCGGTGCGCGGTCGCGGCGAGGTCGGCGAGCCGCCGCGCGTCCTCGCCCTCCGGCGGGGTGGCCATGATCAGGTAGTGCGGCATCCAGGCCTCGCCGTACTGGCCGCGGGCCCGCCCGGTCAGCACGGAGTCCACACCGAGCGCGCCGAGCGCGTGCCGTACCTCGTCGGCGCGCGCCTCCAGCTCGGGCAGCGCCTCGCCGAGCGTGTCCACCACCCGGATCCGGTCCGGGGCGAGCGCGGCCAGCTCCGCGCCGAACCCGACGAGGGTGATCCGCATGTGGTCGGACCAGCCGTTGGTGGCGAGCTCGACCGCGATCCCGGCGAGCACGGCGCGGCAGAGCTCCGCCGGGCCGCGCAGCCGGATCGGCCCGTGCGCCACCTCCAGGTCCACGAGGATCACGCCCGCCGCGTTGGTGCCGATGGTGACGAGCCCCGGATACGGGGCCAGCACCCCGGACAGCGCCTCCTCGCGGAGCGTGGCGCCGGCGTCGGTGGGCAGCCGCCACACCTGCCCGTCGTCGAGTGCCTGCCATGGCGCGGGCGGGTTCCGGTCCGGCACCGCGATCCAGAGGTGCAGGCCCTCCGCAGCCAGGTGCGCCGCGTACACGGTGGGTAGCGGCCGCTCCTCGGCGGCCAGCGCCTGGGAGAGCTGCCGCAGCCCGAGGTCGAGCAGCCGGGCAGCGTCATGGTCGGCGACCATCCGCAGATCGACCTCGGTACGGGCCGCGGCCGCCTCGGGCTGCGGCGGCCGCCGCCCGAACGCCCGACGCCACAACTGCAACCGGCGCCGCCGCCCGAGCGCGGTCAACACGGACGCCGCCAACAGCGAAGCCGCCGCCAACTCCCGCGCCACCGGAGCCTCCTCGACCTGCTCAAGCCCACCCCCCGGCCCACCCGGACCACCCCCACCCGGGCCGCCGCCGGCCGGTCCCCCTGAGCCACCACCGCCCGGACCGGGACCGCCCGAGCCACCACCGCCCGGCCCGCCGGAACCACCGCCGCCCGGACTATCGGAGCCTCCCCCGCCAGGCCCCCCGGGACCACCGGGACCACCGGGACCACCGGGACCACCGGGCCCGCTCCCGTGGCCGCCAGGACCGCCGTCGTGCCCGCCGCCGGCCGGCCCAGGCGGTCCGGCCACCGAACCACCGTCGCCCTCGAGGACCCCCGCCAGACCACCAGCCTCATCCGACGCGCCCGAGCCCTCGGAACCACCCGGCCCGCCCGGGCCCTCGGAACCGCCCGGTCCGCCCGGTCCGCCCGGGCCGCCCGAGCCGCCGGAGCCGGCCGACTCACCCAGGCCGCCGAGGGCGTCATCGGCGCCGCCGTCGCCGGAGGCACCCGGTCCGCCCGAGCCGGTGCCACCGGTGGAACCGCTGCTGCCGCCGCTGGTGCCGGCGCCGCCCTGGTCGGCGCCCGGGCCGGATTCCCCGGACCCGCCGAACCCGCCGGGCTGGTCGGCGCCCGGGCCGGACCCGCTGGACCCCCCGGACCCGCCGGCCTGGTCGGCGCCCGGGCCGGACCCCCCGGACCCGGCGGAGCCGCCGGATCCGCTGGAGGCGCCGCCGCCGGTATCGCCGGGAGCCATGGGGGTCTCGCCGGGCTCGTCGGCGTCCGGCGGGTCGTCCGGAGCCGTCCGGCCCGTCTCGTCGGCGACGATGTCCGTACCAACCGCGTCGGCCGGCATGTCCAGGACCCAGCCTGGGCGGATCAGGCTGGCGATGGTGAGCCGCGCACCATCCGGCTGCTCGCGGCCCTTGTTGAGCTCGAAGATGTCCTTGTACCGGCGGCCGTCACCCAGGCACTTCTCCGCGATCTCCCACAGGCTCTCGTGATGCCGCCCGTGCGGCGGCCGTACCGTGTAGACCTTCTTGACCTTCTCCTTCTCCATCAGCCGCGGCCCCGGCCCCTGCTCCGGCGCGCCCCCACCCGGCCCGCCCGGCCCACCCGGCATCCCGGGCGTCGGCACCGGTGTCGGCGTCACGGAAGGCGAAGGCGTGGCGGTCGCCGGCTGCCGCGGCACGGCCGGGTGCGAGGAGTCCTGCTGCCGCGGCGTCAACGACGGGGCGATCACCACACCCGCCGTCACCAGCAGCAACGCCGCCGCGACGAGCCGGTGCGCGAGCGCCTGCGGCCCACCGGAGAGCGGCACCCGCGCCGGCACGCCGACACCGCGCAGCCCCGCCCACAACTCCACCACGATGCACACGACGAGCTGCATCCAGGCCAGCCACACCAGCACCGACAGCAGCGTGATCAGCGTCTCCGGCCCCACCGGCTGCGTGAGCGTCCGCAGGCTGGGCACCTCGCTGGGGATCGGCGAGCCGAAGAACTGCACCAGCGCGAACGGCACGCCCGCGACCAGCAACAGCAGCAGCGCGGTCGCCAGCAGCCCGGCGACGACGTCGCCCAACGTGCGGCGCCGCCTGCGCCGTCCGCGCCTGGGGGTACTCACGGCACCACCACCCCCGTCTCCGGCCGGGCCAGCGCACTGCCCGACATGTGGAAGCTCAGCCCCGGGATCACGCTCAGCAGCTGGGGCTCCACGGTCAGCCCGACCTCGACCTCGACCGCGTCCGACCCCGCGGAGACCGCGCAGTCCCGGAGCGTCGTCACGCCGTCCTGGGCGACGAACGCGGCGGCCCGTCCGCAGGCGGTGTCGTTGATCCGTACGGCGCCGGTGGCGCGCAGGTGGGCCACGTCGATGTCGTTGGCGGCCGCGCGGGCCGCCTGCTCGGCCACGTCGGTGGCGCGCTGCCGGGCCTGGATGGCCATCCCGCCGTCCAGCACCAGCCCGCCGAGGACCAGTACGAAGAAGGCGAAGATCACCATGAACATGGCCATCGTTCCGCGGTCGGAGCCTCGCATCGCCCTCACCCCACCCGCCGGAAGGTGTCCAGCGACGCCGAGGCCTCGGCGGAGATCGTGCGGCGCGGGTCGAAGCCGATCCAGCCGAGGCCGTCCAGCCGTACCGAGCAGCTCACCTCTACGGAGATCACCCCGCCGGGCGCGTAGTCGCCGGTCATGGACACGCTCGGCTGCCCGTCGCACCAGCCGCGGTCGCCGTCGCCGCGCGGCACCGACAGGTCCGTGGCCGCGACCCGCTCCGCCGCCTGCAGCGCCGATCCCGCGTCGCGCTGCACGGTGGCCGCACGCGCCGCGTCCCGCGCCGCCGCATCCACCTGGCCGCGCGCCTCTACGAGCCGTCCGAGACCCACCAGAAACAGCAGGAACAGCACGATGACCGGGGCCAGGATGGCCACCTCGACGGCGGACATCCCCCGGTCGGCGGCGCCGCCGCGAACGCTCAGCCGCATGCCACACCACCTCCGACGTCCGGCCGGAAGCACTCCTGCGGCCCCCGAGAACGGGCCACGACCTCGAAGTCGAGGAACGGGACGACGCGGACCGCGATCCCCCGCACCACGACCTCCCGCTCGTCGATGCCGACCTGCGCCGCCGAGGCCGAGGGGGACTCGAGCAGCCGCGGGCCGATGTGCCGTACGTACGCCAGCGCGCGCTCGCGGGCCCGCGCGTCCCAGTTCGGCGAGTCCTCGTTGCGGGCGACCCTGGCCCCCTCGCGGGCCGCGGCGAGCGCCACGTGCCGCGCGTGGAACGCCATGGCGAACTGCAGCGTGAGCACGACGAGCAGCAACAACACGGGGGTGAGCAGGGCGAGCTCGATCGAGGAGACCCCCCGCTCCGTACGCCCGCCGCCCCGGCGACGCGGCCGGCGGCCCTCGCCGCGGCGGGTCAGCCCGGCGGCTCGAAGTCGGTGTTCACGTTGTCCGCGGAGCTCTTGACCTTGGTCCAGATGAGCCCGCCGATGGTGATCGCCAGCAGCGCGAGGATGCCCGTGATGATCGCCCACTCGATGGCCGACGCACCGCCCTCGGCGCGCCGCGCGGCCGCCACCCGGGTACGCGCCAGCGCCACCAGGTAGTGCACCGCCGGATGGGTGCGCAGCAGCATGTCCGCTCCTTCTTCTGTTCGGTGTCATGCGTTCATCACCCGCATCAGCGCGGGATAGGTCAGGAACACCAGGAAGCCGGCGACCAGCAGCAACTGCGCCACCAGCATCGACTGGGACCGTTCGCCCGCCTTGCCCTCGGCCTCCGACAGCTCCCTGCGCCGCAGGCTCGCCGCCCGTGCGCTCAGCGACTTGCGGACCTTCGCGCCGTCGTCGGCCACCAGGGCCAGCGCCGCGGAGAGGTCGCGCAGCTCGACGATGCCCAGCTCCTCACCGAGCCCGCCGAGCGCCTCCCAGGGCGTACGGCCCGTGATGCGCGCCTCGGCGAGCGTGTCGCGGATGTGCCAGAGCGCCCACCCGTCGCCGACCGCGGCCGCGGCCATCAGCGCCTCGGGTACGCCGCGCCCACCGGCCAGGTTCATCGCGACGAGGTCGAGGAACGCGCCGACCGCGTGCCGGAAGTCCCGACGGCGGGCGGCCGCGTCCTGCTTGAGCTGCAGGTCCGGCAGGAAGAAGAAGATCATCGCGAGCAGCAGCGCCGCCCACAGCGGAAGCACCAGCGGGATGCCGATCTGCAGGATCAGTACCCAGGCCACCAGCAGCGGCGCCACCACCAGCGCGCCCGCGGCGAGCAGCACCTTGGTGGCGAGGAAGGCGCCGAACGAGCGGCCGAGCAGAGCCAGGTCCGCCCGCGTGGAGGTGAGCCGCCAGCCGCGCGCGGCGTAGAACGCGGCCATCCGTTCGCCGAGCGCCTTGCGCAGCCGCCCGACCTCCTCCCGCGCCGCGCTCTCCCGCCGCGACGCGCCGCCGCGGCCGGCATCGTACGCGGCCAGCTCCCGTGTCAGCCCCGGCCGTGACGGATACAGGGCCTGCATCAGCGCGAACAGCCCCAGCCCGATCACGGCTCCCGCCAGCAGCGCCTCGGTCATGAGCCGTTCCCCCTCGCGACGGTGGCCGGGGGGCGGCCGACGGGGACCGGGTCCTCGGCGCGGATGAGGAAGCGGAGCGGGCCTTCGAAGCGGGCGAGCTTGCGCAGCCACAGGAAGCCCGCCGCGAACAGGCCGACGACGACGGAGAGCACGAGTTGGCCGAAGAAGCCGTCGTACTCGGCCACGTACGAGCGGTTGAACAGCGTGAGCAGCCCGGCCGCGCCGACCGACACCCCGACCACGATCTGCACGCTGCGCCGGGTGGACCGGCGGCCGGCCTCGACCCGGCGCCGCATGTCCAGCTCCTCGCGGACCGAGGAGGAGAGTGCGCCGAGCACGTCCCGCAGGCCCGGGCCGCGCAGCCGCGCGTTGAGGATCAGCGCGGCGACGACGAGGTCGGCGCTCGGGTCGTCGAGGTCGTCGGCGAAGCCGCGGAGCGCGTCCGGCAGCGGGACCCGGGTGTGCAGGCGGTCGATCAGCGTGCGCAGCGGGACCTGCAGCGAGGGGGCTGCGGCGCGCAGCGAGGCGGGGATCGCCTGCTCCAGGCCGGCCGCGCCGGCGATCGTGTCGCGCAGCGACTCGGTCCACGCGGCCAGCCCTTCCAGACGGGCCATGGCCAGCCGCTCCTCGGCCGCACCCCCGGCCAGCCCACGCCAGCCGACCACCAGCGCGGCGACCCCGGCGGCGGCCACGGGCCAGCGCGTCACGATCAGCGTGATCGCGAACGCGAGCACCGCCGTCGCGCCCCTCCGCGCCAGCAACCGCCCCAGCGCCCCCGGCTCCCGCCGCCGCGGCACCGGCCGCCGCCGCTCCACCCCGCGCAACGCCACCACGAGCAATAAGACCCCCGCACCGGCCACCGCACCGGCCAGGATCGCCAGCGGCATCATCACATCCACGCCGACTCACCGCCTCCAGCGCCGCACGATGCCCGTTCCCGTGCCCGCCATCCGCCTCGCGGCCTCGCCGCCCGTCCACACGGCGCGAGCCTTGGGGCGTCAGCCGGGCAGCCGACCCGCGCGTCAGCTGGGGACCCGACCGGGGAGCCTGCCGAGCAGCGGACCGGGGAGCCTGCTGGGGAGCCTGCTGGGGAGCGGATCTGCCCCTGCGGGGAGTGTGTCCTTCCCCAGCCGATTCCCCGGGCCGCTTCCTCGGCCGCATCCGCCCGTAGGAACGGCGGGAGGGGCGTGACCGGGGGGATGGAGACCTGTTCGTCAGGGCTTCGCATCGTGGTCACCAGCTCTCCGGGCGGTAGCCGTGCTCGGCGAGCTCTTCGATGCAGGAGATCGGCGCGTGCGGTACGGCGGCACTGTCCGGCCCGGGGGCGAACACCTCGCTGGACAGCACCCGGCCGTCCACCCCGGAGACCTCGCGCACGCTGCTGATGAACCGGCGCAGCCGCCCGCCGTGCGCGTAGTCGTTGCGCTTGGTGATGAAGACGACGAAGTCGATGGCCCCGGCGATAAGCATGTGCGTGGCCTCGACGGGCAGCCGCTCGTTGGCCTGGATCGCGTACGTCGCGATGCGGTTGAAGACCTCCAGCGAGGAGTTCGCGTGGATGGTGGACAGCGACCCGTCGTTACCCTGCGTCATCGCGTTCAGCATCGTGACGATCTCGTCGCCCAGCACCTCGCCGACGATCACCCGGCTGGGGTTCATCCGCAGCGACCGGCGGACCAGCTCCGCCATGGAGATCGCGCCCTCGCCCTCGGAGTTGGGCAGCCGCTCCTCGAACGCCACCACGTTCGGATGCAGGTCGGGGAAGGAGTCCAGGCCGAGCTCCAGCGCACGCTCCACGGTGATCAGGCGCTCGGTGGACGGGATCTCGTTGGCCAGCGCGCGGAGCAGCGTCGTCTTGCCGGCGTTGGTGGCCCCGGCGATCATCACGTTCTTCCGCGCGGATACCGCCGCGGACAGGAACCGTGCCACGTCGGGGCTGAGCGTGCCGTTCCCGACGAGGTCCGCGAGGAACACCTTGCCGAGCCGCGCGCGCCGGATCGACACCGCGGGACGCAGCGTCACGTCCATCACCGCGGACATCCGTGACCCGTCCGGCAGCCGCAGGTCGAGTTGCGGGTTCGCGGTGTCGAACGGGCGGCTGGACAGGCCGGAGTACGCGGCGAGTATCTGGATGAGTTCGATCAGCTCCTCGTCGCTCTCGGCCACCGGGTCGCCCTCGAGCTCGCGGCCGTCGGCGTAGGAGATGAAGACCTGGTCGCAGCCGTTGACGTCGATGTTCTCGATCTCGGGGTCGTCCAGCAGCGGCTGCAGCCGGCCCACGCCGAACAGGGCCGCGTGCACGCCGGCGGCGAGCTGTTCCTCCTCCTCGGCGTTCGGCGGCGTACGGCCCGCGACGAGCTCGGCCCGTGCGTACTCCTCCAAGACCTGGCCGATCACGGCGCGGGCGTACTGCCGCTCGTCCTCGCCGGTCATCGGCTGCACGCCCGCCGCCGCGTCCATCCGCCGCTGCTCCGCGAGCCGCGAGCCGACCTCCTGGCGCAGCCGCTTCACCAGACCGTGGTCCATGGCCGGCTACCCCTTCCTCTTCGGAGGCCGCTTCGGCGGCGGCGGCACGATCGACGCCACCCGAATCGGCTGCGAGACGGCGCTCCCCGGATCCCGCCGCTCCTGCCCCTCGGCCACCCCACCCGACTCACGCCGCTCAGGCGGATCAACCGAGTACCGCGGCCCGGCCGACGGAGAGCCGCCCGAAGATGGCCCCGCCGAACGAGAGCCGGCCGAGGACGGCCCCACCGGGGGCGAGCCGCCCGAGGACGACCCCGCCGATGACGGCTCCGCTGAGGGCGAGTGCGCCGCGGGCGGATCCGCCATACGCGGGTGGCCGTCTGGCGAATCGGCGGCCGGCGGATCGGCGGTGCGCGGATCCCCGGCCGGTGGGCGGACGGTGCGCGGGGCCCCGCTGGTTGGGGGGAGGGTGCCCGGTTCGCCGGTCGGTGGCCTGACGGCGCGCGGATCGCCGGTCGGTGGGACAGCGACGCCCGGATCGCCGACCGGTGGGCCGACGGCGCCCGGATCGCCGGTCGGTGGGACAGCGGCGCCCGGATCGCCGGTCGGTGGGACAGCGGTGCGCGGAACGGCGGGTGTGCTGGCGGCGGTTGGGTCGGCGGAGGTTGGCGGCGGCCGCTCGTCCCCTGAGCCCTCCGCTCCGCGCGGGGGTGCCACATGTCTGGGCTGGGGGTCCGCGGGGGCGGATGGGGGGTGAGCCGGCGGGGGCGCGGGGGTGGCTGGGAGAGGGGTGGAGGGGTCGGGCGCGGAGGTGGCCGGGAGAGGGGTGGACGGGTAGGAAGCAGCGGGGGCGGACGGGTAGGAAGCGGCGGAGGTGGGCGGGTGGGAAGCGGCGGAGGTGGACGGGGAGGGGG
>WHSL01000004.1 GCA_009380095.1 Streptosporangiales bacterium | reverse complement strand
GTGTTACTCACCCGTTCGCCGCTCGTGTACCCCAAAGGGCCTTACCGCTCGACTTGCATGTGTTAAGCACGCCGCCAGCGTTCGTCCTGAGCCAGGATCAAACTCTCCATCGAATGCATATAACAAACCCCAACCCCCATCAGCCGACAGAAGCCAGAGCATGTCGACAAAGAGAAACCCCAGCAAACCCCCAACCAACAAGTCAGGGCATTCACAAAGGAATAACTGCCACCAGAAACCCAAACCCCGAAAAGGAGCCCGGACCATCCAGTGGACAGAGGCATCATCACACTAGCTCTACACACGCTGTTGAGTTCTCAAGAAACGCACGCCCACCATCCACGATCTGAATCTGGCGAGGATTATCAGACCCGCTTCCGGGGCAACTTTCGAATTTTACCCGTTCGACGCCTGTCGGCCAAACGGCCGACCGGATCCGGACAGGGCCCTCAACCGACATCCGAGCAGACGATGCTCAGCGGCCGGATTCGACGAGGTGGATGCGCCTGATGCGGTGCGGTGCCGGGGGCCGGGGGCCTCCCGCCGTCCCGCGGCGCAGGAAGAACATTAGAGAACCCCTGCGGTCACGTCAAATCGGCGTCCCGTCGGCGTACCCGGGGTCGTACGGATTGAAACGACCAGGGCCGTACCGGATGTTCCCGGTACGGCCCTGTCCGCGCTCAGCCCCGCAGGACCTCGACGCCCCCGGCGGTCCGCTTGCCCCGCCGCAGCACCAGGTACCGCCCGTGCAGCAGGTCGGCCTCCCCCGGCACCGCGTCGGGGTCGGTGACCTTGGCGTTATTCAGGTACGCCCCGCCCTCGTTGACCGTCCGCCGGGCCGCGGACTTGCTCGGCGTGAGCTCCGCGGCGGTGAACAGGTCGACCAGCGACGGCAGTGCCTCCCCCGCCCCCGCGGTCACCCGCGTGGACGGCACCTCGGCGAGCGCCGCGCCCAGCGTGGGCTCGTCCAGCGAGGCGAGATCACCCTGCCCGAACAGCGCCTTGCTCGCGGCGATCACTTTCTCGCACTCGTCCGCGCCGTGCACCAGCGTGGTCAGCTCCTCCGCGAGGGCGCGCTGCGCCGCTCGGGCGGCGGGCCGCTCGGCGGTGAGCCGCGCCAGCTCCTCGATCTCCTCCCGGGAACGGAAGCTGAAGAGCTTGAGGAACCCCACGATGTCGCGGTCGTCGGCGTTGAACCAGAACTGGTAGAACGCGTACGGACTCGTCAGCTCGGGATCGAGCCACGTCGCCCCGCCCTCGGTCTTGCCGAACTTGGTGCCGTCGGCCTTGGTGACCAGGGAGGTGGCGAGCGCGTGCACCGAGGCGCCCTCGGCCCGGTGGATCAGATCCACCCCGGCGGTGAGGTTGCCCCACTGGTCGCTGCCGCCGGTCTGCATGGTGCAGCCGTACCGCCGGTACAGCTCGAGGAAGTCCATCCCCTGCAGCACCTGGTAGCTGAACTCGGTGTAGCTGATGCCCTGGTCGGAGTTGAGCCGGCGGCTCACCGCGTCCTTGGCGATCATCCTGTTCACCCGGAAGTGCTTGCCGATGTCGCGCAGCAGGTCGATGGCGGACATCGGCGCGGTCCAGTCCAGGTTGTTGACCATGACCGCGTCGTTGGGCGCGCCGCTGTCGAAGGTGAGGAACGGCTCGATCTGCGCGCGGATCCGCTCCACCCAGCCGGCGACGACGTCGCGGTCGTTGAGCGCGCGCTCGGCCGTGGGCTTGGGGTCGCCGATGAGCCCGGTGGCGCCGCCGACCAGGCCGATCGGGCGCAGCCCGGCCTGCTGCAGCCGGCGAAGCGTGAGGATCTGCACGAGGTTGCCCGCGTGCAGACTCGCCGCCGTGGGGTCGAAGCCGCAATAGACGGTGACCTGTCCGTCCGCGATCGCCTTGCGCAGTGCGTCGAGGTCGGTGGAGTGGGCGATGAGCCCGCGCCATTCCAGGTCGTCGAGGATGTCGGTCACGTCGTCTCTCTCAGCGTTCGATCCGGTGTGATGCGAAACGCGCAGGAGCCCGCACGAACGGACTCAGCGTCCACTACACGGTATCGGGCCGCCCGGGAGAGGACCGAACGCTTAACGACCGCCGGTGAAGAGGCGACGAAGTGCCCGTACGACATGCCAGGGTCCTGGCCCACATACAGCAGGTACTCGTCGTCGCCGAGCCACGTGTGCTCGGTCACCACACCCATCTGATGGGTGACGTCGTCGTAGCGGACCGTTGGGGTGTGCCGCGGCTGGCCGGACACGACCAGGATGGCCGCCGCGAGGAAGCCGCCGAGCAGCATGAACGCGATCCGGCCCGGCCAGCGGGACGGCGTCGGCGCGGCCAAGGCAGGCACGGCCTGCATGGTCACCTCCGGTTGCGGGGGGCGTGCCGCCGGTACGGGGACACGGTGGGCTCACCGGCCAGCGCGAACCGCCACGGCACGTCGGGCGCCGCGGCCACGCCGGTACGCGGGCCGACCTCGACCGTCGCGGAGCCACCCGGTTCGGGAGCGTACAGCCGCAACGGCCCCGCCACGCCGCAAACGTCGGCTCCGTTGAGGTCGCGGCCGATGCCCAGGGCCTTGGTGAGCCGGGCCGGGCCGCGGGCCAGGTCGCGGACGGGGGCGCCGGGCCTGGAGCGTGCCCGGGCCAGGTCCACACCCTCGACCACCTCGCCCGCCCGGAGCAGCACAGCAGAGGCGGTGCCCTCCCCCAGGCAGACGAGGTTGACGCAGAAGTGCATGCCGTACGTGAAGTAGACGTACGCATAGCCCGGCGGGCCGAACATGACCGCGTTGCGCGCCGTACGGCCCCGGAACGCGTGCGACGCGGGGTCGCGCTCCCCCTCGTACGCCTCCACCTCGGTAAGCCGGACTCCGACCGGCCCCTCGGCCGACACGTGCGTGAACACGCAACCGAGCAGCTCGGGCGCGACCACCTCCGCCGGGCGGTCGAAGAAGGATCTGCCGACCACCTCAGGCACCAGCGGCCCAGCCGGCCTGCTCATCGACCTTCGTACGCAACGCGCCGAGTTGCTCGCGGACCCGCTCCGGCGCGGTGCCGCCGTACGCGCGGCGCGCGGCGAGCGCGCCCTCCACGTCCAGCACCCCGCGCACGTCAGGAGTGAGGTGCTCGGACACGGTGGCCAGCTCGGCGTCGCTCAGGTCCCCCAAGTCCTTGTCGTTGACCTGGCAGAACACCACCAGCTGCCCGACGATCTCGTGCGCGTCACGGAACGCGACACCCTTGCGGACCAGCAGTTCCGCGAGGTCGGTGGCCAGCGCGAACCCATCGGTCGCGACCGCGGCCATCCGCGAGGCGTTGACCCGCAGCGTGGCGATCATGCCGGCCACCGCGGGCAGTACGAGAAGCAGCGTGTCGACCGCGTCGAACACCGGCTCCTTGTCCTCCTGCAGGTCCCGGTTGTAGGTGAGCGGCAGGCCCTTGAGCGTGGTGAGCAGGCTCATGAGGTCCCCGATGAGCCGGCCGGACTTGCCCCGCGCCAGCTCCGCCACGTCCGGGTTCTTCTTCTGCGGCATGATCGACGAGCCGGTCGCGTACGTGTCGTCGATCTCGATCCAGCGGAACTCCTGCGAGGCCCAGAGCACGACCTCCTCGCCCAGCCGGGACAGGTGCACCCCGAGCAGCGCGGCGTCGAACAGGAACTCCGCGGCGAAGTCGCGGTCGGCGACGGCGTCCATGGAGTTGGGCGCGGCGGAGTCGAAGCCGAGCTCGGTGGCGACGGCCTCCGGGTCGAGCGGCAGCGAGGAGCCGGCCAGCGCGCCGGACCCGAGCGGGGAGACGGCGGCGCGCTTGTCCCAGTCGCGCAGCCGGTCGACGTCGCGGGCGAACGCGTGTACGTGGGCGAGCAGCTGGTGCCCGAAGATGATCGGCTGCGCGTGCTGCAGGTGGGTGAAGCCGGGCGCCACCGTGGTCACGTTCGCCTCGGCCTGCGCCATCAGCGCGGTCTGCAGCTCGGCCACCCGGGAGACGATCAGCCGTACGTGGTCGCGCAGGTAGAGCCGCAGGTCGGTGGCGATCTGGTCGTTGCGGCTGCGGCCGGCGCGGAGCTTGCCGCCGAGCGTGCCGAGCCGCTCCAGCAGGCCGCGCTCCAGCGCGGTGTGCACGTCCTCGTCGGCGACGGCCGGCCGGAAGTCGCCGGCCTTGCAGGACTGCTCCAGGTCGTCCAGCGCGGACAGCATCTGCCCCAGCTCGTCCGCGCTGAGCAGCCCGGCCTTGTGCAGGACGCGGGCGTGCGCGCGCGAGGCCATGAGGTCGTACGGCGCCAGCCGCCAGTCGAACTGCACGCTCACCGAGAGCCGTGCCAGCGCGTCCGCCGGTCCCCCCTCGAAGCGCCCGCCCCAGAGCCGCATCGGCGCCCTGCCCGTGTTGTCGCCGCGCCCCTCGTCCGCCACGTTCTCGCCTTCCTTGTTCCGCACACCGTACGGGCGCCTCCGAGATGGTCCATCTCGGCGACGCCCGTTCTCCGCGCAATCGCTTCGGTAGTCCCGGAAGCCTAGAGCACCGGTTCAGCCCCGCCGCTCCGTGAGTCTGAGCAGCGACGCGGCCACGTCCCTGCCGCCCTCGGGGTCGCGCGTCACGAGCACCACGGTGTCGTCGCCCGCGACCGTGCCGAGGATGCTCGGCCACTCGGCGTGGTCGATGGCCGAGGCGAGGAAGTTGGCGCAGCCCGGGGGCGTACGGAGCACCACGAGGTTGGCGGAGGCGTCGGCGGAGACGAGCACCTCCTGCGCGACCCGGCTGAGCCGCGCGCTGGGCACCTCGTAGTCGATGCCGGCCGGGCGCGCCCGCGGGATGCGCTCGCCGCCCTCGCCGGGCAGCGCGTAGACCAGGCTGCCGTCCGCGGCGCGCAGCTTCACCGCGCCCAGCTCGTCCAGGTCGCGGGAGAGCGTGGCCTGGGTGACCTGGACACCGGCGGCGGCGAGCAGCTTGGCCAGCTCCCCTTGGGAGCGGACCTGCTTGCGGGTGAGCAGCTCACCGATGCGGGCGTGCCGCGCCGCCTTGGTGGCCGGGGCCGAGTCCGTCAAGTTCGCTCCAGCAGGTACGTGAGCAGGGCCTTCTGCGCGTGCAGGCGGTTCTCCGCCTCGTCCCAGACGGCGCTGTGCGGGCCGTCGATGACGTCGGCGGCGATCTCCTCGCTGCGGTGCGCAGGGAGACAGTGCAGCACGATCGCGTCGTCCTCCGCCACGTCGAGCACCTTGCCGTCCACCGTGTACGGACGCAACCGCGCGATCCGCTCGGCGGCCTCGCCCTCCTGGCCCATCGACGCCCACACGTCGGTGGCGAGCACGTCGGCGGCGCCGGCCGCCTTGAGCGGGTCGCCGAATACGCTGACGGACCCGCCGGTCGTGGCCGCGATCCGGGAGGCGCGGGTAAGGATGGCGTCGTCGGGCCGGTGCCGGGCCGGCGCGGCGATCCGTACGTGCATGCCCGCCGTGGCGCCGCCCAGCAGGTAGGAGTGCGCCATGTTGTTGGCGCCGTCGCCGAAGTAGGTGAGGGTGAGGCCGGCCAGGCCGCCCTTCCGCTCCTTGACGGTCTGCAGGTCGGCGAGGACCTGACAGGGGTGATAGAGGTCGGTCAGGGCGTTGACCACGGGCGCCGAGGAGGCCTCGGCCATCTCCGTGATGCGGTCCTGCCCGTACGTGCGCCACACGATCGCCGCGACCTGCCGCTCCAGCACGCGCGCGGTGTCCGCGATGGGCTCGCCGCGGCCGAGCTGGCTGGACTGGGCGTCGATGATCAGCGGGTACCCGCCGAGCTCGGCGATGCCGACCGCGAACGACACCCGGGTGCGGGTGGAGTGCTTGTCGAAGAGCACCGCCACCGCACGTGGGCCCTCCAGCGGGCGGAACGCCAGCCGGTCCCGTTTCATCTCCGCCGCCAGCTCCAGCACCTCGGCCTGCTCCGCCGGGGAGAGGTCGTCGTCGCGCAGGAAGTGACGGGTCACTTCCCCTCCCTCGCGGCGTCGAGAATGCCGGGCAGTGCGGTCACGAAGGAACGGGCCTCCTCCAGCGTGAGGATCAGCGGCGGGGCGATCCGGATCGCGTCCGGCTGCACGGCGTTGACCAGGAAGCCCGCCTCCTGCGCCGCCGCCTGCACCTGCGGCGCCGCCGCCTCGGCGAGCACCGCGGCCAGCCACAGGCCGCGCCCGCGCACCCCCGTCAGCAGCGGGTGATCGAGCTCGGCGATCCCTTCGGAGAGTACCTGACCTGCCTTGACGGCGTTGGTCATGAGGTCGTCGCGCTCGATCGTGGTGAGCACGGCGAGCGCGGCCGCCACGGCGATCGGGTTGCCGCCGAACGTGCTGCCGTGATCGCCCTTGGCGAACGCCGTACCCATCGCGCCGATGCCGACGCAGGCGCCGATGGGCAGGCCGCCGCCGAGCCCCTTGGCGAGCGTGAGCACGTCGGGGACGACGCCCTCGGCCTGGTGGGCGAACCACACGCCGGTACGGCCGATGCCGCTCTGGATCTCGTCCAGGACCAGGAGCGTTCCGGTGGCGTCGCAGGCCTCGCGGACCGCGCGGAGGTAGCCGGCCGGCGGCGGCACCACGCCGGCCTCGCCCTGGGCCGGCTCCACGAAGACGGCGATGCACTCGGGGCCGACGGCCTCCCGCATGGCCTCCGCGTCGCCGTACGGGACGAAGCGCACATCCATCCCGAACGGGCCGAACGGCTCGCGGATGCTCGCCTTGCCGGTCAGCGCGAGCGCGCCCATGGTGCGGCCGTGGAAACCGTCCTCGGTGGCCACAAGGTACGAACGGCCCTCGCCGTTGGCGCGCTTGACCAGCTTGAGCGCGGCCTCGTTGGCCTCCGTACCGGAGTTGGAAAAAAATACTCGGGCATCCGTGCTCTGCCTTCCAAGCAGGGTGAGCAGCTTCTCCGCGAGCTCCACCTCCGGCTCGTGCAGGAACAGGTTGCTGGAGTGCGCGAACCGCGTCGCCTGGGCGCTCACCGCCTCGATCAGGGCGGGGTGCGCGTGTCCCAGCGAGGACACCGCGATGCCGGCGATGAGGTCGAGGTACTCCGCGCCGTCCAGGTCGGTGACGCGGCAGCCCCGGCCGCTCGCGAACGCCACCGGAGGGGTGCCGTAGTTGGGCATCAGGGCGGCGTCGAAGCGCTCGCGCAGAGCCTGGGTCTTCGGACCGGTCATGACCTCTCCCTCGGGATCACCATGGTTCCAACGCCTTCGTCGGTGAAGACTTCGAGCAGCAGCGCGTGCGGCACCCGGCCGTCGAGAACGTGGGCGCGTGACACACCTCCGTCCACGGCCCGCAGGCAGGCCTCCATCTTGGGGACCATGCCGGACGACAGCTCCGGCAGCAGCTTCTCCAGCTCCGCCGTGTCGAGCCGGCCGATGACCTCGTCGGAGTCGGGCCAGTCCGCGTACAGGCCCTCCACGTCGGTGAGGACGACGAGCTTCTCCGCGCCCAGCGCCACGGCCAGCGCGGCGGCGGCGGTGTCCGCGTTGACGTTGTAGACCTCACCGTCCGCGCCGCAGGCGATGCTGGAGATCACCGGGATGCGGCCGTCTCTGATGAGGCTCCGTACGGCGCCGGTGTCGACCTCGACGATCTCGCCGACCTGGCCGATGTCGACCGCCTCGCCGTCCACGATGGCCGGCTTGCGCTCGGCGGTGAACAGCCGCGCGTCCTCGCCGGACATGCCGACGGCGAGCGGCCCGTGCGTGTTGACGAGCCCGACGATCTCGCGGTTGACCTGGCCGGTGAGCACCATGCGGACCACGTCCATGGCCTCCGGGGTGGTGACCCGTAGGCCGGCGGTGAACGTCGACTCGATGCCGAGCCGGTCGAGCTGGGCGCTGATCTGCGGCCCGCCGCCGTGCACCACGACCGGGCAGAGCCCGGCGTACTTGAGGAACACGATGTCGTCGGCGAACGACGCACGCAGCGCCTCGTCGGTCATCGCGTTGCCGCCGTACTTGATCACGACGGTGGCGCCGTCGAACCGGGACAGCCAGGGCAGCGCCTCGATCAGCGTCTCCGCCTTGGCCTGCGCCTGTTTCCTGCTCACTGTGCCCTCCGTCAGGCTCCCGGTCACGTGGAGTACGCCGAGTTCTCGTGGACGTAGTCGGCCGTGAGGTCGGTCGTCCACACGGTCGCGGAGTGGGAGCCGGCTCCGAGGTCGGCGGTGATCGTGACGTCGCGCGGGCGCAGGTCCACCTTGCTGCGGTCGTCGCCGACGCCGCCGCCGCGGCAGACCCAGACGCCGTTGACGGCGACGTTGAGGTCGTCCGGCTCGAAGACGGCGTCGGTGGTGCCGATCGCGGCGAGTACGCGGCCCCAGTTGGGGTCCTCGCCGTGGATCGCGCACTTCAGCAGGTTGTTGCGGGCGATCGTACGGCCCACGTCCACCGCGTCCGCCTCGCTCGCGGCGCCCACCACCTCGATCGCGATGCTCTTCGTGGCGCCCTCCGCGTCCACCACCAGCTGCCTGGCCAGATCCGCGCAGACGTCGGTGAGGAGCTGGGAGAACTCGGCGAGCCCGGGCTTGGTCTCGGACGCGCCGCTGGCCATGAGGATGACGGTGTCGTTGGTGGACATGCAGCCGTCCGCGTCGACCCGGTCGAACGTGACCGCGGTGGCGCGGCGGAGCGCGATGTCCAGCTCCTCGCTGGTCAGGTCGGCGTCCGTGGTGATGACGACGAGCATGGTGGCCAGTGCCGGAGCGAGCATGCCGGCGCCCTTGGCCATGCCGCCGACCGTGTAGCCCTCGCCGCGGCGGAAGGCGATCTTGGCGACCGTGTCGGTGGTGCGGATCGCGTCCGCGGCGGCCAGCGCGCCGTCCCTGGCCAGGTGCCTGGTGGCCTCGTGGACGCCGGGGAGCAGCTTGTCCATGGGCAGCCGCTCACCGATCAGGCCGGTGGAGCAGACCAGGACCTCGCCCGGGGAGTCCTGCAGCGCCTCCCCCACCTTCTCCGCGGTGGCGTGCGTGTCCTGGAAGCCCTCGGGGCCGGTGCAGGCGTTGGCGCCGCCGGAGTTCAGGATGACGGCCTTGACCCGGCCGCCGGTGATGACCTGCTGGGACCAGAGGACCGGTGCGGCCTTGACGCGGTTCTTGGTGAAGACGGCGGCGGCGGCGCGGGACGGCCCGTCGTTGACGACGAGGGCGACGTCGCGCGCGCCGGCGACGGATTTCAGCCCGGCGCTGATCCCGGCGGCGCGGAACCCGGAGGGGGCGGTGACGCTCACGGAGCTACTCCGATCATGGGCAGGCCCAGCTCTTCGGGCATGCCGAGGGCGATGTTGGCGGACTGCACGGCGCCGCCGGCGGTCCCCTTGGTCAGGTTGTCGATGGCGGCCACGACGACGATCCGGCCGGCCTGCTCGTCCAGCGCGACCTGGATGAGGGCGGTATTCGCGCCGAGGGTCATGGCGGTGGCGGGCCACTGCCCCTCGGGGAGCAGGTGGACGAAGGGCTCTTCCACATAGGTCTTCTCGTACGCCGCCCGCAGCGCTTCGGCGGTGAGGCCGGGCTTGGCGGGCAGCGTGCAGGTGGCGAGGATGCCGCGGGACATCGGGGCGAGCAGCGGGGTGAAGGAGACGTTCACCTTCGTGTCCGCGACGGCACCGAGACCCTGGGTGATCTCCGGGGTGTGGCGGTGCACGCCGCCCACGCCGTACGCGCTCACCGAGCCCATGACCTCGCTGCCGAGCAGGTGCGGCTTGGCCGACTTGCCCGCGCCGGAGGTGCCGGTGGCGGCGACGACCACGACGTCGGGCTCGGCGATGCCTTGTTGGAGCGCCGGGTACGCGGCCAGCAGGGAGACCGTCGGGTAGCAGCCGGGGACGGCGATGCGGCGCGTGTTCTTGAGCCGCTCCCGGTTGCCGGGTAGCTCAGGGAGGCCGTACGGCCAGGTGCCCGCGTGCTCGCCGCCGTAGTACGCGGCCCAGTCGTCCGGGTCGTCGAGCCGGAAGTCGGCGCCGCAGTCCACAACCAGCGTGTCCTCGCCGAGCTCCTTCGCCAGCGCGGCGGACGCGCCGTGCGGCAGCGCCAGGAAGACCACGTCATGCCCGGCAAGCACCTCGGGGGTCGTCTCCTCCAGCACCCGGTCCGCGTACGGCCGCAGCTGGGGCTGAAGCCCGCCGAGCTCACTGCCGGCGTTCCCCCCGGCGGTCAACGCCCCGATCTCATACTCCGGATGCGCGGACAACAACCGGAGCAACTCTCCCCCGGCATACCCACTAGCCCCGGCCACCCCGGCCCGCAACCCCATCGCACACCCTCCTCGTTCCGTAAGAGTATGCAATAGTCTGCATCATCATGCAACCGCGTTCTTGGCAACCGACCCGTGAGCTGCACCCATTGATCATCATCGATATTACGGACGAAGGACCTTCTCCGCTCGCTCGCGCAGCTCGGTTCGGAGCCGCTCGACAACTACCCCCGAGAGGCCGGGAACCAGTTCACCGTCCGCCCCTTCGTTCACATCATCAGTGTGACCGTGACAACCGGAATCACCACCTGACGGCGTTCCATGAAGCGCGGGAGCCCGACTTAGTCGCGGAAGGCCATCCGAGGGTGCTCAGGCACGTGAATCGGAGCCTGACTCCTCGGCGAGAAGCTGATCCAATGCTGCGGGGAGGTCGCGGCCTCTTGCGAAGCCGCGGGCTGTGATCGTGTCGACCGCTTCGCGGGCGAGGGAAATGTCGGCCGGTGTCGCCACGGCGACGAGCGCGTTGAGGTCGGCCAGGTCCTGGGGCCTGGCATCAGCTACGGCGACCGCAACGTCCCACGTCGCGGGTAAATCGCGGTACGGCACGAGCGGAGACGGCAAATCCGCCGACCAATGCCCAGGGCCATCCACGGCGTTCAAGATCGGTTGCGATGGATCGCAGCGCCTCGATGGCGGAGCTCATGCGAATCGAGAGTGGCCGCGAGTCACCAATGCGCCACTGACGGCTTCAGGCGAGGCCAGGAGCCAGTCACTGACGCGGGTTTCGATCTCTGCCGCCGTCTCCTCCGGATAGGTGCGCTTCATCCGTTGCCGATACATTGCCCACGCCGTCGCCCGTACGGGTCTCGCCGAGCAGCGCCTTGCCCGCCAGCAGGTGCCCCTCGCCGACCGCGGCGGCACCCGCGTCCAGAGCCGGATCCGGCGGCGCCGTACCGAGGACGAACCGGCTCGCCAGGTCCGCCCCGTCCTGCCTCTTACGTCCGAGCAATCCCATAAGGGAGAACTGTAAGCCGCCTCGCCCCGGCGGAAGGTGGTGTCGGCCCCGGAACCCGCATGGGGCTCCGGGGCCTCGTGATCACCGAAGGGTCAGGTACGGCGCTCGGCCCCGGTGCGGTCGGCGGCCGCCGCGACGGCGGCCTCACGCATCCGGGTGGTCTCCTCGGCGGTCAGCGTGCGGTCCGGGGCACGGAAGCGCAGCGTGTACGCCAGCGACTTGCGGCCCTCGCCGGCCTGCTCGCCGGTGTAGACGTCGAACAGCCGGATCGACTCCAGCAGCTCGCCCGCTCCGTCCCGGAGCGCGGACTCCACATCCGCCGCCGCGGTCGCGGCGTCCACGGTGAGGGCCACGTCCTGGGTGGCGACCGGGTAGGTGGAGATCTCCGGCCCGGTCACACCGTCCGGCATCTCGCCCGCGATGCGGTCCAGGTCGACCTCCATGGCGCAGGCGCGGTCGGGCAGCCCGTACGCCCTCGTGACGCGCGGGTGCAGCTCACCGGCGTGGCCGACGAGCGTCTCCCCGGCGAAGAGCGCGGCGCACCGGCCCGGGTGCCACGGCGCGTGCCGGTCGGCCCGCGCGGTCAGCTCCACCCCGGCCTCGCGGGCCACCGTACGGGCCGCCTCGATCGCGTCGCCCCAGTCGGCGACGCGGCCCTTGCCCCACCAGCCGGACGGCTCGCGCTCGCCGGTCAGCACCGCCGCGACCCGCATGGGCTGCTCCGGCAGCGCCGCGTCCACCGAGGCGATCTCCTCCGGCGTGGGACCACGGTCGACCCGCAGCCGAGGCGCGTGGTCCGGAGCGTCCGTACGCGGCCGGAACACCGGCCCCATCTCGAACAGCGCCACGTCGCCGAAACCGCGCCCCACGTTGCGCGCCGCGGCCTTGAACATCCCCGGCAGCAGGGTGGTGCGCAGCAGCGGCTCGTCCTCCGACATGGGGTTGGCCAGCCGCAGCGCCCGGCGCCGCGACTCGTGCGGCTCGAGCTGCAGGTCGTCGGCGTCCCTCTCGGACGTGAACGGGAACGTGAGCACCTCCACATATCCGGTGCCGGCCATGGCGCGGCCGACCCGGCGGCGCAGCCGCTGCATCGGGGTGAGCCCGAGCCCGGCACCGGCGCGCGGCGCACGGGACGGGATCTTGTCGTACCCCTCGAGCCGGATGACCTCCTCGGCCAGGTCGTTGGGGTCCGTGAGGTCGGGCCGCCACGAGGGCGGCGTCGCGGTCAGTGTGTCGTCGCCGGTCACGGTGCAGCCGACCTGCTCGAGCCGGCGCACCACGGTCGCGCGGCCGTACGTGATCCCGGCGACCCGGTCCGGGTGATCGGCCGCCATGGTCACGGTCACCGGCGTCACCGGCTCCTGGGCGTGCGTAACCCCGGGCAGCACCTCGGCCCCGCCGAGCTCCGCGAGCATCCGCACGGCCCGGTACGACGCGTACAGCGGCAGCTCCCGGTCCACCTCGCGCTCGAACCGGTACGCGGCCTCGGAGTGCAGCCGGTGCCGCCGCCCCATCCGCGCGGTGCCGATCGCGTCGAAGTGCGCCGCCTCGATCACCATGTCGGCCGACTTCTCGTCGATCTCGGTGGCCAGCCCGCCCATGGTGCCCGCCATGGAGATCGGGCCGGAGGAGTCCGTGATCAAGATGTCCTCGGGGTGCAGCTCGCGCCGCACGTGGTCGAGGGTCTCCAGGGTCTCCCCCGGCTCGCCGCGGCGCACCACGATCGGCCCGTTCAGCTTGGACCTGTCGAAGGCGTGCAGCGGCTGCCCGAGCTCCAGCATCAGGTAGTTGGTGACGTCCACGGCCAGCGACACCGGGCGCATGCCCGCGCGGTGCAGCCGTACCCGCATCCACACCGGGGTCTGCGCGGCCGTGTCGAAGCCGCGCACCTCGCGCAGCACGAAGCGGTCGCAGGCGGTCGCGTCGGCGATGCTCGCCGGGTACGACTCGCCGGACGCCGAGGGGAGCTCGACGTCCGCCGGGTCGCGGAACGGCACCCCGCACGCGGTCGCGGCCTCCCGCGCGATACCCCGGATGGACAGCGTGTAGCCGCGGTCCGGGGAGATCGCGATGTCCAGCACGTCGTCGCGCAGCCCGAACAGCTCGGTCGCGTCGGCGCCGACCGGCGTGTCCCGCGGCAGCACCAGGATGCCACTGTGGTCCTCGCCGATGCCCAGCTCGCTGACCGAGCAGATCATGCCCTCGGACACGTGCCCGTACGTCTTCCGCGCGCCGATCTCGAACCCGCCCGGCAGCACCCCGCCGGGCAGGATCACCGCGACGTGGTCACCCACCGCGAAGTTGGTGGCGCCGCAGACGATGTTCTGCGGCTCACCGGTCCCGTTGGCCTGCCCGACGTTCACCTGGCAGTACCGGATGGGCTTCTTGAAGCCGGTGAGTTCCTCGATGGCCAGCACCTCGCCGACCACGAGCGGCCCGGTGAGGTCGGCGCCCGCCTGGTCGACGGTCTCCACCTCGAGGCCGGCCTGGATCAGCCTCTCCGCGAGCTCACGCCCGGTGACCTCGGCGGGGAGCTCGACGTACTCCCGCAGCCAGGAAAGCGGCGCCCGCATCAGATCTCCGTCCCGAACGGGAGGGTGAACCGCACGTCACCCTCGACGATGTCGTGGAAGCTCCGCACATCGTGGCGGAACATCAGCGTCCGCTCGATGCCGAGGCCGAAGGCCCAGCCGCTGTAGCGATCCGGGTCGATGCCGCACGCGACGAGCACCCGCGGGTTGACCATGCCGCAGCCGCCGAGCTCGATCCACCCCTCGGACCTGCAGGTACGGCACGGCGGTGCGCCGCGCTCGACGGAGGTGCCGCGGCACACGAAGCACTGCATGTCCACCTCGCCGGAGGGCTCGGTGAACGGGAAGTACGACGGCCGGAAGCGCGTTTTCAGCCCCTCGCCGAACATGCCGGCGACGAACGCGTCGATGCCGCCGCGCAGGTCGGCCATGGTGAGGCCCTCGTCCACGGCCAGCCCTTCGAGCTGGTGGAAGACGGGGGCGTGCGTGGCGTCGAGCTCGTCGGTCCGGTACGTACGCCCCGGCGCGACCACGTACACCGGCAGCGGCCGCGACAGGAGCGAGCGGATCTGCACGGGCGAGGTGTGCGTACGCAACACGACGCCGGTCTCCTCCGACCCCACGAAGAACGTGTCCTGCATCGTGCGCGCGGGGTGGTCGGGGATGAAGTTGAGCGCGTCGAAGTTGAACCACTCCGCCTCGACCTCTGGCCCCTCGGCCACCTCGAAGCCCATGGCGACGAACACGTCGGCCATGCGCTCGGCGATGGTCGTCACCGGGTGCCGCGCGCCGTACGCCGCGCGGCCGGTGGACAGCGTGACGTCGACGCTCTCCTCCACCAGCACCCGCTCGTCGCGCTCGGCCTCCAGCACGGCCTGGCGCTCCTTGAGTGCGTCGGAGACGGCGCGCCTGGCCTGGCCGACGCGCTTGCCCGCGTCGGCCTTCGCGGCCGGCGGCAGCGCGCCGATCTCGCGGTTGGCCAGGGCGAGCGGCGAACGGTCGCCGGCGTGCTCCAGGCGGACCCGCTTGAGCTCGTCGAGGTCGCCCGCGGCGGCGATCGCGGCCAGTGCCTCGTCTCGGGCGCGCGCGACCTCTTCGGGCTGCAATGCGGTCACCTCGACCGGATCGAAGGACTTGTTCGGTGCGGACATGCGAGTCTTCCGTGATAGTCGTCGGACGACGGGACGCGCCGTTGCGGCATGCGAGGACCCGCCGGTGGGGCTCTGTCCATTGAAGAGCCTGTCGAATGGCCCGCCGGGCGCCGGCCCGCCTGGACTCAGGCGAAGTCGGGGGTGCCCGCGGGCAGGCTAAATCGAAACTCGGCGCCGCCCTGCCGGGCGCGCTGAATCGTGATCGTGCCGCCGTGCGCCTCGACGAGGCCCTTCACGATGTAGAGCCCCAGGCCGGTGCCACCCCGGCGCTTGCCCCGCCAGAACTGACGGAACACACGCGGGGCGAGCTCAGGGGCGATGCCCTCGCCCTCGTCGCTGACCGACACGGCGGCTCCCCAGGGCCCGGCGTCGGTGACGCCACTGCTGACCGGCTCCACCACGATCGTGACAGTACCAGCGCCGTGGCGCACCGCGTTTTCCAGCAGGTTGCCGAGGATCTGGTCGATCTTGTCCGGATCGAGCCACATCTCCGGCAGGCCCTCGCCCACGGTGAGGCGGAAGCGGTCCTCCGGGTCGCCCGCGGCGACCCGCCCGGCCACGGCCCGGCGCGCGGCGGCGGCGAGGTCGACGACCTGCCGGTGCACCTCGAGCCGGCCGGACTCGATGCGGGACACGTCAAGCAGCTCGGAGATCAGCCGCGTCACCCGGTCGGCGTCGGCGTTGACCGTCTCCAGCATGACCAGCTTCTGGTCGTCGTTGAACCGGGCCCAGCGCGCGAGCAGCGTGGCGGTGAAGCCCTTCACGCTGGTCAGCGGCGAGCGCAGCTCGTGCGCCACCGTGGAGACGAGGTCGGCGCGGTCGCGCTCCTGGCGGGCGCGGGCCGAGCCGTCGCGGACCCCCACGACCAGCCGCACCACGTCGCCGCCGCGCCGCGGCTCCCGTACGTACCGCGCGGTCACCATGACCTCGCTGCCGTCGGCGAGCCAGAGGCAGCGCTCGGGCTGGCGCACCCGGGTGCGGAGCCCGTGGTACGGATCCGTACACTTCCACCAGTCGCGGCCGTCGGCGTCGCGCAGCGGGAGGACGTCGCGGAAGTCCTTCCCGAGGGCGGCCGCGGGGTCGGCGCCGCAGAGCCGGGCGAGGGCGGTGTTGAAGACCGTCACCTTGCCCGCGTGGTCGGCGACGAGCAGGCCGTCGGGCAGGTCGTCAGGATCGTACGGACGTTCACCGCAAGGGCCGCCGTCCACGACCGCCTCGCCTCCCACCGTGCTCGTGCCGCGCCGGGGTCGCGCGGTCCGCCGTTCAATGGCCGCAAGGGTAACGGCAACCGCCACCCCGTGGGCAGCCTTGCTTTTCCGGCCATTCCGCCTCAAAGACGGATAGACATCCGATCAAAGCTTAAGAACGTGACACTTGGGTGACACGTGCCTTGCGGAGGTCTTGACACGACCATTCCGACGCGGTCAAGCGGCTGCGGTTCCCCAAGATCAACAAATTGGGGTTAGCGGTGGGAGCGGGCGGAGGCGTACAGGCAGACCGCGGCGGCGGTGGCCAGGTTGAGGCTCTCGGCGCGGCCGTGGATGGGGACGCGGACGACCTCGTCGGCGAGCTCGAGGACCGCCTCGGGGAGGCCCCAGGCCTCGTTGCCGAAGATCCATGCGGTGGGCGCGGTCAGCGTCCCCGCGTCCAGCGCGTCGTCGAGGGTGGCGGTGCCGCCGCCGTCGGCCGCGAGGACGCGCAGGCCACGGCCGCGCAGCTCGGCGACGACGCCCTCGATGGGCGGGCCGACCACGACCGGGAGGTGGAACAGGCTGCCGGCGGAGGCGCGGACGCACTTGCCGTTGTACGGGTCCACGGAGGCGTCGGTGAACACCACGGCGTCACAGCCGGCCGCGTCGGAGGTGCGCAGTACGGTCCCCGCGTTGCCGGGGTCGCGTACGTGCGCGAGCACCGTGACCAGCCGCGCGGGCGGCACCTCGGCCAGCTCCACGTCGACGAACCGGCACACCCCGAGCAGGCCCTGCGGGGTGACGGTCTGCGCGAGCTCCGTCATGACCTCGCCGCTGACCCGGTGCACCGGGATGCCGCCCCGCTCCGCCGCGTCGATGATCGCGGACTGCCGGGCCTCCGCCTCGGCGGTCGCGTACAGCTCGACGAGCGTGCCGGGGACGGTCAGCGCCTCCCCGACGGCCTGCGGCCCCTCCGCGAGGAAGCGGCGGGCGCGCTGCCGGAAGGCGCGCTTGGCGAGCCGACGAGCCCCCTTGACCCGCGGGGAGCGGGTACTGGTGAGCTCGTGGCCCGCCACCATCTGCGCGCCCGGCTCAGGCCGCGGCCTGGCCGGTCTGCGGAACGTTCTGCTTCGCCACCTCGACGAGCGCGGCGAAGGCCGGCGCGTCGTTGACGGCGAGCTCGGCGAGCATGCGCCGGTCCACCTCGACCCCGGCCTCCTTGAGGCCCTGGATGAAGCGGTTGTAGGTCATGCCGTTGGCCCGGGCCGCGGCGTTGATGCGCTGGATCCACAGCCGCCGGAAGGCGCCCTTGCGGTCCTTGCGGTCCCGGTACGAGTAGGTCATCGAGTGGAGCATCTGCTCCTTGGCCTTGCGGTACAGACGCGACCGCTGGCCCCGGTACCCGCTCGCCTGCTCGAGGACGACCCTGCGCTTCTTCTGGGCGTTGACGGCCCTCTTCACGCGTGCCACGTGAGACTCCTTCGTGGTTGACGCCGCCCCACGTCGCGCCGCCCGGGGATCGGGGGTGAGCGCGGGGGACGGACAGGCCGCTTACTTGCCGAGCAGCTTCTTGATCTTCTTGGTGTCGCCGTCGGCGAGCTGCACGTAGCCGTCGAGGCGGCGGGTGCGCTTGGTCGACTTGTGCTCGAGCAGGTGGTTGCGGTTGGCGCGGCGGCGCATCACCTTGCCGGTACCGGTCAGGCGGAACCGCTTGGAGGCCCCGCTGTGGCTCTTCATCTTCGGCATGGCGCCGTCGTCTCCCTACGGTATTTCGCACCGGGCCACGCGAGAGGCCCGGTGTTACCTCGTCATTTCATGACGCAGCCGCACCGCACGGCGCGATCCCGCTCGGGGCCTCGGCCCGCTGCAGGCGGGATCGCGCTCTCGGCTACGGCTTGCGTGCCGGGGCGGGTACGGACCGCGGAACGGCCCGCTCACCCCTGAGCGGAGGTCACTCCCCCGCGCCACCCGGACGCGGCTGCGCCGCGTCCCGTTCGGCCTTCGCCGCGGTCTTCTTCTTATGCGGGCCGATCACCATGATCATGTTACGGCCGTCCTGTTTCGGCTGGGACTCGACCCAGCCGAGCTCCTCGACGTCCTGCGCGAGCCGGGCCAGCAGCCGCCGGCCGAGCTCGGGGCGCGACTGCTCGCGCCCGCGGAACATGATCGTGACCTTGACCTTGTCACCGGCCTTGAGGAACCGGACGACGTGGCCCTTCTTGGTCTCGTAGTCATGCGGATCGATCTTCGGGCGCAGCTTGATCTCTTTGATGATCGTCTGCGCCTGGTTCTTGCGGGCCTCACGCGCCTTGACGGCCGACTCGTACTTGAACTTGCCGTAGTCCATCAGCCTGGTGACCGGCGGCCGAGCGGTGGGAGCGACCTCTACGAGGTCGAGGTCGGCCTCTTGGGCCAACCGGAGCGCATCGCCAATGGACACGATACCGACCTGCTCGCCGTTGGGACCGACGAGTCGGACTTCCGGCACGCGGATGCGCTCGTTGATGCGAGGCTCGGAGCTGATGTGACCTCCCAGAGACTGCGATGGTTCGTCGACCGGCCGTACGGGCCTCTCGGCGCCGTCCGGGAGGACAACGCGGAAAAGCCCCGCAGCTACGCTTGCGGGGCCGCCACCGGTCGGAGTGCCGGCACCGCCGGGCGGGCGGAGCGGTGACTCCAAGGACGGCAGGTGCGCCGCCGCGGCGATGACGCCGGGCCTGCTCTCCGTGCCGTCCGACCGGGAACCCATCGACCCGAGGTCGATCAGGTGGGAGGCGGACCTCCGCTTGCGCGTCCGATACGAGGCGTACCGGACCGGTCGACTTCTAAGACTAACAGCACTCGCGACCAAGGTGGTATTCCGCACACCGGCCGAGTCCGCCCGGGGGCAGGGCGTCAGGGCGGGGGCAGGGCGGCGCGCATCGCCTCGACCGGAGCGGGCGAGTGGCCGGTCATGAGTTCGAGTTGGCGGGCGGCCTGGTGCAGCAGCATCGGGAGGCCGCCGACGACGGTACGGCCGGCGGAACGCGCGGTCAGCGCGAGCTTCGTCGGCCACGGCGTGTACACGACGTCGAACAGCACACCGTGAGCCGCGCCGGGGGCGCGAGCCTGCAGCTCGGGGGCCAGGCCGTCCGCGGCGCCGGCGGGCAGCGTGCTGATCACCAGCTCCGCCTCCACCAGTGTGGGAAGGTCGGTCAGGGGGCGGGGCCGTATGGTCATGCCCAGACGTTCCGCGGCCTCGTGTACGCCGCCGAGCCGGTCCAGGTTGCGGACCGCCACGGTCGCCGTGTCCGGGCCGAGGTCGCGTACGGCGGCCAGCGCGGAGGCGGCCGTCGCGCCGCCGCCGAGGATCAACGCGGACGACACCGTGCCCACGCCCGCCTCGCGGAGCGCGGCCACGATGCCGTACACGTCGGTGTTGTGGCCGAGCCTGCGGCCGTCGTCGAACAGCACGGTGTTGGCCCCGCCGACGGTGGCCGCGAGCGGTGACACCTCGTCGAGCAGCGGCAGCACGGTGCGCTTCAGCGGCATGGTGAGCGAGAGCCCGGCCCAGGACGCGTCCAGCCCGTCGAGGAAGCCGGGCAGGCCGGCCTCGTCGCACTCCACGGCCTCGTAGTGCCAGTCGGACAGGCCGAGCGCGGCGTAGCCGGCCCGGTGCAGCGCGGGCGACAGCGAGTGCGCGATCGGGCTGCCGAGGACGGCGGCGCGCCTCATCCGGCCCCCTGGTTGCGCCGGAGCTTGGCCACCAGCCGCTCGAACTCCACCTCGTTGTCGGTGAACTCGGTGATCCCGCGCTTGGGGTCGGTGGTGACGAAGTAGTACCAGGTGCCCCTGGCCGGCACGAGCGCGGCCTCCAGCGCGTCCTCACCCGGGCTGGAGATCGCCCCGGGCGGCAGGCCACGGTACATGTACGTGTTGTAGCGCGACGACGCCTGGAGGTCCTGGTGGGTGGCGCTGATGCCGTACTTGTTGAGTGCGTAGAAGACCGTGCTGTCCATCTGGAGCTTGTCGTTGTTGTTCTTGAGCCGGTTGTAGATCACTCTGGCGATCTTCGGCATGTCGGAGTGCCGTCCGGCCTCGGCCTGCACGATACTCGCCACGACGAGGGCCTCGCGGGGGGTGAGGCCGACCCGCTGCGCGCGGGCCTCGAGGTTCATCTCCGAGGTCGTGGCCTTGTACTTGTCCACCATGGCCTTGAGGAGCTGGCGGGCGGTGGTCTTGGGCTCGATGGTGTACGTCGCCGGGTACAGGAAGCCCTCGTACCGGTTGCCCGCGTACGAGGGGAGGTCCAGCGACTCGCGGTCGCGGACCGCCTCCTTCAGCTCATCGAGTGAAATGTCGGTCTTATCGGTGATCGCGGCGAAGATCTGTGTGGCCCGCCACCCCTCCTTGATCGTCAGCCGCGTCTCGACCCGGGAAGCGGGGCTGGAGAGCAGCTTCAGCGCGGCGGCGGCGCTCATCTGTTTCCGGAGCTTGTACGTGCCGGGCGTGAGCCGCGTGGAGGCGTCCTGCGCCTTCACCTCGTTGACGAAGGCCCGGGAGCTTTGTACGACGCCCGCCTCCTCCAGGGTGACCGCGACGTCGGTGGCGGTCTCGTCCTTGGCGATCACGACCTCGACCTCGCCGGTGCCCTGGCCGCTGTAGTCGGGCGGGTTCAGGTACTCGTTGAGGTAGCTGAACCCCAGCCAGCCACCGCCGCCGAGGATGATCACCAGGATGACGATGGCGAACGCGGGGGCCGCGGACCTGCGGCGGCGCGGACGCGGACGGCTGCGCTGTCGGCCTCGGGGGGGTGGGCGGCGGCCGCGCGGGGGCTGTCTGGAGCCGGCCGATCGGTGACCGCGTGGAGCCTGCCGGCCGCGACGGCCGCGGCCCCGTGGCGGGGCCTGACGCGACCGGCGTGGGGGCTCATCGTCCCAAAAGCCGAAATCACTCATGAACCATCCCGGACATCCGCGCCAGGAGGCCGTCCCGTCAACCGCTCCGCGTCGAGCGCCCCTTGGAGCAGAACGGTCGCGGCGGCCTGGTCGACCACCTTGCGGCGGGCTTTACCCCGCCCTTTACCGTAAGAACCCCCGGAACGCAATGCCTGCTCCGCGGTCACCGTGGTGAGCCGCTCGTCGTACAGCCGTACGGGCAGGCCCGATCTCCGTGCCAGCGCCGCCGCGAACGTGCGCGCCGCCTTGGCGGCGGCCCCCTCGGCGCCGGACAGATGGGCGGGTAGCCCGACGATCACCTCCATCGCCTCGTACTCGGCGGCCAGCTCGACGATCCGGGCGAGATCCCCCCTACCGCGGGGGACGGTCTCCACCGGAGTGGCGAGCAGACCCTGTGGGTCACTACGGGCGACGCCGATCCGCACGGAACCGACGTCCACGCCGATCCGGACGCCCTGCCTCAACGGCCCGGCTCTCCGGCTCTCACGCGCCCTCGGCGACCGCCCGGGCGACCGCCTCCAACGCCGCGCGGATGGCCGCCGGGTCCGAGCCGCCGCCCTGGGCGACGTCGTCCTTGCCGCCACCACCGCCGCCCAGCGCACGGGCGGCCACGCCGACGAGCGCACCGGCGCGCAGCCCGCGCTGCCGCCCGGCCTCGTTGACCGCGACGACCACCACCGGCCGGTCCTTGGGCACGCCGGTCAGCACCACCGCGGCGGGCCGTGCGGCCGGGATGCGCCCGCGCACGTCGAGCGCGAGCTTGCGCAGGTCGTCGGCGCCGACCCCGTCGGGCACGCGCTGCCGGACGAGGGCGATGCCCTGCACGTCCTCGGCGCCCTCGGCGAGCCCGGCGGCGGCCGCGAGCACCTGCCCGGAGCGGACCTTCTCCAGCTCCTTCTCCGCCGTACGGAGCCGGGTGAGGAGGCCGTCGATGCGCTCGGGGAGCTCCTCCCGGCGCACCTTGAGCTGGTCGGCGAGCTGGGAGACCAGCACGCTCTCCCGCGCCAGGTAGCGGAACGCGTCCGCGCCGACGAGCGCCTCGACCCGGCGCACCCCGGCGCCGATGGAGGATTCGCCGAGCACCTTGATCAGCCCGAGCTGGCCGGAGCGCGCGACGTGCGTGCCTCCGCACAGCTCCCGGGAGTACTCGCCGATCTCCACGACCCGGACCTCGTCGCCGTACTTCTCGCCGAACATGGCGAGCGCGCCCATCGCGCGCGCCTCGTCGATCGAGGTGTGGAAGGCCCGTACATCGAGGTCGTTCACCAGCACCTCGTTGACCTCGTCCTCCACGTCCCGGAGCACGGACGGCGGGACGGCGCCGGAGGCGGTGAAGTCGAACCGGAACCGGCCCGGCGAGTTCTCCGAGCCGGCCTGTGCGGCGCTCTCGCCGAGCGCCCGGCGGAAGCCGGCGTGCACGAGGTGGGTGGCGGAGTGCGCGCGGGAGATGGCCCGGCGGCGCTCGATGTCGATCTCGCAGAACGCGGCGGCGCCGACGACGGCCTCGCCGGTGCGCACCTTGCCGCGGTGCACGATCAGCCCGGGCAGCGGCGCCTGCACGTCGAGCACCTCGACCTCGGCGCCGTTGTCCAGCCGGATCAGGCCGTGATCGGCGAGCTGACCGCCGCCCTCGGCGTAGAACGGCGTGCGGTCCAGCACCAGCTCCACGACCTGGCCCTCGCTCGCGGCCGGCGCCGGAACGCCGTCCAGCAGCAGCCCGGCGACGCGCGCCTCCGCGGTGACCTGCTCGTACCCGATGAACTGCGAGATTACTGAATGTCCTGCGAGGCCGGCCTCTAGTACCTCGGCGTAGGCGGTGATGTCGGCGTTGCCGGTCTTCTTGGCCTGGGCGTCGGCCTTGGCGCGCTGCCGCTGCTCGGCCATCAGCCGGCGGAAGCCCTCCTCGTCGACGGTCAGGCCCTGCTCGGCCGCCATCTCCAGGGTGAGCTCGATCGGGAAGCCGTACGTGTCGTGCAGCTGGAAGGCCTGGTCGCCGGAGAGCGTGCCGGAGCTCGCCCGCTTGGTCTCCTCGGCCGCCGCGTCGAACAGCGCGGTGCCGGTGCGCAGCGTGCCCGCGAACGACTCCTCCTCGGCGTCGATCACGGTGCGGATGCGGGCCGCGTCCCTGATCAGCTCCGGGTACTGGTCCCCCATCGCGCCGATCGCGGTGGCGGTCAGCTCGTGCAGGTAGCGCTGCTCGCCGGCGCCGAGCAGCCGCAGGTTGCGGATGGAGCGGCGGAGGATGCGGCGCAGCACGTAGCCGCGGCCCTCGTTGCCGGGCATCACGCCGTCGGCCACCAGCATGGTGGCGGTGCGCATGTGGTCGGCGACGACCCGCAGCGAGACGTCCGTACGGGTCTCGCGGCCGTACTTGACGTGCGTCAGGTCGGCGGCCCGGTCGAGGATCTTCCAGAGCGTGTCGACCTCGTAGATGTTGTCGACGCCCTGCAGGATCGCGGCCATCCGCTCCAGGCCCATGCCGGTGTCGATGTTCTTGGCCGGCAGCTCGCCGAGGATCGGGAAGTCCTCCTTGCCGGACCCCTCGCCGCGCTCGAACTGCATGAAGACGAGGTTCCAGACCTCGAGGTAGCGCTCCTCGTCGACGATCGGCCCGCCCTCGCGGCCGTACTCCGGGCCGCGGTCGTAGTAGATCTCCGAGCAGGGGCCGCACGGCCCGGGGACGCCCATGGACCAGAAGTTGTCGGCCATGCCGCGGCGCTGGATCCGCTCCTCGGGAAGGCCGACGACGTCGCGCCAGATCGCGTACGCCTCGTCGTCCTCGGTGTAGACCGTGGCCCACAGCTTCTCCGGGGAGAAGCCGAAGCCGCCCGCGCTCTCCGGCGTGGTGAGCAGCTCCCAGGCCAGCGGGATCGCCCTCTCCTTGAAGTAGTCACCGAAGGAGAAGTTGCCGAGCATCTGGAAGAACGTGGCGTGCCGGGTGGTCTTGCCGACCTCCTCGATGTCGGGCGTGCGCACGCACTTCTGCGCGCTGGCCGCCCGCGGGTACGGCGGGGTGCGCTGGCCGAGGAAGTACGGCTTGAACGGGGCCATGCCCGCGTTGATCAGCAGCAGCGTGGGATCCTCGGCGATCAGGCTGGCCGAAGGCACCACCGTGTGCCCGTTGCGCTCGAAGAACGCGAGGAAGCGGCGGACGATCTCAGCCGACTCCATCAGTGGCCATCCTTCACATCGTGGTCGAGTTGTCCGGCACGGTCCTGGCCGGTGCGTCCCTGTCCGGTACGGCGCGGACCGCCGCGGACCTCGCGCAGCTCGCCCTCGCGCTCGTCGGCCGCGGACCGGACGTCGCCGGCGAAGGACTTCAGCCGCCGGCCGAGGTCGGTGGCGTGGCCGGTGGCGCGCGCGGCGACCCCCGTGGGGGTCCACGCCTGCGCGGCCCGCTCCACCCGGCGCATCGCGTAGATGCCGAGGGCCGCGCCGAGCCCCATGTAGAAGAGCCGGCGGATCATCGCTGCGCCTCCGTGCGCCGGGCCTTGCGGCCGATACGGCGCCCGCCGCGGCGCGGGCGCAGCACGGCGGGCCCGGAATCCGATCCGGAACCCGAGCCGGGGATGCGGGCGGCTAGCGCCTTGCGCACCCCGTAGGTGAGCGAGGCGGCCTTCACCAGCGGGCCGTCGGCGACGGAGCGGACCAGCGAGCTGATCCTGCTCACGTTCTCCGAGGTGGTGACGGCGTTGGCGGTGATCGCGTCCATCCGGACGAGCTGCGTGTTGGCGGCGGCGACGGTGGCGCTCACATCGTCCAGCAGCGGGCCGGTGCGCTCGCCGAGCTCCTCCACGATCTTGGTGGTCTCGGTGAGCAGTCGGGCGACCCTCACAAGCACGTACGCGAGGAAGCAGACCAAGATCGCCCAGAACACGGCGACGATCAGGGCCGCAAGTTGGCCTCCGGTCAGCATGCGAACTCCGCTGATGACGACGGTGATGGATAGGGGTGCAGATGACCCTACCGTCTCCGGCGCCCGCCCCCCGGACATGTCGCGCGGGGTTTCACCGGCCCTCCCCCCGCAGCACGCCCTTGATCCGGGCCAGCACCTCGGAGAACCGGCGCTCGGCGCCGTGCGTGGTGGGCTCGTAGTAGGTGCGGCCGGCGACCTCGTCCGGCGCGTACCGCTGCTCCACGACGCCGCCGGGGTAGTCGTGCACGTACTTGTAGCCCTCGCCGTGGCCGAGTTTCTCCGCGCTGGAGTAGTGCGCGTCGCGGAGGTGCGGCGGCACCTGGCCCACCCTGCCCTTGCGCACGTCGGCGGCGGCCGCGTCGATCGCCTTGATCACCGAGTTGGACTTGGGCGCCAGGCAGATGTGGATCACCGCCTGCGCCAAATTGATCCGCGCCTCGGGCAGCCCGATCATCTGCACCGCCTGCGCGGCGGCCACGGCGACCTGGATGGCCGTGGGGTCCGCCATGCCCACGTCCTCGCTGGCGTGGATGACGATGCGGCGGGCGATGAACCGCGGGTCCTCCCCCGCCTCGATCATCCGGGCCAGGTAGTGCAGCGCCGCGTCCGGGTCGCTGCCGCGCATGCTCTTGATGAACGCGCTGATCACGTCGTAGTGCTGATCGCCGGCGCGGTCGTAGCGGACGGCGGCGCGGTCCACCGCGCGCTCCAGCCTCCGCACGGTGATCGTGCCGCCCGGCCCGGCGACGAGCGCGGCCGCCTCCAGGTACGTCAGCGAGCGCCGGGCGTCGCCGCCGGCGAGCCGCACCAGGTGCTCCTCGGCCGCCGCCTCGATGTCGTTGCGCCCGCCGAGGCCGCGCTCGTCGGTGAGCGCCCGGTGGATGACGGTACGGATGTCGGCCTCGCTCAGCGGCTCCAGGGTGAGCAGCAGGGACCGGGAGAGCAGCGGGCTGATCACCGAGAAGAACGGGTTCTCCGTGGTGGCGCCGATGAACGTGACCCAGCGGTTCTCCACGGCGGGGAGCAGCGCGTCCTGCTGGGTCTTGCTGAACCGGTGCACCTCGTCGATGAACAGCACGGTCTGGGTGCCGGTCATACCGAGCTCGCGGCGCGCCTCGTCGATCACCGCGCGCACGTCCTTGACGCCGGCGGTGACCGCGGACAGCTCCACGAAGTGGCGCTTGGTGGCCCGGCTCACCACATAGGCCAGGGTCGTCTTGCCGGTGCCCGGCGGGCCCCAGAGGAAGAGCGACATCGGCGCCTCGTCCTCCACCAGGCGGCGGAGCGGCGTGCCCTCCCCGATCAGCTGCCGCTGGCCGACGACCTCGTCGAGCGCCTGCGGGCGCATGCGGACGGCGAGCGGCGCCTGTGCCTGCTGGGCCCGCTCTCCCGCCTCATCGAACAGCGTTCCGGACACGCCTCCCAGCCTACGGGGAGGTACCGACAGGCCGGGCGCGCCGCCGAGATGGGCCGAACCGCGCATCGGCCGCGTACGGGGCGCTCGCATCCCTTAACCTTGGGTCCGGCATGTGATGACGAACCCCCGGGAACCCGGGCACCACCTGCGGCGTTGGGATCTCGGAAGGCACTTGCGAACCGATGCGACCCGCCTGGCCTGCACGGCTGACGAAGCGAGCGGCCCGCCACACGGCGCGGCTGCTCTTCGTGGTGTTCACGGCCGCCGGGCTGACGATCGCGTACGGCCTGAGCCGCTCGGCCCCGCCGGACATGTGCGTCTTCGCCGACTACCCCGCCGCCGCGGCGCTCGCCGCGCCGGGGGCCGGCGCCGGCGGCCCCGGCACCCGGACCGGCGCGCGACCGGACGCGCGGGCCGGCGCACCGGTCGTCGCGCAGGCCGCGCAGGCCGACTCCGGCGTGCCCTCCTCCGGTGACCACCAGGGCGGTGTGCTGCAGGTCTGCGCGGCGGTGCTGGCCGTGCTGATGTTGCTGGCGCTCGGCTCGCCCCGGCCGCGGAGCCGGCGGTTCCTGTACGAGCTGCCGCGCGCGCTCGGCCCGCCGTACGCGCGACTCCGCGGTGCGCTCGCGCGCACCGCGCCGTCCCTGGCGACCCTCCAGGTCCTGCGGGTCTAGGCCCGGCACCGTCCCGGCCCCCGGCCGGGCGGACATTCGGCCACATCGACCGTTTCGCACGAGCACGAGGACCTCCGATGAGCAAGGGCGCACGCAACCGCACCACGAAGACCGGCGACGGCGGCTCCGCGAAGACCGCCAAGTCCGGCAAGTCCGCCAAGTCCGGCACCGCCGCCAAGAGCACCGCCGGTAAGTCCGCCCTCGGCGGCGGTGGCGGCAAGGGCAGGGGCCGGGCGAGCCGCGGCGTCGGCCTGCCCCAGGAGCGCAACTGGGGCAGCTACATCTTCTACGGCGTGATCAGCCTGATCGCCGTGGCCGCCATCGCCTTCGCCGCGATCCAGGCCAACAAGCCGCCGATCGACGGCCTCGAGGAGTTCGGCGACCTCAAGCAGGGCCACACCACCTCGCCGGTGAAGTACGCGCAGACCCCGCCGGTGGGCGGCGACCACGATCCGACCTGGCAGAACTGCGGCGTGTACGACAAGCAGCTGCGCAACGAGAACGCGGTGCACTCGCTGGAGCACGGCGCGGTGTGGATCACGTACCGGCCCGGTCTGCCCGCGGCGCAGCTGAACAAGCTGAAGCAGATCGTGCAGTCCAACGACTACACGCTGCTCAGCCCCTACCCTGGGCTCGACTCCCCGATCGTGCTCAGCGCATGGGGCAGCCAGCTCAAGCTCGACGACGCCTCCGACCCGCGAGTGAACGAGTTCCTGAAGATGTTCGTCCAGGGCAAGCAGACGCCCGAGCCCGGCGCGCTCTGCAGTGAGGGCAAGGCGACGCCGTGACCTCGCGGCGCACCTTCACGGCCGCCGGGATCCTCGTCCTGGCGGCCGCCGTCGCGTTCGTCGTGTACACGGTGTTCGGCGGCAAGGTCTCCGACTCCTCCGTGGAGGCCGGGTTCGCCCGCGACATGAGCTCCCACCACCGGCAGGCCGTGGAGATGTCGTTCATCATCCGCGACCGCACCGACGACGAGGACGTACGGCGGCTCGCGTACGACATCGCCACCAGCCAGTCCGCGCAGATCGGCATGATGACGGCCTGGCTCGACGCCTGGGGGCTGCCACACGTGGACCCGGCCGGCCGGATGCGCTGGATGTCGGGGCACCCGGGGCACACCACGGTGGCGCCCGGCGCCCCGATGCCCGGCATGGCCACCGACGCGCAGCTGAAGGAGCTCCGCGCGGCGCACGGGCGCGCCGCAGAGATCCTCTTCCTGAAGCTGATGATCGCCCATCACCAGGGCGGCGTGGACATGGCCCGGGCCGCCGTGGACCGGGCGAAGGAGCCCGAGGTGCAGCGGCTGGCCCGGACCATGGTCAACGGCCAGCGCTCCGAGATCGAGCTGATGAACGGCATGCTCGCCGAACGCGAGAAGCAACAAGGCTGACCACGGGCCTGCTCAGAACAGCCCACGCGCCCGCGCCATCGCACACGCCGCGAGCGTGAACGCGTCGGTGATCAGCCCCTGGGCGATCCACGCGTCCAGCTTGGCGGGCGACAGCAGGCGCACGTCGTCGAGCCCCTCGACCGGGTCGGGCTCGGGGCGCCCGGTGGCCCGGGCGGCGAACACCGGCACCGCCGAGCCGGAGATGCCGGCGTCCGGATGCACCTCGCCCAGCGGGATGAGCTCGGCCGTCGCCAGCCGCAGCTCCTCGGCGAGCTCGCGCTCGGCGGTGTGCGCGGGCTCATGAGGCCGGCCGGGACCCACTGGTTGTCCAGCGACTGGGCGACCACGGCCATGGGGTGAAGGTCATCGAGGGTGAGCCTGGAAATGCCACTCATGAACGGCAGCGCGCCCTTTCTCCGATTCTCCGGAAAGGCCGGAAACGCCCCCTGTCGCAGGCATCGTAGACCGGGCGGGGCCGGGCGCTCAGCTACATCCTCACTGTCAGCCGAGGGAGATGGGGCGGGCTACGAGGAAGGCGATGTCGTCGGCGCGGCCCGCGGGGGCGGCGGAGACCAGGGCGTCGGCGGCCGCATCCACGCCGAGGTCGAGGTTGGCGGTGAGCACGCCGATGGCCGCGGACTGGCCGTCCTCCATGGCGACCTGCACGCTCTCCACCAGGCCGTCGGTGGCCAGCAGCAGCGTGGTGCCGTGCGGCAGGGTCCACCGCGAGACCGGGTACTCCGCGTCCAGCTTCACGCCGAGCGGCGGCCCGGTAGGCACGTCCCAGCACCCACTGTCCACACGTCCCGCATACATCGGCGGCGGGCCGCCCGCCCAGGCCGCCTCGGCCTTCCCGGTGGCCGGGTCGAGCACGAGGTACCCGCAGGTGGCGAACGTGGTCTCGGCGGTCTCGTGGAACAGCCGGTTGGCGGCGGCGAGCACCGCACCGGGGTCGTCGTGGGAGCTCGCGTACGCCCGGACGACGACGCGGACCTGCCCCATGTCGGCGGCCGCTTCCACGCTGTGCCCCTCGACGTCGCCGATCACCAGCCCGACCCGGCCGTCGGGCAGCGGGATCACGTCGTACCAGTCGCCGCCGACGTCGATGCCGCGCTGCGACGGCAGGTAGCGGGCCACCACCTCGAGCCCGGGCACGTGCGGCAGCTCGGCCGGCAGCATCCGCCGCTGCAGCGCGTCGGCCAGCTGGAGCTCGGCCTGCTGCAGCCGGACCCGCTCCAGCGCCTGGCCGGTGAGCTGGGCAAGCGTCGCCATGAAGGCGCGCTCCTCCGGCGAGCTGTGGTGCGGGCGCTTCCAGGTCAGGATCCAGGCGCCGATGGCGGTGCGGCGGCTGCCGGTGAGCGGGATGATCGCCCAGGAGGCCGCGTCGTCGTGCGCGAGCAGCTCGTGCGCGCCGGGGAAGTCGCTGAGCATCTCGCCGCGCGTCTCCCAGAAGGAGCGGGTACGGTTGCGGATCACCGAGACCACCGGGTTGGCGCCGTCGGTCATGTTCCGCCCGTCGAGCAGCGTGGCGATCTCCTCGGAGATGCCGACGCCGCCGTACGGCCGCATCCGCCCGTCGTCGACGAGCACGAACAGCCCGCCGTCGCCATCGAAGACGGTGGCGATGCGCTGGGCGACGAGCGAGACGATCTCCTCCACCGAGGTGGCGGAGACGAGGTCGGAGGCGAGCTGGTGGACCCGGCGGCCCTGGGTGGCGTCCCGCCGCTGCCGGTCGGCCAGCCGCTCCACCAGCCGCGCGTGCTCGGTGACGTCGCTGACCACGCCGACCATGCGGGACGGCGTCGCCTCGGGGGCGTTGGGGTTCAGGACGCGGCCGCGGACATGCAGCCAGCGCTCGTCGCCCATCCGGTCGCGGATCCGGAAGCGCTGGTCGTAGTCGCCGGACGCGGCGACGAGCCCGAGCGTACGGCGCACGCGCGCGACGTCGTCGGGGTGCACCGCGGCGAGCAGCGTGTCCAGGCTGCGTACGGGGCCGGGAAACAGGCCGCCGAAGGAGGACGACCCGATCGTCTCGGTGACCTGCCCGGACGCCAGGTCCAGGGACCAGAGGGCGAGGTGCCCGGACTCCACGCTGAGGTCCGTGGCGACCCGCAGCATGTCGTCGTCCATGGCGATGTCGAAGAGCACGACCACCACGCCGTCGCCGGTGGGCAGTGGCTGCACGGCCACGATCACCGGCCGGGAGGAGCCGTCGGCGCGCGCCAGCCGCAGCGTGCGGCGGGGCGAGGGCTCGCCGTCGCGCGCGCGGGTCACCCAGTGGTGCAGCTCCCACGCGGACGGCTGGTCGGAGGGGTCCAGCAGGGTGGGCCAGGCGTGCCCGGTGACGTCGGGCTTCCCGCTGAGATCCGCGTACGCCATGTTGGCGACGCGGACGTCGCCCTCGGCGCCGGCGAGCAGCAGCGGCACCGGTGCGTACCGAAAGGCGACCGCGTCATCGGCGGTCATGGCCAGCGAGATGCTCAATGATGGATCCCCCACGTCGGCCCGGTGCCTCCACGCGACGAGCCCCCTTGGGACGACACCAGCGCATCGTCGCCATCCACCATATCCATGTTTGTCCGGCGGCAGGAGTCGCTATCCGAAAGGAAAGAAGGGTAATGCCACTGCGATGGGGCGCCATTGCCCGGGCACAAACCATCCCGGGAGGCTCCCCCCGACGTTGAACCCCCCCGGGATGCCTGGTTATGCCCTATTGGCCGATACGGTCCTCGGCCCCGGTTCCCCCTGCGGCTCCGGCCTCCTTGGGCTTCGCGTCGACCCCGGCCTCCTTGCGCTGCGCCGTCGTGATCGGCGTGGGCGCACCGGTGAGCGGGTCGAAACCCGACGCCGTCTTGGGGAACGCGATAACGTCCCGGATCGACGTCCCGCCGGCCAGCAGCATGGTCAGCCGGTCCCAGCCGAACGCGATGCCGCCGTGCGGCGGCGGGCCGTACTTGAACGCCTCCAGCAGGAAGCCGAACTTGCTCTCCGCCTCCGCCTTGGTCAGGCCGAGCACGTCGAACACGCGCTGCTGCATCTCGGCCCGGTGGATACGGATCGAGCCGCCGCCCACCTCCATGCCGTTGCAGACCATGTCGTAGGCGTAGGCCAGCGCGTGCTCCGGGTCGTCCTGGAAGCTCGCCGCCCACTCCGGTGCGGGGCTGGTGAACGGGTGGTGCACGGCCGTCCAGCCGCCCTCGTCGGTCGCCTCGAACATCGGGGCGTCCACGACCCAGAGGAACGACCACTGCGACTCGTCGATCAGCTCCTTGCGGCGGCCGATCTCCAGCCGGGCCGCGCCGAGCAGCTCCTGGGTGGGGCGTCGCGCGCCGGCGCCGAAGAACACCGCGTCGCCCGGCTCGGCGCCGACCTCGGCGGCCAGGCCGGCGCGCTCGGCCTCCGAGAGGTTCTTGGCCACCGGCCCGCCGAGCGTGCCGTCGTCGGTGACCAGGACGTACGCGAGGCCCTTGGCGCCGCGCGCCTTCGCCCAGTCCTGCCAGCCGTCCAGCTCCTTACGGGTCTGTGAGGCACCGCCCGGCATCACGACCGCGCCCACGTACGGGGCCTGGAACACCCGGAACGGGGTGTCCGCGAAGTACTCGGTGAGGTCCCGCAGCTCCAGGCCGAAGCGCAGGTCCGGCTTGTCGGAGCCGTACCGGGCCATGGCGTCGGCGTAGGTCATCCGCGGCATCGGCAGCGGGATCTCGTACCCGAGGATCTCCCGCCACAGCGCCGCCGCGACCGCCTCGCCCACCGCGAGGACGTCGTCCTGCTCGACGAAGCTCATCTCGATGTCGATCTGGGTGAACTCCGGCTGCCGGTCGGCACGGAAGTCCTCGTCGCGGAAGCAGCGGGCGAGCTGGTAGTACCGCTCCAGCCCGCCGACCATGAGCAGCTGCTTGAACAGCTGCGGGGACTGCGGCAGCGCGTACCAGTGGCCCGGCTGCAGCCGCACCGGCACCAGGAAGTCGCGCGCGCCCTCCGGGGTGGAACGGGTCAGGTACGGGGTCTCGATGTCCACGAAGCCGTGCTCGCGCATCACGTCGTGCACCACGTACGCCGCCCGCGCGCGGGTGCGGATCGCGGCGGCCACCGAGTCGCGGCGCATGTCGAGGTAGCGGTACTTCAGCCGCACCTCCTCGGAGACGTCCACCCGGTCCTCGATGGGGAACGGCAGCGGCGCCGACTCGCTGAGCACCGCGATGTCGGACGCGCTGACCTCGATCTCACCCGAGGGCAGCTCGGGGTTCTCGTTGCCCTCCGGCCGCACCCGGACCTCGCCGGTGACCTTGACGCAGAACTCCGCGCGCAGGTCGTGGGCGATCTCGTCCTCGCGGAAGACCACCTGCACCACGCCGGAGGCGTCGCGCAGGTCGATGAAGACGACGCCGCCGTGGTCGCGGCGGCGGGCCACCCATCCGGCGAGCACGACGGTCTGCCCCGCGTGCTCCTTGCGAAGCGTCCCCGCTCCGTGGGTGCGCATCACTGTTGCTTCCCCTTCGAAGTCATCGAGCTGCTGATCACCGGTGCTGCGAGAAGCGAAGCGTCCCCGGCTCTGCCGCCGATGCGCATCAACGTACCTTTCCCTTCAAGATCGTCACGATGTCGTCCAGCGGCACCGCGGTCTGCTCGCCGGTCGCGAGCTCCTTCACCTGGGCCACGCCCTCGGCCAGGTCGCGCTCGCCGAGGATCAGGGCGAACCGCGCGCCGGACCGGTCCGCGCCCTTCATGGCGCCCTTGAGCCCCTTGCCGCCGTACGCCATGTCCGCCGCGACGCCGGCCCGTCGCAGCTCGGCGACGAGCGTGAAAACCCGGCGTTGCGCGGCCTCGCCGAGCGGCACGCCGTACACGTCGCAGGCGCGCTGCGCGGTCGCGGCCACCCCCTCGGCCTCCATCGCGAGCACGGTGCGGTCGAGGCCGAGCCCGAAGCCGATGCCGGGCAGCGGCGGGCCGCCGATGTCCTCGCTGAGCCCGTCGTAGCGGCCCCCGCCGCCGATGCCGGACTGCGCGCCGAGCAGGGGGTGCTCGAACTCGTACGCGGTGCGCATGTAGTAGTCCAGCCCGCGCACCAGCCGCGGCTCGTCCACCCACTCGATGGCGAGGTCGGCCAGCCGCTCGCGGACCGTGTCGTGGTGCGCCTTGCAGGCCGCGCAGAGGTGGTCGATCATCAGCGGCGCGTCCGCGACGAGCGCCCTGACCTCCGGCCGCTTGTCGTCGAGCACCCGCAGCGGGTTCACCTCGGCGCGTGCCTGGGTCGCCGCGTCCAGCGGCAGGCCGCGGAGGAACTCCTGCAGCAGCGCCCGGTACGCCGGACGGCACTCGCGGCAGCCCAGCGAGTTGAGCAGCAGCCGCTGCCGGGTCAGGCCGAGCTCGCGGTACCAGTCGAAGGCGACCGCGATGGTCTCGGCGTCCACCGCCGGGTCCTCGGTCCCGATGGCCTCCAGGTCCACCTGGTAGAACTGCCGGTACCGGCCGGACTGAGGGCGCTCGTACCGGAACGCCGGGCCCGTGGTCCACAGCTTCACCGGCAGCTGCCCCTTGTGCAGCCCGTGTTCCAGCACCGCGCGGACCACGCCCGCGGTGAACTCCGGGCGCAGCGATAGCGAACGCCCGCCCCGATCGGTGAGGCTATACATCTCCTTCGTCACGACGTCGGTGGACTCGCCGACGCCGCGCGCGAACAGCTGCGTGTCCTCGAAGACCGGCAGCTCGATGTAGCCGTAACCGGCACGCGTGACCGCGCGCGCGTACGCGTCGCGCGCGGCGAGGAAGGCCGCCGAGCGCGGCGGAACGTATTCGCTGACGCCCTTGGGCGCCTGAAAGCTCGAGCTCATGTGATCGTCAAAGTCCCCGGTTCGGGCCGGAACCCGGTACGCCTCCCCCGGCCAGATCGGCGAGGAAGGGGTTGGTGGCGCGTTCGCGGCCGATGGTGGTCTGCGGGCCGTGCCCGGGCAGGACCGCGGTGTCGTCGGGCAGCGGCAGGCACTTGTCCGCCAGGCTGCGCAGCATCGCCGCGTGGTCTCCGCCCGGGAGGTCGGTGCGCCCGATCGAGCCGGCGAAGAGCACGTCCCCGGAGAACATCACCCCAGAGGTCAACTGAGCCAGCTCTCCTGTCGCCTGCGTGCGGAACAGCACCGACCCGCGGGTATGGCCCGGCGCGTGGTCGACCGTGAACTCCAGCCCCGCCAGCCGGATCGGCTCCCCGTCGGCCAGCTCCCGTACGTCGTCGGGCTCGCTGAACTCCAGGCCGCCGAAGAGCTGCTGCTTCGTCATCAGCGACAGCCCCTTGGCCGGATCGGCGAGCAGCTCACGGTCGTCCGGGTGGATGAAGGCGGGCACGTCGCGCGCGCCGCAGACCGGGGCCACCGACCAGATGTGGTCGATGTGCCCGTGCGTGAGCAGCACGGCGACCGGCCGCAGCCGGTGCTCGGCGAGGATCTCCTCGATCCCGCCTTCGGCGTCCTGCCCAGGGTCGATGATCACGCATTCCTCACCCGCGGCGGGCGCGACAACGTAACAGTTGGCCGCGAACGAGCCCGCGGGAAACCCGGCGACGAGCACGGTCGTCCTCTACCTCGGTGGCGGTTGAGTGGGGTGCGCAAGCCGCTTGCGCGGCCGACGACAACATGAGCGTACCGATCAGCCGCCTGGCACTGCTAATTCATTGCGGTGTGCAGGTACGATCCCGGCCTACACGCCGTGTCCGTACCCGGGATCCAGCGCCGATGGAGGAACACGTGGGGTCCAAGGATCGCCAGCGACGTCTCGCGCGGGAGCACTACGAACGCCGGGCCCTGCGCGCCGAGGAGCGGAGCGCGCGCCGCCGGCGCCGTGCGCTGATCGGATCCGCGGCGGCGGCCGCGCTGCTGGTGACCGGGGGCGTCGCGTACGCGGGCACGCGCCTCATCGGCGACGACGGCGCCGGTAAGGCGGCCGGCTCGCCGAGCGCGTCCAGCACCCCGACGGCCACCCCACCGCCGCCCGGCACCTGCGAGTTCATCCCGGACGACACGGCGCCGGCCGAGGTCAAGAAGAAGCTGCCCACGGTGAAGCCGCCGAAGGCGAAGGTCGGCACGGCGAAGTACCGTGCCACGATCGAGACCAACCGTGGCGAGATCGTGATGGATCTGGACGGCGCCGCCGCGCCGTGTGCCACCGGCTCCTTCCGGCACCTGGCCGAGGAGGGCTTCTACGACGACTCGTCGTGCCACCGGCTCACCGCCACCGGCATCTTCGTGCTGCAGTGCGGGGACCCGTCGGGCACCGGCCTGGGCGGCCCCGGGTACCGCTTCGCGAACGAGAACACCCAGGGAGCGACGTACCCACGGGGTACGGTGGCGATGGCCCACAGCCAACAGCCGGACAGCAACGGCAGCCAGTTCTTCATCGTCTACAAGGAGGGCGGGCTGCAGCCGGACTACACGCCTTTCGGCACGGTGGTGGAAGGTCTCGCTATCGTCGACGAGGTGGCCAAGGCCGGCGGCGGCGAAGGCGGCGAAGCGCCCAAGCGTGACGTCGTCGTGGAGAAGGTGACCGTCAAAGAGACACAGGGGAATCCCTGACACTCGATGGCCAGGCCTTGATGGCAGGAGGACAACGGTGAACACCACGGACCCGTGGGGACGCGTAGACGACGACGGCACCGTCTATGTCCGTACGGCCGACGGCGAGCGCGCCGTAGGGTCCTGGCAGGCCGGGGCCCCGGAGGAGGCGCTGGCCTTCTTCCGGCGGAAGTACGAGTCGCTGGTCACCGAGGTCGATCTGCTGGAGCAGCGGATCAAGACCACCGACCTGCCGCCGGGCCAGGCCGAGTCGATAATCCAACGGCTGCGCGAGTCGGTCACCGACGCGCACGCGGTGGGCGACCTCGACGCGCTGTCCAAGCGGCTCGACGACCTCGGCACGCTGGTGCAGGGGCGCCGCGCGGAGCAGCGCGAGGCGCGCGAGCGGCAGCGCGGCGAGGCGCGGGAGACCAAGGAGCGCATCGTCGCCGAGGCGGAGCGCATCGCCGAGGAGACCACGCACTGGAAGGCCGGCGGCGAGCGGATGCGGCAGCTCGTCGAGGAGTGGAAGGCCACCCCGCGGGTGGACCGGCCCACCGAGACCGCCCTGTGGAAACGGCTGTCCAGCGCGCGCAGCGCCTTCACCAAGCGCCGCAAGGCGTACTTCGCGAGCCTCGAGGAGCAGCGCGGCGAGGCGCGGGAGCGCAAGGAGTACCTCGTCGCCGAGGCCGAGTCGCTCTCCGACTCCACCGACTGGGGGCCGACCGCGGCCCACTACCGGGACCTGATGCGCCAGTGGAAGGCGGCCGGCCGGGCCGACCGCACCACCGAGGAGGAGCTGTGGGGCCGGTTCAAGGCCGCGCAGGACCAGTTCTTCCACGCCAGGAACGCGGTCTTCGCCGAGCGTGACGCGGAGTTCGCCGAGCACGCCACCGCCAAGGAGGAGCTGCTCATCGAGGCGCAGAAGCTGCTGCCGGTCTCCGACGTACGGGCCGCGCGCGCCTCGCTGCGCGCGCTGCAGGAGCGGTGGGAGGCCATCGGCCCGGTCCCCCGCGACGACCGGGACCGGCTGGAGGGTGGGCTGCGGCGGGTCGAGGAGACCGTGCGCAAGGCCGAGGAGAGCGAGTGGCGGCGTACCAACCCCGAGGCGCGGGCCCGCGCCGAGGCCACGGTCGCCCAGCTGCGCACCTCCATCGAGCAGCTTGAGAAGAAGCTGGAGAAGGCCCGCGCGGTCGGCGACGAGCGCAAGACCCGCGAGCACGAGGAGGCGCTGGAGGCTCGCCGCTCCTGGCTCACCGAGGCCGAGAAGGCCTTCCACGAGCTCAGCTGACGGGCGCTCCGGTCACTGGGTGCCGCCCGGTCACTGGGTGACGCTGGTGACGCGGTAGACGTCGTAGACGCCGTCCACGGAGCGGACGGCCTTGAGGACGTGGCCGAGGTGTTTGGGGTCGGCCATCTCGAAGGTGAACCGGCTCATCGCGACCCGGTCCCGGCTCGTCTGGACAGACGCCGACAGGATGTTGACGTGCTGGTCGGAGAGGATCCGCGTCACGTCGGAGAGCAGCCGGGTGCGGTCCAGCGCCTCCACCTGGATGGCCACCAGGAACATCGAGTCCTCGGTGGGCGACCAGTGCACCGGGACCATCCGCTCGCCGGCCAGCGTGGCCACGTTCGCGCAGTCCTTGCGGTGCACGGAGACGCCGTTGCCGCGGGTCACGAAGCCGACGATGTCGTCGCCGGGCACGGGCGTGCAGCACTTCGACAGCCGTACCCACACGTCGGAGGCGCCCTCGACGACGACGCCCGGGTTGCCGCCGGGCCGCCGCCGCACCCGCCGGGTGGGCAGCTCCGTCTCGGCGATGTCCTCCTCGGCGCTCTCCAGGCCGCCGAGTGACTGCACGAGCTTCTGCACGACGTTCTGCGCGCCAATGTGGCCCTCGCCGACGGCCGCGTACAGCGAGGACACGTCAGGGTAGCGCAGGTCGCGGACCAGCGCGAGCAGCGCCTCGCTGGTCAGCATGCGGCGCATCGGCAGGCCCTGCTTGCGCATGGTCCGCGCGATGGCCTCCTTGCCCTGCTCGATGGCGGCCTCGCGGCGCTCCTTGGAGAACCACTGGCGGATCTTGTTGCGCGCCCGCGCGCTCTTCACGAAGCCCAGCCAGTCGCGGCTGGGCCCGGCCTCGGTGGACTTGGAGGTGAAGATCTCGACGGTGTCGCCGTTGTCGAGGCTGCTCTCCAGCGGCACCAGCCGGCCGTTGACGCGCGCGCCGATCGTGCGGTGCCCGACCTCGGTGTGCACCGCGTACGCGAAGTCGACGGGGGTGGCGCCCTGCGGCAGCGCGATCACGTCGCCCTTGGGGGTGAAGACGAAGACCTCGGAGACGGACAGGTCGAAGCGGAGCGACTCGAGGAACTCGCCGGGGTCGGTGGTCTCCTGCTGCCAGTCGAGCAGCTGGCGCAGCCAGGTCATGTCGCTGGCGGAGCCCTTGCCCTTGGGCGGCTTGGCGGCCTTCGCGGCCTTGACGGAGCCGCCCGGCTCCTCCTTGTACTTCCAGTGCGCGGCGATGCCGTACTCGGCGCGGCGGTGCATGCCCCAGGTGCGGATCTGCAGCTCCACCGGCTTGCCCTCGGGGCCGATCACCGTGGTGTGCAGCGACTGGTACATGTTGAACTTCGGCATCGCGATGTAGTCCTTGAACCTCCCGGGGACGGGGTTCCATCGTGCGTGAATGGTGCCGAGCGCCGCGTAGCAGTCGCGGACGGAGTCCACCAGGACCCGGATGCCGACCAGGTCGTAGATGTCGTCGAAGCCCACGCTGCGGGCGATCATCTTCTGGTAGACGGAGTAGTAGTGCTTGGGTCGGCCGGTGACGCTGGCCTTGATCTTGGCCTCGCGCAGGTCGGTGGAGACGTTCTCGATGACCTCCTGCAGGTAGACGTCGCGCCGCGGGGCCCGCTCGGAGACGAGCCGGGCGATCTCGTCGTACCGCTTGGGGTAGAGGGTCGCGAAGGCGAGGTCCTCCAGCTCCCACTTGATCGTGTTCATGCCGAGCCGGTGCGCCAGCGGGGCGAAGATCTCCAGCGTCTCCCGCGCCTTGCGCTCCCGCTTCTCCAGCGCGAGGTAGCGCAGCGTGCGCATGTTGTGCAGTCGGTCGGCGAGCTTGATGACGAGCACCTTGATGTCGCGCGACATGGCGACGACCATCTTCCGCACGGTCTCGGCCTGCGCGGCCTCGCCGTACTTCACCTTGTCCAGCTTGGTGACGCCGTCCACCAGGTTGGCGATCTCTTCGCCGAAGTCGGCGCGCAGCTGATCCAGCGTGTACGGCGTGTCCTCGACGGTGTCGTGCAGCAGCGCGGCGGCCAGCGTCGGCTCCTGCATGCCGAGCTCGGCGAGGATGGTGGTGACGGCGAGCGGGTGCGTGATGTACGGGTCGCCGCTCTTGCGCTTCTGGTCACGGTGCCAGTGCGCGGCCACATCGTAGGCACGCTCGAGAAGCCGGACGTCGGCCTTCGGATGCGTCGCCCGGACTGTCTTGATGAGTGGTTCGAGTACGGGGTTCATGGTCACGCCCCGTTGTGCGCCGAGCCGGGCCAGCCGACGACGTACACGGACGGTTGTGTCATCGGGTTTGGAACGGGTGGTGGTTCGGCTCGGCTCCCCCGCACCGTCGCGAGGCGACTCGCGCTGTGCCTCCGGCGCAGCCGCATCGGTCGCGGCTTCGTCGGGCCGCGCGGACACCGCGTCGGTCGAGATCACCTCACCGGGCACCCAGGCTCCTTCCCGCCTACGGGCTGGGAAGGTCAGTCTACTGGCCCGTGTGCCTGATCCGGGCGGCATCCGCCCAGATCAGGCATGGGTCATGCGTTGACCAGGGTGTGCAGCGGCAGGTCGCCCAGGCGCGCCCGGCCGTTCAGGAAGGACAGCTCGAGCAGGACCGAAAGGCCGATGACCTCGCCTCCCGCCCGGCGGACCAGGTCCGCCGTGGCGGCGGCGGTGCCGCCGGTGGCGAGCACGTCGTCCACGATCAGCACCCGCTCCCCCGGCGTGAACGCGTCCTGGTGCACCTCGATCGTCTCGGTGCCGTACTCCAGGTCGTAGGTGGCCTCCAGGGTCGCCGCCGGGAGCTTGCCCTTCTTCCGCACCGGTACGAACCCGGCCCCGAAGTGGTAGGCGACCGGGGCGGCCAGGATGAAGCCGCGGGCCTCGATGCCGACGACCTTGTCGACCGTGCCCCGGCCGTAGTGGTTGACGATGGCGTCGACCACGCCGGCGAACGCGACGTGGTCGGCCAGCAACGGCGTGATGTCCTTGAACAGCACGCCCGGCTTCGGATAGTCGGGGATGTCCCGCACCCGCGCCGCGATCAGCGCACCGAGGTCGAGGGGGGCGCTCGCCACCTGCTCCGAGGTCACCTGCTCACTTCCGCTTCTTGCCGCCGGGGCGCCGCTTGGAACCCTTGCGGCTGGGTTGCCTGCGCGGGCCCTGCTGGACGACGCGCCGGGTCGAGGCGCCCGCCGAGGCGGGCTGCGGCTCCTGATCGTCCTCCGGCTCGGCCTCGGTGGCCGCCTCCGCGGACGGATCCTCCCGCCGGGCGGCGCGCGCCCTGCCCTTCTTGCCCTCCTTGCCGGCGGAGGCCTGGCGCGCGGTGACCCGCTTGGCCAGGGCCTGCATGGCGGGCTCGCGTTCCTTGAGGTCGGCGAGGAACGGGCTGGCGATGAAGACCGAGGAGTACGTGCCCGCGGCCATGCCGATGAACAGCACCAGCGCCAGGTCCTTCAGGGTGCCCGCGCCGAGCAGGCCCGCCCCGACGAACAGGATCGCGGCGACCGGGAGCAGCGCGACGACGGAGGTGTTGATGGAGCGCACCAGGGTCTGGTCGACCGCCAGGTTGGCCGCCTGGCTGTAGGTCATCCGTGCCCCGGAGCCGAGCCCGGCCGTGTTCTCCCGCACCTTGTCGAAGACGACGACGGTGTCGTAGAGCGAGTAGCCGAGGATGGTGAGCAGGCCGATCAGCGAGGCCGGGGTGACCTCGAAGCCGATGAGCGCGTACAGGCCGACGGTGATGACGATGTCGTGCACCAGCGCGAGGATCGCCGCGGCGGCCATCTTCCACTCGAAGGCCATCGACAGGTAGAGCACCACCAGGGCCATGAAGACGCCCAGCGCGAGCAGCGCACTCTGCGAGATCTGGCCGCCCCAGGAGGGGCCGATGCTGGTCGGGCTGATCTGGTCGGGCGACAGGTTGAAGTCCTCGGCGATCTGCGTCTGGACCTCGTTGAGCTCGTCCGCCGGCAGGGCCTCGGTCTGCGCCCGCCAGCTGTCGCCGGCCTTCTGTACGACGACCTGCTCGACCCCCGCGGCCTCACTCACCGCGGAGCGGACCTGCTCGACCGTGGCGGTCGGGGCCGGGATCCGGAAGACCGTCCCGCCGGTGAACTCGATGCCGAGGTTGAGCCCGCGGAAGCCCAGCGCCGCCACCGCGACGAGCAGGAGCACGGCGGACAGCATGTACCACCGCTTGCGCCTGCCGATGACGTCGATGCTGATCTCGCCCTGGTACAGGCCGGCGCCGAGGTTGCCGAGGCGCGACATCAGGAGGCCTCCTTCGGAGTGAGCCGGCTCCCGCGGATCGGCGACTTGACGCCGAGGCGTTTCGGATCGAGCCCGGAGAGGGGGTGTCCCTGACCGAAGAACGTGGTCCGGGCCAGCAGGCTGACCAGCGGCTTGGTGAACAGGAAGACCACCACGACGTCGATGAGCGTGATCAGGCCGAGGGTGAACGCGAAGCCCTTGACCCCCCCGATGGCGAGGAAGTAAAGCACGCCCGCGGCGAGCAGCGAGACCACGTCGGCGACGATGATGGTGCGTCGCGCCCGCTTCCAGCCGCGCTCGACCGCCGACCGCAGCGACTTGCCGTCACGCACCTCGTCGCGCAATCGCTCGAAGTACACGATGAACGAGTCGGCGGTGATGCCGATCGCGACGACGAGGCCGGCGATGCCGGCCAGGGACAGCCTGAAGTTGATGTTGTGGCCGAGCAGCAGCACCGCCTCGTACGCCAGTGCGGCGGAGACGACGAGGCTGAACACGGCGACGAGCCCGAGTGCCCGGTAGTAGAGCAGGCAGTAGAGCACCACCAGCACCATGCCGATGATCATGGCGAGGATGCCGCCGCGGAGCTGGTCGGAGCCGAGGGTGGCGGAGACCTCCTCGATGGAGCTCTTCTCGAACTCCAGCGGCAGCGCGCCGTACTTCAGCACGTTCGCGAGATCCTTGGCCTCCTGCTCGGTGAAGTCGCCGGTGATCTGCGCGGTGCCGCCGGTGATCGGCTCGTTGATCTGCGGCGCGGACACCACGCGGCCGTCCAGCACGATCGCGACCTGGTTGCGCGGCGGCTGCAGGTTCACCACCCGGGTGGTGACGTCGCCGAACTGCCGCGTGCCGGTGCCGTTGAAGTCGAGGTTGACGACCCACTGCGCGCCGGTGGCGGAGTCCAGGCCGGCCTGGGCGTTGGAGATCTCCTTGCCCTCGACCGAGGTCTTGTCCAGCACGTACTTCACGCCCTGGTCGTCACAGGTCGCGATCTGCTTGTTCGGCGTGTCGGTGACCTTGTACTTCTCCTGCCAGTTCCGCTCGGCGCAGTTGAGCCTCTGGAACTGCGCCAGCACCGCCGGGTCGACGCCGGAGGTGTCGCCCATCGTGGACGGGTCGGCGGGCGGCTGCGAGGCGGTCGGCGTGGGGGTGGGAGTCGGCGTGGGCGCGGCCTTGCCGGTCAGCGCGGCGCCGAGCGCGCGGTTCTGGGCCGTCGGCGAGGCGGTCGGCGTGGCGGTCGGCGTGGCGGCGGGAGACGCTCCCGGAGTGGCGGTGCCGGTCGGCGTGGGCGTGGGCGCCGGAGGGGAGCTCTGGCCCGCCAGCAGCACCTGGCGGAAGCGCAGCTGCGCGGTCTCACCGACCTGCTGGGCGACCCGCCGGCCCTCGGTGCCGGGTACGGCGACGACGATGACGTTGTCGCCCTGCTGACTCACCTCGGCCTCGGACACCCCGGCGCCGTTGACGCGCTCCCGGATGATGTCCAGCGCCTGGCCCATGGCCTCGTCCGACGGCGGCTTACCGTTGTCGGTCCGCGCGGTCAGCGTGACCGTGGTGCCACCGCTGAGGTCGAGCGCCAGCTTCGGGGTGAACGCCTTCTGCAGCACGATGGCCCCCGCGAGGACCACCAGCAGCAGGAGGAACCCCACGAGCGTCCGCCCGGGCTTGGGAACGTTGCTTTGGCCTGCCAACTTGTCGTCTTCCTCTGTCTCGATCGCGGCTTCGCCGCATCACGCGCGGGGCCGGGCCTGGTCGCCCGGGCGCCACACGCGCCGGGAACGGATGGTCTTCCGTTCCCGGCGGTCGCGGGCCGCGCGTGGTGAGACTACTTGTTGTTCGCGCCGTCGGCGGAACCGTCGACCGGGGCCTCGGGCTCCTGCGCAGCCTCGGGCTGGTTCACGACCTGGCCGATGGACTGCTTCAGCATGCGCACGTTGACGCCGGGAGAGATCTCCAGCGTCACGCCGTCGTCGTCGATGTCGATCACGGTCGCGAACATGCCGGTGTTGGTCATGACCTCATTACCCGGCATGAGATTGCGCTGCATCTCGGCCATCTTCTGCTGCCGCCTGCGCTGCGGCCGGATCATCATGAAGTAGAACAGCGCCACAATGGCGATGAGCGGCAGAAACTGGATCAGTGCACTGCCGCCACCGCCACTCGGCTGGGCGAGCGGAGCGGCCACGGAGTCGAGCGCGGCCGGCAGCGCGGCGAGAACGTCGTTGCCCTGCACGGGGCATCCTTCCTTGCGGGTTCGGCCGCGGACAGCGGCCGCCGGAACGAGTACGCGGGGCGCGTCACCCGGAGGGTGGAACGGCGTACGGCCACGTTCGGCCGTGCGCATGCGTGCCAGCCAGGTCCCGGAGTCTAGGCGACCCCGAGAACGACCGGCAACGACGTGCGTTGGAACGAAACTCGACCGTGTCGAGTTCCTTACCGATCTTCCATGCCGCCCCCGGCGGTGTCGTTGATGACGGACTGGTCGAAGAGCGTGTTGCCGGGAAACATCGCATCCGGCGGCGGGGTCAGCCCCATGTGCTCCCAGGCCGCCGGGGTGGCGACCCGGCCACGCGGCGTACGGGCCAGCAACCCGGCGCGGACCAGGAAGGGCTCCGCCACAACCTCCACGGTCTCCGGCTCCTCCCCCACCGACACGGCCAGCGTGGACAGCCCCACCGGCCCGCCACCGAACTTGCGCATCAGCGCGCCGAGCACCGCCCGGTCCAGCCGGTCCAGACCCTCGTCGTCCACCTCGTACAGCGCGAGCGCGGCGCGGGTCAGCTCCCGGGTGACCTCGCCACCGGCGCGCACCTCCGCGTAGTCGCGCACCCGGCGCAGCAGCCGGTTCGCGATCCGCGGCGTGCCCCGGGAGCGGCGCGCGATCTCCGCCGCCGCCTCCGCCGGCAACCCCACGCCGAGCAGGCCGGCCGATCGGTGCAAGATGCGCTCCAGCTCAGGCGGCTCATAGAAGTCCATGTGCGCGACGAAGCCGAACCTGTCGCGCAGCGGCGCGGGCAGCAGCCCCGCCCGCGTCGTGGCGCCGACGAGCGTGAACGGCGCGATGTCCAGCGGGATGGCGGTGGCGCCGGGACCCTTGCCGACCATCACGTCGACCCGGAAGTCCTCCATCGCGACGTACAGCATCTCCTCGGCGGGGCGTGCCATCCGGTGGATCTCGTCGAGAAACAGGACCTCGCCCTCCTGCAGCGTGGACAGCACGGCGGCGAGGTCCCCCGCGCGCTCGATGGCGGGGCCGCTGCTGATGCGCAGCGGCGCGCCGAGCTCCGCGGCGATGATCAAGGCGAGGGTGGTCTTGCCGAGGCCGGGGCCACCGGACATCAACACGTGATCGGGGGCGCGGCCGCGGCGCAGCGCGCTCTGCAGCACCAGCGACAGTTGCTCGCGGACGCGCGACTGGCCGATGAAGTCGTCGAGGGTCTTGGGCCGCAGCGCGCTCTCGATCACCCGCTCGTCCGCGTCGGCGACCGGGGAGACGAGGCCGCGGTCCTCGGGGAGTTCGCTCACGTTCCGTACCCCGCCTAGGCCCTGCTGAGCTTGCGCAGCGCGGACCTGAGCAGGGCCGCCACGTCCGGCGGATCGCCCGCCTCCCCCGCCACGGCCTGCACGGCGGCGTCCGCGTCCTTGGCCGACCAGCCGAGGTTGGTGAGGGCGGTGTGGACCTGCGGCCGCCAGGCGGGTCCGTCGCCGGCCTGCGCCGGAACGGCCACCCCGCCGCCGCCGTCGTACGCGGCGCCGAGCCGGTCCTTCAGCTCCAGCATGATCTTGGCGGCGCCCTTCTTGCCGATGCCCGGCACCTGGGTGAGGCCCGCGATGTCCTCGGTGGCCATGATCTTCCGCAGCGTGTTCGGCGTGTGCACGGCGAGCATGGCCAGCGCGAGCCGCGGCCCCACGCCACTGGCGGTCTGCACCAGTTCGAAGACGTTCCGCTCGTCGTCGTCAGCGAAGCCGAAAAGGGTGAGCGAGTCCTCCCTGACCACCAGGGACGTGGGGACATGCGCCTCCTCCCCCATCCGCAGCCGGGCCAGCGTGCCGGGCGTGCACTGCAGGGACAGCCCGACCCCGCCGACCTCGACGACCGCCGCGTCGGGCGCCAGGCCGGCCACCCGCCCGTTCACGAACGCGATCACTTGGCAACCCTCCTGATGTACGGCGCGGGGCCGCGGCCCTCGGCGGCGGCCTGCCGCGCGGCGACCAGCCGATTCGTCGCCCCACCCCGCCACACATGACAGATGGCCAGCGCGAGCGCGTCGGCGGCGTCCGCCGGACGCGGCGCCTCCGGCAGCCGCAACAGCCGCGTCACCATCGCCTGCACCTGAGCCTTGCCCGCCCGACCATTACCGGTGATGGCGGCCTTGGCCTCACTCGGGGTGTGCAACGCAACGGGCAGCCCCCGCCGCGCCGCACAGACGATCGCTATCCCACTGGCCTGCGCGGTCCCCATCACGGTCCGAACATTGTGCTGGGCAAAGACCCGCTCCACCGCCACCGCATCAGGACGCAACCGATCAAGCGCGGCCTCAATCCCCTGCTCCACAGCGAGTAACCGCTGAGCCGGCTCATCCCCAGGCGACGTACGCACCACCCCGACGTCAAGAAGGCTCAGCGGCTTACCGGGAACCCCCTCAACAGCGCCAAGACCACAACGCGTGAGCCCGGGATCCACACCAAGCACCCGCATCGACTCGCCTCCAGCCCGAACACCTGTTCGGCGAAGACCCTAACGGAAGAACCCCAATTCATCCCCACCGCCGCGCCGACACCCACCGGCGCCGTGACAGGCGAACGAGGTCAGGCGTCGAGCTTGGCCAGGACGTCATCGCTGACGTCCGCGTTGGAGTAGACGTTCTGCACGTCGTCGGAGTCCTCAAGCGCGTCGAGCAGCCGGAACACCTTCTTGGCGTTCTCCTCGTCCAACTGCACCTGCATGCTGGGCACGAACCCTGCCTCGGCGGAGTCGTAGTCGATGCCCGCCTCCTGCAGCGACTTGCGGACCGCGACCACGTCGCCGGCCTCGCTCAGCACCTCGAAGCTCTCACCCAGATCGCTGACCTCTTCCGCGCCGGCGTCGAGCACCGCGAGCATGACGTCGTCCTCGGAGATGCCACCCTCCTTCGGCACGATGATGACGCCCTTGCGGTTGAACAGGTACGAGACCGAGTTCGGGTCGGCCATGGAACCGCCGTTACGGGTCATCGCGGTACGCACCTCGGAGGCGGCCCGGTTCCGGTTATCCGTGAGGCACTCGATCAATACGGCAACGCCACCAGGCCCATACCCCTCGTACATGATCGTCTGCCACTCGGCGCCCCCGGCCTCCTCACCGGCACCCCGCTTCCGCGCACGCTCGATGTTGTCATTGGGCACCGACGCCTTCTTGGCCTTCTGGATGGCGTCGTACAACGTCGGGTTGCCGTCCGGGTCGCCACCGCCGGTCCGCGCCGCCACCTCGACGTTCTTGATCAATTTAGCGAAGAGCTTGCCCCGCTTGGCGTCGATGACGGCCTTCTTGTGCTTGGTGGTCGCCCACTTGGAGTGGCCGCTCATGAAAGTCCCTTCACCATGTCGACGAAGAAGCGGTGGACGCGCGCGTCGCCGGTCAGTTCGGGGTGGAACGACGTGGCGAGCAGCTGCCCCTGGCGGACGGCGACGATCCTACCGGCGGCGGGACCCGTCTCGACGCGGCCGAGCACGTCGACCGCCTCGCCGACGGACTCCACCCAGGGGGCCCGGATGAAGACCGCGTGGAACGGATCGGCGAAGCCGTCGATCCGCACATCCGCCTCGAACGAGTCGACCTGGCGCCCGAAGGCGTTGCGGCGCACCGTCATGGCGAGGCCGCCCACGGTCTCCTGACCGTCGACCCCGTCGAGAATGGTATCGGCCAGCATGATCATCCCGGCGCAGGAGCCGTAGACGGGCATGCCCGCCTCGACGCGCTTGCGCAGTGGCTCCAGCATGTCGAACGAACGCGCGAGACGCCACATGGTCGTCGACTCCCCGCCCGGGATCACCAGCCCGTCGGCCCGCTCGAGCTCGTCGGGGCGCCGTACGGTCAGCGTGCGCGCGCCGGAGTCCTCAAGGACGCGGACATGCTCACGGACGTCGCCCTGCAGGGCGAGCACGCCGACGGTCGGAGTGGGGTTCGCGGTCACGGTCACCTTCTCGGGGATGGCGGGGGGCATGGGAAATCACGGGGATTCGGCATAGAAAAGAACGAAATCGGGTGCAGGCCACATTCCCCAGCCGCGCCCGCGCGAGCGTGTCCGCTCAGGCGCCGGGGGCGACGGTGAAGCGGCGGACCGGGAGTTCCTCCGGGTCGACCACGCCCGCCCGGCGCACCCCTTCGATGGGCTGCCCGATGGCCTCGGCGGTGGCCCTGTCGGCGAAGTCGAGCGCGGAGAACGGCAGCTCGAAGGTGCCGGATTCGACCAGCAGGCCGGCCTGGTCGTCGAGGTCGTCGGGCTCGTACGACGGCACGGCCGCCCAGAGCGGCTCCTCGAACGGCAGCGGCACGCCCACGTCGGTGAGGATGCCGCGCCGCGTGTCGCCGCTGACCGAACGGATCAGCGCGGTGTCGTCCCACGCGCCGAAGCCGAACCACTCCAGCAGGCTGTCGCAGCCCACGAGGTAGGCGCGGCGGCCCTCGGAGAGCGGCGAGACGAGCCGGTCGAGCAGGCCGGGGTCGTCCTGCGCGCACGCCGCGTGCGCGATCAGCACGAGGCCCCCGTACGCGCCCGCGAACGCGACGCCGTGTCCGACGGGCTTGCGCCAGCCCTCATCGAACGTGCCGTCGGCCTCCGGGGTGACCTCATGGCCGGGCAGGAACGCGGCCAGCTCGCGCTGGGCCCGTTGAGCGTCGTTCGCCACGCCCGGCCGCATCAGGTCGGCGGCCGTGACCCCCTGGTCCAGCACGGTCAGGAACGCCGCTGTGTAGGCCACGCCCACCTCCGGGGTCACGTACGGCACGGGCGGGGACCTGGCGGGGCCCCCGCCCCCATTCGATCAGGGTACGTGCACTCTTACCAGCCCCTGCCCGCGTAGCGCTGGTCCTCGCTCAGGGTCTCGAGGTTGATACCCACCATGGCCTCGCCGAGACCGCGGGAGACCTTGGCGATCACGTCGGCGTCGTCGTGGAAGGTGGTCGCCTTGACGATCGCCTCTGCGCGCTTCGCCGGGTCGCCGGACTTGAAGATGCCGGAGCCGACGAAAACGCCCTCCGCGCCCAGCTGCATCATCATCGCGGCGTCCGCCGGGGTGGCGATGCCGCCCGCGGTGAACAGCACCACCGGGAGCCGACCGAGCCGCGCCACCTCCTGGACCAGCTCGACCGGGGCGCGCAGCTCCTTGGCCGCGACGAACAGCTCCGCCTCGTCCAGCTGGGTGAGCCGCTTGATGTCGGCCCGGATCTGCCGCATGTGCCGGGTCGCCTCGACCACGTTGCCGGTGCCGGCCTCGCCCTTGGAGCGGATCATCGCGGCGCCCTCGGCGATGCGCCGCAGCGCCTCACCGAGGTTGGTGGCGCCGCACACGAACGGCACCGTGAACGCCCACTTGTCGACGTGGTGCGCCTCGTCGGCCGGGGTCAGCACCTCGGACTCGTCGACGTAGTCGACGCCCAGGGCCTGCAGCACCTGGGCCTCCACGAAGTGGCCGATGCGGGCCTTGGCCATGACCGGGATGGAGACGGCGGCAATGATGCCGTCGATCATGTCCGGGTCGGACATCCGGGCGACGCCGCCGTCCTTGCGGATGTCGGCCGGCACCCGCTCCAGGGCCATCACGGCCACCGCGCCGGCATCCTCGGCGATCTTGGCCTGCTCGGGGGTGACCACATCCATGATCACTCCCCCCTTGAGCATGTCCGCCATGCCGCGCTTGACGCGGGCGGTCCCGGTCTCGGGGGTGCTCGTCGACACGTGCATTACCTCGCTGATCGCGCTCGAAAGATGGCCCGGACATCCACAACCCGGCGCGTTGGCACGCGCCCGGCGGATCGGATGTTTCCCCTCCACTCTACGTGTTACCAGCCCGGCGGCCGGAGCGGGACCCATCACTGCGGCAGCCCTCCCCCGCCGTTCCTGACACTGTGTACGGAGGGCCGGCGCGACCTAGGGGATCACGGGCTTGCGCGCGGCGAGCACGACCCAGGTACGGCCCGGGTGCAGCGGCATCGGGCTGCCGTCCGCCTGGGTGAACTTCGTGCCGTCGGAGTCGTCCTCGCGCTCCCAGCGGGCCGCGTACGCCTTGCCGTCGCGCAGCACCACGGCCTTGCCCTCGCCGGTCGTGTGGATCAGGGGCGTGTAGTTGTTCAGGAAGTCGTGGTACTTGGAGCGGGTGGTCTTCACCCACTGCACGACGATGTTCTGGGCGCCGAGCTGGCCGCCCTCGGCGGCCATGTCGCGCCCGCCGTCCTGGGAGATCATCCAGGCCTTGCGCTTCTTCGACCACGAGAACTGGAACTTGGCGCGGGCGTAGCTGACCCGCACCTTGGACTTGTCCTTGCCGCCGGCGGGGGCCTGCTCGGCGAAGGTGAGGCCGATGTCGCGCGGCTTGCTCGCCTTCTTGGCCTGCGCGCGCAGCGACTTCGGCCGGGCCAGCAGGTTGTACGGCGCTATGTCGCGGCTGGTCCGGGAGTATCCGGACGCCCCGCTGTCCTGCGAGACGTCGTACAGCGGCGCGTCGGCGATCTTCGGCTTGAGCTTGCCCTGCGCGCCGGAGTACGCGAACGCGGGCTTGCCGAACTGGCGCAGGATGTGCAGGTCGGAGATGCGCGCGCTCCGTATCGGGCCCACCCGATTGGGCAGCTTGGAGGAGAAGACCGCCATCAGCCGGGTCACCCCGCCCTCGACCTGCTCCACGTAGACGAGGTCGGCGTTGCGGACGCCGTACTGCGGGTGGGCGGCCTCGGTGTTGTCCACCTTGACCGCGAGCACGCGCCCGCCGAGGCCGCGGGTCAGGCCGGTGAAGGGGTGCTTCGCGGGCGGGGGCTTCTGACTCGCCTTGGGCGGCGACGGCGGTGGCGCGGCGGTCCCGGGGGTGCCGCCGCCTCCGGAGGAACAACCGGCGATCGCGGTCGCCGCGGCGAGCGCGACGGCCGTGGCCGTGGGCAGTCTGCGGATGCGCAAGGAGTGGTCCTCCCCCATCCGGCCGGCCACGTTCTGTGGCCACCCGGCTGCGTCGTGGCAGGTCAGGAATGACCCGTTCGGTCCCGACCCGGCACAGTAGCCGACGCCCAGGGGTGGTCGCGCCGGTCTGTGATTACTCGGTTCCGTTACGGGAGTCCTGTTCCCCGCGGGCGGCCGGTACACGCTCCGGCGGATCGTCGTCGATCTCGAAGAACCCGGGCAGCTGCGCGCTTCCCGCCAGCCGCAACGCCCGGACCACCCGCCGGGACCTGGCCACCCGGGTCACCGCGACCGCGTCGTTGTAGAACCGCCGGGCCAGGTAGACCTGATTGCACGCGGCGTCGAGCTCCGCCAGCAGCTCCGCGCCGCCGTCCGCGCCGGCCACCGCCGCGCCGCGCTCCGGCCGGCCGATGACCGCGCGCAGCGCGCGGGACAGGTCGCTCTCCGCGAGCTCCCGATGGTCCGCGTCGCCGGCCCGGCGCGCCGCCTGGGCGGCCTCGGCGAGCAGCAGGCTGGCGGCCGGGTCGAGCGCGCCGGAGGCGGCGAGCTCCATGGTCACGGCCGAGCGGCGGATCAGCGCGGCGTCGAGCGCCGCCTGGGCGGCCTCCACCCGGGTGTGCAGCCGGTCCAGCCGGCCCGCCCGCCAGGACACGTAGAAGCCGAGCAGCACCAGGACCGCGACGAGCAGTGCGACCTCGGCGAGGGTCTCCGCGGACACCTGCGATCAGCCGATCTGCTCGCCCGCGCGCACGACGCCGCCCGAGGCGGGGATCACGGTCTCGTACACCTGCACCACCTCTTGGCCCACCGTGGCCCAGTCGTACTGCCTCACGGCCGCCGTGGCCTGCTTGGACAGCTCCGCCATGCGCGGCGCGTCGGAGAGCAGAAGCGCCCCCTCGCGCGCCATGTCCGCCGCGTCGCCGGTACGGAACAGCGCGCCCGCCTGGCCGTCCCGCAGCACCCGGCGGAACGCCTCGATGTCGCTGGCCAGGATGGGGGCGCCGGCCGCCATAGCCTCGGCGAGCACGATGCCGAAGCTCTCCCCGCCGAGGTTCGGCGCGCAGAAGACGTCCACCGAGTGGTAGGCGCGGACCTTGTCCTCCTCACTGACCATGCCGAGCAGGACGACCTGGCCGTGCAGCTCGGCGGGCAGCCGGTCGTACACCTCCCGCTCGTCGCCCGGGCCGGCGATGAGCAGCCGCAGCCCGCGCCGCTCCGCGGCCATCGCGGGGAACGCCTCGAGCAGCACGGACAGGCCCTTGCGCGGCTCGTCCATGCGGCCGAGGAAGCCGATCGCACCGTTGTCCCCGGGCCAGCCGGGCAGCGGGCCGGACTGCTGGAACCGGGCCACCGTGACGCCATTCGGGATCAGTACGGCGTCCCCGCCCAGGTGCTCGACGAGCGTTTTCCGCGCCGCCTCGGAGACCGCGATGCGCCCGTTGATCTTCTCAAGCCCGGTCTGCAGGATCGGCCCCGCCGCGGACATCGCCCGGGACCGGGGGTTGGCGGTGTGGAAGGTGGCGACGATGGGCCCGTCCGCCAGCCAGCAGGCGATCAGTGACAGGCTCGGGGCGGCGGGCTCGTGCACGTGCAGCACGTCGAACGCGCCGTCGCGGATCCACCGGCGCACCCGGCCGGCGGACAGCGGGCCGAACGCCAGCCGCGCCACCGAGCCGTTGTACGGCACCGGGATCGCGCGGCCGGCGGGCACCACGTACGACTGCACGGGCGTGTCGTCGTCGCACGGCGTGATCACCGAGACGTCGTGCCCGAGCCCTATCAGCGCCTCGGCGAGGTCCCGTACGTGCGCCTGGACGCCCCCCGGCACCTCCCACGTGTACGGGCAGACCAGGCCGACCCTCACGGCACGGGTCCTGAGCCGCCCGCGGTCACCCGGTCCTCCGCCGGCGCCGGGGTGTCCTCACCGGTCTCACCGTCGATCTCGGGCTCGGGTTCGGGGTCGGCGTCGGCGTCGGCGTCGGCGTCGGCGTCGGCGTCGGCGTCGGCGTCGGCGTCGGACTCGCCGGTGGCGGCGTCCTCATCCGGACGCGCGGATTCGGGCCGCGGCGCGCGCGCCGGGTCGAGATCGGCGGTGAACACCCGCTGCAGCATGTGCCAGTCCTGCGGGTGGGCGGCGATCTCCTGTTCGAAGACCCTGGTCAGGGCCTGCATCATCGCCTGCACTTTCTCGGTGCGGGTGCCGCTGTCGGGGACCGGGATCTCATCTTGTACCCGGATCACCCAGTTCCTCCCCTCGTACCAGAGGGAGGCCGGCAACAGCGCCGCCCCGGTCTGCAGCGCCAGCGCCGCCGGGCCCGCGGGCACCCGGGCCGGCTCGCCGAAGAACTCCACCTCCACGCCGTTGCTGCCGAGGTCGCGATCCGCCAGCAGGCACACGAGGCCGCCCGCGCGCAGCCGCCGGGCCAGCGCGCCCACGGTGCCGGCGCCCTTGTCCAGCGGCAGCACCTCCATGCCGAGCTCCTCGCGGGTGGCGACGAACCTGTCGTACAGCGACGCCGGCTCCAGCCGCTCGGCCACGGTGGTGAAGGGCGCGCCGGACAGCGCGATGTACGCGCCCGCGTGGTCGTAGTTGCCCATGTGCGGCAGCGCGGCCACCACCCCGCGGCCCTCCCGCAGGGTCTCCAGGATCCGGTACGTTCCCAGGTCCCGTACGGACGTGAGGATGCGCTCCTCACCCAGCTCGGGCAGCCGGAAGAACTCGTAGAAATACCGCATGTAGGACCGCATGCCGGCGCGCGAGACGGCCCGCAGGCGCGCCTCCGAGGCGTTCGGCCCCAGCACCCGGCGCAGGTTGGCCTCCAGCCGTGTCACGCCCTTGCCGCGCCGCCGCCACGCCGCGTCGGCGATCCGGGCGAAGACCCACCGGCCCGCCGGTTCCGGGACCTTCCGGACCCCCGCCCACGCCGCCCCGTACGCCGCCGTCGTCAACCGCCGCTTGATCCCGGCCACCATCTCGTCGAACCCCCTCGTCCCAGCCACCCCGTCACATGCCGCCGCTCGCCCGCCCGTCGCGCTCCGGCCGCGTCTGCCGGTAGACCGTGGCGATCCGCTGCGCGACGGTGATCGCGCTCATCGCGGCGAGCAGCCACAGCCCGGCGGCCAGCACGTACGGCACGCCGAGGCCGGACAGGCCGATCGCGGTGAGCCCGATGATCAGCCGCTCGCCGCGCTCCGCGATCCCCACGTCGCAGGTCAGGCCGAGCCCCTCCGCGCGCGCCTTGGCGTACGACACGACGGCACCGGACACCAGGCAGAAGAGTGCCACGGCGGCGAGACCGATGTCCTCGCGCGCGCCGACGAGCCACAAGATCAGGCCGGAGAAGATGGCCGCGTCGGCCACCCGGTCCATCGTGGAGTCGAGGAAGGCACCGAACTTGCTGGTCCCGCCCGACGCCCGGGCCACCGCGCCGTCGAGCAGGTCGAGCAGCACGAACCCGGTGATCACGACCGTGCCCCCGAACAGATGGCCGGAGGGATACAGCGCGAGAGCCGTCACGGCGGTGCCGACCGTGCCCACCACGGTGATCGCGTTGGGGGTGACGCCCGCGCGGGCGAGGACACGGCCGGTGGGGTCGATCACCCGCGACAGCGCGGGCCGCAGCACATTGAGCATGGCCTGACTGATCGTACGGGCCCGCAAGCCCTGCGGCGTAGTCCGGCGCGCCCTACCCGGTTGTTCATCGTCCGTCAATCAGGGAGGACCCCCCGGATCATCCGTGATCAGACCCTTGTGGTATTGCCGCGCCGGGTATTGGGTGGAGCGAACCGGGGCTCGCTCCACTCGACGCCAGGGTCCCGGTACCGACGACCCCCGACGGGTCCGCGGGCCCGCCGGGTCTCCGACCTGGAGGCGATGCACATGGCGGAGAAGAACGGTTCGGGCGGCCCCGGCAGGGCACCGGCGGCCGATCGGCCCGGCGACGTACGGAACGTCGTGCTGGTCGGCCACTCGGGGTCGGGCAAGACGACACTGACCGAGTCCCTCCTCCTCGCGACCGGAGTGATCCCAAGGGCCGGCCGGGTGGAGGACGGAACCACGGTCAGCGACTACGACGAGGTCGAGGTCAGACAGCGGCGCTCGGTGAACCTGGCGATCGCGCCGCTCACCCACGCGGGGTTCAAGGTGAACCTCATCGACACGCCCGGCTACGCCGACTATGTCGGCGACCTGCGGGCGGGGCTGCGCGCCGCGGACGCCGCGCTGTTCGTGGTCTCGGCCGTGGACGGGGTGGACGGGCTCACCCGGCTGCTGTGGGAGGAGTGCGCGTCGGTGGACATGCCGCGCGCCGTGGTGATCACCAAGATCGACCACCAGCGGGCGGACTTCGAGGGCGTGGTGGCGCAGTGCCAGGACGCCTTCGGCGAGGGCGTGCTGCCGATCTACTTCCCGTGCGGCGGGGAGGGCAAGGTGGACGGGCTGGTCGGCCTGCTCACCCGGCGGTACTTCGGTTACTCCTCCGGCGAGCGCACCGAGCGCACCGAGCGCACCGCGGCGGAGACCGACGGCGAGGTCGAGGAGCGCCGCTCCGCGCTGATCGAGGGCATCATCCAGGAGAGCGAGGACGAGTCGCTCATGGATCGGTACCTCTCCGGCGAGGAGATCGACACCAAGGTGCTGATCGACGACCTCGAGAAGGCCGTCGCCCGGGGCGGCTTCCACCCGGTGCTGTGCGCGTCCGCGCCGCACGGCGTCGGCATGGAGGAGCTGCTGGAGGTCATGACGCAGGCGTTCCCGGCTCCCGGCGAGCATCCGCTGCCGACGGTGACGACCGTGGACGGGGGCCCCGTCGAGGATCTCGGCTGCGATCCGGACGGCCCGCTGCTGGCCGAGGTGGTCAAGACCATCTCCGACCCGTACGTGGGCCGGGTCAGCCTGGTCCGGGTGTTCTCCGGCGCGCTGCGGCCGGACACCGTGGTGCACGTCTCCGGACAAGGACAAGGGAACCGCGGCGGTGCATCTCAGGGGGCCGGCCACGACGTGGACGAGCGGATCGGCGCGGTGTCCTCACCGCTGGGCAAGCAGCAGCGCGGCGTCACCGAGTGCGTGGCGGGCGACATCTGCGCGGTGGCCAAGCTCACCCAGGCGGAGACCGGCGACACGCTGTCCGACAAGGACCGGCCGCTGCTGATGGCGGCGTGGACGATGCCCGAGCCGCTGCTGCCGGTGGCGCTGGAGGCGGTGTCCAAGTCCGACGAGGACAAGATGTCGCAGGCGCTCTCCCGGCTGGTGGCCGAGGATCCCACGCTGCGGCTGGAGATGAACGCGGAGACGCATCAGCTGGTGCTGTGGACCATGGGCGAGGCCCAGGTCGACGTCGTGCTGGACCGGCTGAAGACGCGGCACGGCGTGGAGATGAGGACCGGTGAGCTGCGGGTGCCGCTGCGCGAGACGTTCTCCGAACCCGCCCAAGGGCTCGGCCGCAACGTCAAGCAGACCGGGGGGCACGGCGAGTTCGGCATCTGCCGCATCGAGGTGGAGCCGCTGCCGTCCGGCGCCGGGCTGGAGTTCGTCGACAAGATCGTCGGCGGCGTGGTGCCGCGGCAGTTCATCCCGTCCGTGGAGAAGGGCGTGCGCGCCCAGATGGAGCAGGGCGTGCTCGCCGGCTACCCGGTGGTCGACATCCGCGTCACGCTCTACGACGGCAAGGCGCACTCGGTCGACTCCTCCGACATGGCCTTCCAGAAGGCCGCGAAGCTCGCGCTCAAGGACGCGGCGGTCAAGAGCCAGGTGGTGATGCTGGAACCGGTCGACGAGGTCTCGGTGATAGTCCCGGACGAGTACGTGGGCGGCGTCATGTCCGACCTGTCCTCCCGGCGCGGCCGGGTGCTCGGCACCGAGCCCGTGCCCGGGGCCGGCGGGCGCACGCTGATCCGCGCCGAGGTCCCAGAGCTGGAGATCGTCCGGTACGCGATCGACCTGCGCTCGGTCTCGCACGGCACCGGTCACTTCACCCGCACGTACGTGCGGCACGAGCCGCTGCCGGCGCACGTCGCGGAGAAGGTGGCCGAGGCGCAGCCGGCGGGCTGACGCCCGGGCGGGTTCGGCGGGCCGGGTCTCCCGGCCCGCCGGACCGGCTGCTCCGGACGGGCCGAAACCGGCCCGCTTCCGAGCGCGATCCAACGGGTAATCCTCCTCCCGGCGACGTACCGACCGGGGGTGGCGCCGATGGCTCTCGTGGACCGCGGGGCGGACGCTCCCGGGCTGCGCCCGGCCCGCCGGGTGCCGCGCCTCGTCGCGGGCTGGCTGGGCATCGGCGTGCTGCTCGCGGGCAGCGCCTGGGGGCAGGACGACCACTTCCCCGCCGGGCCGATGGCACAGTACGCGTTCGCGGTCCCCTCCACCGGCGGCGAGATCCGCGACACCTACGTGCTGGCGGAGCTCGACGACGGCAGCTGGGAGCGCGTCGACCTGTCCGGCGGGGGCGTCGGTCTGCGCCGCGCGGAGATCGAGGGGCAGCTCAGCCGGCTCGCCCAGGACCCGCGGCTCCTGCAGGGCTTCGCCGTGGCGCGGGAGCGGCTGCACCCGGCGGCGCCGCGCTACCGGACCGTACGCATCATGGTCGACATCACCCGGCTCCACGACGGCCGCCCGGTGCACCGGTCGACCGTCGTACGGGCCACCTGGAGGGTCCGGTGACCGCCTGGTGGTTCCCGCCCGTGCCCCGCGCACGGGTGGCCGTGCTGCGCGCCGTGATCTACGGCTTCGTCTGGCTCGACGTGCTGATCTTCACCCGCGGCGCGTTCATGCACCTGCACGCGCCGGCCGAGTTCTACCGGCCGGTGCTGCTGGCCCGGCTGCTCGGGCTGCCCGCACCCACCCCGGCGCTGGGGTTCGCGCTGCTCGCGGTGATCTTCCTGGGCGGCGCGGTGGCGGCGGGCGGGCGGCTGCCGCGCGTCGCCGGCCTGGCCGTGGCCTGCGCCTACCTGTGGTGGGCACTGATCGCGATGTCGTACGGCAAGGTCGACCACGACCACCTGGCGCTGATCGTGGCGCTGATCGTGCTGCCCACGGTGGGCCGGGCCGGCTTCCGCGACCGGACGCCTGACCCGGCGGCGGGCTGGGCGCTGCGCTGCGTGCAGATCGCGGTGGTGGCCACGTACTTCCTCGCCGCCTGGGCCAAGATGCGGATGGGCGGCTGGGGCTGGGCGAGCGGCGAGATCCTGCAGTGGGCCCTCACCCGGCGCCCCACGCTCACCGGGGAGCTGCTGCTCGCGCTCGACGTGCCCTGGCTGCTCTACCTGTTCCAGTGGGTGGTGCTGATCGCGGAGTTCCTCTCCCCCGTGGCGCTGTTCCTGCGCGGGCGGGCGCTCGCCGCCGTGGCCGCGTTCTGGCTGGGGTTCCACCTGGTCACGTACCTGACGCTGGACATCCACTTCCTGCCCACGGCGATCTGCTGGGCGGCCTTCGCGCCGCTGGAGCGGCTGGTACGGACCGTGCCGGCGGTGGCTCCCGCGCCGGTTCAGGTCAGAGGCCGGGCCCCGGGCCGCTGAGCCGGGGGCAGCGCGCAGGCCGGGGTGCCACCGGGCAGCCGCATGCGGTTGTCCGCCACCCAGCGGTAGGCGGCGTGCGCGGTGGGCCGTACGGCCGGCAGCCACATCGCCGAGCCCACCGGCCACCAGTACGGGAATGGAGAGCTGAGCAGGATCGCGGCCACCGCGTCCGCGCCGCCCTCCACCCGGCCCGAGGGCCCGGCCCAGATCACCTCGTGCTCGGCGCGCTCCCTGCTCACCTTGAGCGCGGCCAGCTCCTCGTCGGTGCGCTCCTGGAAGGCGGTGATCGTGCCGGGCGGGCGGACGTACCGCTCTAGGAAGCGCACACTGCGGGTGCAGAAGCCGCAATCGCCGTCGTACACGATCACGGGTCGGAGCAGTGCCATGGGGGAAACCTCCCGTTCGCGGGTCAGTGGTCCGGCCAGGCCTCGGCGAGCATGCTCCGGGTGTCGGAGAGCAGCTGCGGAAGGACCTTGGTCTGCCCGACCACCGGCATGAAGTTGGTGTCGCCGCCCCATCGCGGCACGATGTGCTGGTGCAGGTGCGCGGCGATTCCGGCGCCGGCCACCGTGCCGAGGTTCATCCCGACGTTGAAGCCGTGCGCGCCGGACGCCTTGCGCAGCGCGGTCATCGTGCGCTTGGTGAACTCGGCGAGCTCGGCCGTCTCGTGGGTGTCGAGCTCGGTGTAGTCGGCCACGTGCCGGTACGGGCAGACGAGCGTGTGCCCGCCGTTGTACGGATACAGGTTGAGGACCGCGTACACGCCGTCGCCGCGGGCGACGATGAGCCCTTCCTCGTCGGAGAGCGTGGGGATGCGGCAGAACGGACAGCCGTCACCGGGATCCGTACCGGTGGGCTTGTTCTCGCCCTTGATGTAGGCCATGCGGTGGGGGGTCCACAGCCGCTGGAACCCGTCCGGGTCGCCTACACCCTCCTGGTGGTTCGGCTCGTCCATGCCGCCAGGATAGAAGCCCGGCCGGAGCCCGCCACGGAGTGGCCCGGCGCGGCCCGGCGCGGCCCGGCGCCTCGCCGCGGCGCGGCCCTGCTCCGCCACGGCGCGACACGCCCGCCAATCGGTCATCTAGCGGTATTTCCGGCAATCCCTGTCGCAAGAAGTCGATAACCGGCAGGATTCCAGGCAGCGATCCCGCAGTGGTGCATTACGTCCCGGTAGTGCGCCGCGCATCTGGTCTATTGGAGAGTTGGGGAGCCACCGATGACCGAAGTCGCCCCGGAGCAGACGGACACGCCCAACGGCTCGGGCAACGCGACCCTGGAGCCGCCCATGGAGGACGAGGTCTCGGTCGTCGTCGGCCCGCCCGACCCCGCGGACGCCGAGCAGGCCCGCGCCCGGGCCGCGGCGGCGCAGGTCAAGGGGCGCATCAACGTCGAGGACGAGGTGGTCGAGAAGATCGCCGGTCTCGCGGCCATCGACGTGCCGGGCGTTGCGGACCTGGGTGGGGACCTGGAGCGTGCGGCCGAGGCCGTACGGGACCGCATCGGGCTCGGTGCCCGCCGTGGTGACCAGGGGGTTCGCGCCAAGATTGAGAACAAGCAGGTCGGGATCGATGTCACCATCGTGATCGAGTACGGGCACGTGGTGATGGAGGTCGCGAAGGCGGTCAAGACGAACGTCGCGGTCTCGGTCAATCGGATGCTCGGGCTGCGGGTCGTCGAGGTCAACGTCACCGTTGACGACGTGGCGATGCCTGGGCCCGGCCCCTCCCTGGAGAAGAGGCCCGAGGAGGACGAGGACGAGCTCTGACCCTGCTCCTCCCCCACCGGCAGGGACGTCGCGGCGTGAACACGCCGTGTCGGTGGCGGGGGCGGGCGGCGGCGCGGGGCTATTCTCGGCTTGTGTCGCGCCGAGCCACGTTGGTTTTGTTGCTGGTCATCGGTGTCATCGTCGTCGGTGCGATTCAGCGGGAGCGGCAGACCGCGGGGGCCGGTCTCGGTGCACCGCCGGCGGGGTCGCGTCCCGCCGGCGAGATGGCGGCTCCTCGTCCGGGCAGCGGGCCGTCATGTGAGCGGCCCGGCACGGACCATCACATTCGGATCCCTGACCGTGGAGCCCCGGGTGGGTCGCGGCGGGTGTGGATTCACCGTCCGCCGGGGCCGGACACGGCCGACCGGCCGGTGTTGTATCTGTTGCACGGGTCCACGACGGACGCGTCGATGTTCGAGCGGTGGGAGCTCGGGCGGCTGCTGGACCGGGAGATGTGCCGGACCGGGGTGCCGTTCGTGTTCGCCGCCCCGGACGGGCAGGCGTTCGACGGCAGCGACACCGAGTGGGGGGACGCGCAGGACGGCCGGTTCCGCATCGAGACCTTCCTGACCACCAAGCTGATCGACGCGGTGGAGGGCGAGGACCGGCGGCCCGCGGCGCTGCGCGCGATCGGCGGGGTGTCCATGGGCGGGTACGGCGCCGCCGCGCTGGCGTTGCGGCACCCGGATCTGTACCCGCAGGCGGTGAGCTTCGCGGGGTACTTCAAGGTCGACGACCCGTCCGGCACCTTCGGGAACGATCCGGACGCGCACGCGCCGGACCGGCTGCTCGACCGGCCCGACGTACGGCACGCCCGGTTCTTCCTCGTCGAGGGCACCGAGGACCACACGCCGCTGCGCAGCGCCGACCCGCCCGGCGAGATCCTCGGCGAGGCCGACCGCTTCGCCCGCCTACTCCGCGAACGCGACATGACCGTCGAGGTCCGGCACCCCCCGGGCGGACACGTCTTCGCCACCTGGCGCCCCACCCTCCCCGCCGCCGTCGACTTCCTCGTCGACGGCTGGGTCCCCGGCTGACCGCGCGGGCCGGCTGTCAGACCTGGACGCGGTCCTCGACGGCGCGGACGATCTCGTCGATGGCCTCGGCGATGGGGACGCCGTTCTTCTGCTCGCCGCTGCGGTAGCGGAAGGACACCGCGCCCGCCTCGACGTCCGCGTCGCCCGCCAGCAGCATGAACGGGATCTTCTGCTTCTGCGCGTTGCGGATCTTCTTCTGCATCCGGTCGTCGGACTCGTCGACCTCGGCCCGGATGCCCCGCTCGCGCAGCAGCTCCATCACCTTCTCCAGGTGCGGCGCGTGCTGGTCGGCGATGGGGATGCCCGTGACCTGCACCGGGGCCAGCCACGGCGGCATCGCTCCGGCGTAGTGCTCGAGCAGCACGCCGAAGAAGCGCTCGATCGACCCGAACAGCGCACGGTGGATCATCACCGGCTGCTGCCGCGACCCGTCCGCGGCCTGATACTCCAGCCCGAACCGCTTGGGCTGGTTGAAGTCGACCTGGATGGTGGAGAGCTGCCAGGTCCGCCCGATGGCGTCCTTGGCCTGCACAGAGATCTTGGGCCCGTAGAAGGCGGCGCCACCCGGGTCCGCGACGAGGTCGAGGCCGGACTCGTCGGCGGCCTCCTGCAGCGCGGCGGTCGCCTCCGCCCAGTCCTCGTCGGCACCGATGAACTTCTCCGAGTCGTCCTTGGTGGACAGCTCGAGGAAGAACTCGTCCAGCCCATAGTCGCGCAGCAGGTCGAGCACGAAGGTGAGCAGGTTCTTCAGCTCACCGACCATCTGCTCCTTGGTGCAGTAGATGTGCGCGTCGTCCTGCGTCATCCCGCGCACCCGGGTGAGCCCGTGCACCACACCCGACTTCTCGAACCGATACACACTGCCGAACTCGAACAGCCGCAGCGGCAACTCCCGATACGACCGCCCACGCGCCCGGAAGATCAGGTTGTGCATCGGACAGTTCATCGGCTTGAGGTAGTAGTCCCCGCCGTCGACCTCCATCGGCGGAAACATGTCGTCCTTGTACCACCCCAGATGCCCGGAGACCTCGAACAGGTCCCCCTTGGTGATATGCGGCGTGTTGACGAACTCATACCCCGCGTCCTCGTGCCGCCGCCGCGAGTAGTCCTCCATCACCCGCCGGACGATGCCGCCCTTGGGGTGAAAAACGGCCAGACCACTGCCGATCTCAGGCGGGAAGGAGAACAGGTCCAGCTCGCTACCGAGCCGCCGGTGATCACGCTTCTCCGCCTCTTCAAGCAGCTTGAGGTACGCGTCCTGCCGCTCCCGCGACTCCCAAGCGGTGCCATAGATGCGCTGCAACTGCGGGTTCTTCTCACTCCCCCGCCAGTACGCCCCACCCGTACGCATCAGCTTGAACGCCGGAATCGACCGCGTAGTAGGCACGTGCGGCCCACGACACAGGTCCTTCCAGCACAGCTCACCGGACTTGGGATCGAGATTGTCATAGATGGTCAGCTCACCCGCGCCGACCTCCACGTCGGAGCCGTCATCGGCAGACGAGAGCCCCTTGAGCCCAATGAGCTCCAACTTGTACGGCTCACCGGCCAGCTCCGCACGCGCCTCATCATCGGACACGGCCCGCCGAGCGAACCGCTGCCCCTGCTTGACGATCTCCCGCATCCGCTTCTCGACGCGCTTCAGATCCTCAGGCGTAAACGGCTGCGCCACCTCGAAGTCGTAGTAGAACCCGTTCTCCACAGGCGGCCCAATACCAAGCCTGGCCTCAGGAAAAAGCTCCTGCACGGCCTGCGCCATGACATGCGCGGCGGAGTGCCGCACGATCGCACGCCCATCCTCAGAGTCGACGGCGACCGCCTCAACCACGTCCCCGTCGGCGACCTCACGATCAAGGTCACGCAACTCACCATTGACCCGAGCAGCAACAACCGCACGGCCATCAGCCCCAAGCGCGACGCCCGTCGTCGTCCCGACCGCCACCACTCGCTCATCTCCATCGAGGGTGATACGCAACTCGGACACGGCAGACACATCGACTCCCAGGCTGGCCCCGAAAATGTAGTAACCCCGATGCTATCGGCGCCCAACCCCGACCACACCCGGACACCACGGACCCCGAAGCGCTGGGGTGGGGGGTCCGGGGGGCAAAGCCCCCTGGGCGGGGGGTCCGGGGGGTCGGCCCCCGGAAATCATCGCGGCCCCACGGGAAGCGAATCAAAGATTCGCGAACACGCAGAGCCGGCTCGTGGGCGATACTGGGATCGAACCAGTGACCTCTTCGGTGTGAACGAAGCGCTCTCCCGCTGAGCTAATCGCCCGC
>WHSL01000039.1 GCA_009380095.1 Streptosporangiales bacterium | reverse complement strand
TGGCGGCCGCCGGGCCCATCGGCTCGTCGGTGCGGGCCGCGGCCTTCTCCTCGGCCGACCGCGTTCCCGCGACCGCAGACTCCGCCGTGGAGTCGTCCGCGGCGTCCGCCACGTCCGCCGCCTTGCCGGCGCCGGGCTTCACGGACTGGCCGTCCCACGTCGAGTTCTGCGGGCTGATCGTGTCCGTGTCCGCATCCTCGGCCTCGTCCGGCTTCACGGACTGGCCGTCCCACGTTGAGTTCTGTGGGGTGATCGTGGGCGTGTCCGCGGGCTCGCCCCCGCCCGTGTCCGGCCGTACGGATTGGCCGTCCCAGGTGGAGTTCTGGGGGGTCACGGGGGCCGGGGTGGGTTGGGCGGTGCGGGGGCCTCGGGCTGCGAGGGCGATGTCGGGCATGCAGGCCGTGCAGGCGCTGAAGCCTTCCTCGTGGGCCTCTTCATAGGTGAGCTCTTCGCTCTGCCGCCCCCTCAGCTGCCGGCAGCTGCCGAGGTGGTAGCGGCGCCTCCCGGGAACCACGTGGACGATCGCGTCCAACGGCACATCGAGCCCGGTGGGCACCGGGTACGTCTCCCCCTCGTCGTCGTCCCCGCGCGTGGCGGGCGCCGTCGCCCGCCCCGGGGCGGAAGCCCGGTCCCCGGGCCCGACCCCGGGCCCGGTGCCACCCGAACCCATGCCACCCGAGTTCGCACCGCGCCGGCGCGTGCCGCCCGAGCCGGCGCCGCGTGGCCCCGAATCGCGCGGGCCCGCGTCGCGCCGGTCCGCATCGCGCGCGCCCGTATCGCGCGCGCCCGTACCGCGCGCGCCCGTACCGCGGAGGCTTGTGGTATCACGCACAGCGGTGTCGCGCCGGGCACCGTGTGGCGCGCCGCCGACCGGTACGGCCGTCTTCCCCAGACCGGCCGTCCCGACAGCGGCGGCGGCACCGTTCGGCACCGTGGCCGCACCACTACGCGCAGCGTCCCCGAAAAGCTCCCGGCGGCGCAGGAAAACGCCGACGGCAAGCAGGACCGCCGAGACGACACTGACTCCCACCGACGCGTACACGGCGGTCAGTTGCTCGGCGACGATCCCCCAGATCAGCATGGCGATCGCCATGACGACGAGGGCTGCGCTGGTGACGATCACGAAGGTTCTCCTCGGAGCGGGCCGTGGGCCTGCCCGTTACCGGCGGTCGTGCGGGGGGGCTGCGTCCGCGCCACGGAAGCCACCGGCGTGCTGCGCGGCCTCCGGCTGCGGGAAGGGGTTCGGCCCGGTCGAACCGGCCGGGCTGGGCTGCCCGTTGCGGGTCTCGGAGTGTGGCATGACCGGAGCCCCGGCGGAAGACCCGCCGGTCGCCGGGAAGGACCCGGTGTCGGTCGCGCCGGCCTCGAGGTCACGGAGCTGCCGCTCCAGGTAGGTCTTGAGGCGGCTGCGGTACTCACGCTCGAAGGCGCGCAGGTTGTCCACCTCGACCTCGAGCTCCTCGCGCTGCTGCACGAGGTTGCCCATGGCCTGGCGGTGCCGCTCCTGCGCGTCGCGCTCCAGGCTCTCAGCCCGGGCCCGCGCCTCGCTGACGATCTGCTCGGCCTGGCGGCGCGCCTTGCCGAGGATCTCGTCGGCCTCGCGGCGCGCGCGGCCCAGGGTCTCGTCGGCCTCTCTACGGGCGTCGGCGATGGCCTGGTCGGCGGTCTGCTGGGCGAGGGCCAGGACCCGCGCCGCGGTGTCCATGTTGTCCTCGGCCGGGGGCATGCCCATGACGGCGGGGGCGGGCTCCGGCTGGTTCACCGGGGCGGGCGGCGGCGGGGCCATCTCCTGCTTCGGCGGCTCCGGCGCCACTTCCTGCTTGGGCTCCACCACCGGTGCGGCCATCGCGGGCACCTTGCCGCGCAGGCACTCGGCGAGCTTGGCCCGCAGCTCCTCGTTCTCCTGGATCAGCCGGTCGAGCTCCGACTCGACCTCGTCGAGGAAGGCGTCGACCTCTTCCTCGTCATAGCCCGGTCGCAACCGGGTGGTACTGAATTGCTTGTTCCGCACATCCGCGGGTGTCAGCGGCATGTCTGGTTCTCCTTGGCGCGCTTGGAGTCTGTCCGCGTGGGACGGTACCTGATCGACGTCAGCCGACGACTTCGATCATGACCAAGACCACAATGAACAGGACCGTAAAGCTGAGGTCCAAGGCCACGTTACCCAGCCGTAGCGGTGGGATGAAGCGGCGCAGGAACTTCAGTGGAGGGTCGGTAAGCGTGTACGTCGTCTCGGCGATGACCAAGACCAGCCCCGTCGGACGCCAGGAACGCGCGAACGACTGGAGGGTCTCGAAGATCAGCCGGGCCACGAGCAGGAGCAGATAGAGATAGAGCAGCACGACGAGGATCTCGCGGATCGTACTCACTGCCTCGTCTCACCTCGGGGATAGCTCGTCTGCGCCGGCGCCGGCGACGTGTCAGCTCTGGTTGAAGAACCCTCGCTCTGCGATGCGTGCTTTGTCTTCAGCGGTCACCTCGACGTTGGCAGGGGACAACAGGAATACCTTGTTGGTAACACGTTCGATGCTGCCATGTAGGCCAAAGATGAGACCTGCCGCGAAGTCGACCAGACGCTTGGCGTCGCTGTCGACCATCTCGGTCAGATTCATGATCACCGGAATCCCCTCGCGGAAGTGCTCCCCGATGGTTCGTGCCTCGTTGTAGGTACGGGGATGCAGCGTAGTGATCCGCGCGAGGTCGGCGGTCGCCGGGGCGGTGCCCGTGGTCGCCCGGCGCTCGGTCACCTGCAGCGCTCCGTGCAGGGTGTCACCCGCCGCGTCACCGCGCCCGGCCGCGCCTGCCGGGTCCGCGGTCGCGGCGGCGTAGTCACGCCGCCCGTCCTCATCGAAGTCGTCGTACTCATCGAACTCGTCCGCGTAGCGGTCGTCGTAGCGGTCGTCCTCCACGAGGCCGAGGTAGACCGCCATCTTGCGCATCGCGCCGGCCATTCCTTAGTCCTCCGTAGTCGCACTGATCAACGCCGCTGCCGACACCGCCCGGCCTCCCCCGAGGGGACATCGCCCCGGGGACGCACGCCATCTCGACAGATGGACGCCAAGGTCCATGTCGGGGACATTACCTGACGATCGGCCCGCGATCGCCGAGCAACGCCGTACCAATGCGGAGGTGTGTCGCGCCGTGCGCGACGGCCGCCTCGAGGTCTCCGCTCATGCCCGCGGACACCATGGTGGCGTCCGGATGCTCCACGCGCAGGCGTTCGGCCGTACTCGCCAGCCGCTCGAAAGCCGCCCCCGCTTCCTCACCCAACGGCGCAACGGCCATCACACCACCCAGCCGCAACCCCGCGGTCTCCGCCACCGCAGCAGCCAACCCGGGCACCTCCCCCGGCACGGCCCCACTGCGCTCCCCGATCACCCCCGGCGTCCCAGGCGCCAGGTTGACCTGGATCAACGCGGTGATCTCACGATCCGCCCGGACGGCCTCACGCCCCAGCGCCGCCACCAGCTTGCGCCGGTCCACGGAGTGCACGACATCCGCGAAACGCACCACCGAACGCGCCTTGTTGGTCTGCAATGCCCCGACGAAGTGCCAGGTGACCTTGGGGTCGTCCACCTCAAGCGCCTTGGCCTCGGCCTCCTGCGCACGGTTCTCCCCGACGTCGGTGACGCCCAAAGCCGCCAAGCACCGTACGTCGGACGCAGGGTGGTTCTTGGTAACCCCAATGATCCGTACGTCCGCCTCCGAACGCCCCGCGGCAACACAGGCGGCGGCCACCCGCGCACGCACCCGCGCCAGCCCGGCAGCGATCTCGTCGTCCCGGGAATCGCTCATGACGCCAGCCAGACATAACCGGCCAGGCGCCCGGAACGCCCATCACGCCGATGGGAGAACAGAGCCTCATCCTCACGCGTACAACGCGGGTCACGCCGTACGTCACGGACACCGGCGGCGGCGAGCTGCGCCACGACGCCGGCCCGCAGGTCCAGCGCCGGAGTCCCCTCTCGCGTCACCGCCTTCGTCTCAGGCAATACGGCGAGCGCAGCCCTCTGCATCTCCTCAGGCACCTCGTAGCAGGCACCGCAGATCGCAGGGCCGATGAGCGCGGTCATCCGCCCGGAGCGCCCACCGCGCTCCACCATCGCCTCCACGAGCGCGGGGACCACACCCCCGAGCGTGCCGTTCCTCCCGGAATGCGCCGCCCCGACGAGACCCGCCTCCGGATCGGCCAGCAGCACCGGGGCGCAATCCGCGGCCAGCGCGGCGAGCGCCAGCCCGGGAACGTCGGTGACGACCGCGTCGACCTCCTGCCAGGACTCGGCCGGGTCCCGTACGTAGGCGACCCGGCTGCTGTGCACCTGACGCATGAAGACCACACGCCCCGGATCGGCACCGATCGCCAGCGCGGCGCGACGGCGATTCTCCGCCACCGCGGCGGGATCATCACCCACGCCCCCACCCAGGTTCAGCGTGTCGTACGGCGCCGCACTCACCCCGCCGTGCCGATCGGTGAACGCCACGCCGACCCGGCCCGCCAGCTCCGTCCGCACCCTGACCTCCTCACGCTCCACGACCCCCGCAGAGTATCCCCACCCGGTCTCCCAGCCGTCGGCGCGTACGCCGCGAGGTGGTGCGTGGACCCGCTCACACAACGGAGGCCCACTCCACTCGAGGCCTATCACCCCCAGAGTCGACCGCTCCCACGGCATTCCCAGCTCGACGGACTGCCGAAGTCGCCGCCACGATCAGGTCCGGGACCCCAAAGCCACGCCTCAACAGCCATATCCGGGACCCCCGCGGCAACAAAAGCCGCGAGGCGGGGTGTCCACACCCCGCCTCGCGGCGCACATGTCGGGCGAACCGCGACCCGGACCTACTTGAGGAAGTCGGGCACGTCCAGATCATCGTCGTCTTCGAAGACAACCCGACGACGGGCCGCCGAGTCGCCGGTACGCGGAGCGCCGGAGAAGCGCCCGCTGGAACTCACCCCGTCGGACGGACGGCCGCTACGCGCCGCCGGCTCCTCCACCGGACGGATCGGCGCCGGCTCAGGCTCGCCGTCAGGCTCGACCGACTCGACGATACGCTCCGCGCGCGGAGCCGGCTCGGGCTCCGGCTCGGCGGGCCGCGGCGGCGCGGGCGCCGGCTCGGGGGCCGGTGCGGTGTCGGCGGCGGGCTCCGGTGCCGGCGCGGGCACCTCGGCCGGCGGCTCGACGGGGGCGGGAGCCGGGGCGGGAGCCTCGGCCCGTACGGGCTCGGGAGCGGGCGGAGGGGTCACGGGCGGTGCGGGCCGCGTCGGGATCGGGTTGGCCTGCGGGCTACCAGCCGTGGCGGTGCCGCTGCCCGTACCTCCGGTCACCGCCTGCTGCTGTGGGGCACGGGCCCCCCGGGACTCGTCGAAGCCGGCCGCGATCACCGTGACCCGCACCTCGTCGCCGAGGGCGTCGTCGATGACCGCGCCGAAGATGATGTTGGCATCGGGCGCGGCGGAGTTGGAGACCAGCTGTGCGGCCTCGTTGATCTCGAACAGCCCGAGGTCGGAGCCGCCCTGGATGGACAGCAGCACGCCGTGGGCGCCGTCGATGCTGGCCTCGAGTAGTGGGCTGGAGATGGCCATCTCGGCCGCGGCCACGGCGCGGTCGTCGCCACGCGCCGAGCCGATGCCCATGAGCGCCGACCCGGCCCCGGACATCACGGACTTGACGTCCGCGAAGTCGAGGTTGATCAGCCCGGGCGTGGTGATCAGGTCGGTGATGCCCTGAACACCGGAGAGCAGCACCTGGTCGGCCGCCTTGAACGCGTCGAGCACGCTGACCTGGCGGTCGGAGATGGACAGCAGCCGATCGTTCGGGATCACGATCAGCGTGTCGACCTCGTCGCGCAGCGTCTCGATGCCCACCTCGGCCTGCGTCGCACGCCGCTTGCCCTCGAAGCCGAACGGACGGGTGACGACGCCGATGGTGAGGGCGCCGAGCGAACGCGCGATGTTGGCCACGACGGGAGCCCCGCCGGTGCCGGTGCCACCGCCCTCACCGGCGGTGACGAAGACCATGTCGGCCCCCTTGAGGACCTCTTCGATCTCCTCGCGGTGATCCTCCGCGGCCTTCCGGCCGACGTCGGGGTTGGCGCCCGCCCCCAGGCCACGGGTGAGCTCGCGGCCGACGTCCAGCTTGACGTCGGCGTCACTCATGAGCAGAGCCTGAGCGTCGGTGTTGATGGCGATGAACTCGACGCCCTTGAGGCCTTCCTCGATCATTCGATTGACGGCGTTGACGCCGCCGCCGCCGATACCGACGACTTTGATGACCGCTAGGTAATTCTGCGGTGCTGCCACGACGAGGGGCCTTTCCGCTCGCTTGGTGCCGATTGTGCTCCGTGCCCCCGCGGTGTCCGGTGGGGCGCCGCAGCGGTACTGCCGGGTGCTGTCAGGTGTTGCTCACCCTCAAGTTCACATTTAGAGTTATGTCAACCTGACGATTGATACGGACAGTAGGGTCGCGTCTCCCCCAGGGTCAACTAACCCGGCATCGACGGGATCGGCGTGTCGCGCCCGTCCCGTTCGTCCCGCGTGCCCTCGCCGGCCCGGCCCTGCCGGCGCCGTGAAGCGATGACTCCGCGCAGGCGCACCCGACCGGTCGACCTTATCGGGGCCGCCCCAAGACCACAGCCGGAACCGCCGTGCGGGCGGGCGTTTCCGTGAAGAATCCGACGTACGCGGCCCGCTGTTCGACCACCGCTATTCGACCACCGCTATTTGACCACCGCGACGGCGGGATCGCTGACGTCGAAGTGCCGGGCGCGCGGCTCGGCCCGCAGCAGCCCGGTGAGCACCTTGGCCTTGGCGGCGCTCCGTTCCGCCCCGCCCCACACCACCGTACGGCCGCCGCTCAGCCGCAGCGTGACGTGCGAGGTCCCCGGCCGGATCTGTACGGCCTCCAGACGCTTCGCCAGTGTCTGCGGCAGCCCCCGGCTCACCCGTACCGCCACCGGCACGCCCGGGTTGCCCTCGGCGGGGCCGGCGACGACGAGCACCGGCATGCCGCGCGGCGCCCGTGGCGTCTTGGTGACCGTGACGCCGGCCTTGTCGACCAGGTCGTAGCGCCGGCCCGCGGGGACGGCGAGCACCGGGCGGCGCTCGGTGACCTGGATGGTCACGGCGGCGGGCCAGGACCGCACCGCCTTCGTGGACTCGACCAGCCGGACGCGTTCCACCCGGGCGGCGATGTCCGTGGTGTCCAGGCGGGCCAGCGGGGTGCCGATGGGGACGGCGGCGATCGCCACCACCTCGGCGCGGGTCACCCGGCCGAGCCCCTCCACCCGGACCTCCCGTACCACCAGCAGCCGCGACCCGAGCAGCACCCAGGTTGCGCCCGCGAGCAGGCCGAGGATCAGCAGTACGGCGAAGGAGACCTTCCACGGGTCCCGGCGCGGCCGCGGCCCCGGCCGGGCTCCCCGCCCAGCCGGCGCCTCCGCGTCACCAGGCTCTCCCCCAGACCCGCCCGGCGCGACGGTCCGTACCGCGGGCTCCGCGGAGCCCGGCCGTTCGCCCAGCCGGTACACATCGTCCCCGTCCGTCACCTCTACCCCCCAGAGGTCACCAGCGCCGCCACGATCTCAGGCCCCATGTCGGTGACGTCGCCCGCCCCCATGGTCAGCACGACGTCGCCGGGCCGGGCCAGCCGCGACACGTGCCCCGCCACCTTCTCCCAGGTGGGCTCGTACATGACGTGCCCGTGCGGCACGGCGCGGGACACCAGTTCCCCGGTCACGCCGGGCTCCGGGTCCTCGCGGGCCGGATAGATGCCCATCACGACCACCTCGTCGGCGAGCCCCAGCGCCGCGCCGAACTCCGCCGCGAAGACGCGCGTCCGGCTGAACAGGTGCGGCTGGAACACCGCGACGACCCGGCCGTCGCCGGCGAAGTCACGTGCCGCCCTCAGGTCGGCGGCCAGCTCGGTGGGGTGATGCGCGTAGCTGTCGTAGACCCGCACGCCGCGTGCCTCGCCCCTGGGCTCGAACCGGCGGGCGGCGCCGGTGAAGTCGGCGAGGCCGTCGCGGAGGGCGGCCGGATCGTGCCCGAGCTCCGCGGCGGTGGCTATGGCGGCCGCCGCGTTCATCACGTTGTGCGCGCCCGGTACGGCGAGCCGGAAGACGCCGAGGTCCACCCCGCCGGGACCGGTGAGCGCGAAGCTGGAGCCGAAGCCCTGCGGGGTGATGGTACCGATCCGGTAGTCCGCGCCGGCCGTCGTGCCGTACGTGACCACGCGCCGCCCGGCGTCCCGCGCGGCCCGGCTCGCGCGCATGGCGCCGGCGTCGTCCGCGCAGGCCACGACGAGCGGCGCGGCGGCGGCGAAGCGCGCGAAGCTCTCGTGGATCTCGTCCAGGCCGGCGTAGTTGTCGAGGTGGTCGGCCTCCACGTTGGTGACCACCGCCACCTCCGCCGGAAGCATCAGGAACGAGCCGTCGCTCTCGTCGGCCTCGGCGACGAGCACCTCGCCGGTGCCGTCCTCCGCGCCCAGGCCGGTGGACATCAGCCGCCCGCCGATCACGTACCCGGGGCCGGCCCCGGCCCGCTGCAGCACCACGGTGAGCATCGAGCTGGTGGTGGTCTTGCCGTGCGTGCCGGCCACGGCCACGCCGCGCCGGTCCAGCATCAGCGAGCCGAGCGCGGCCGCGCGGGGCAGCACCCGCAGCCCCAGCTCGCGGGCGCGGGCCAGCTCGGGGTTGCTCTCCCGGACGGCCGTGGAGACCACCACGGTGTCGGCGCCCTCGACGTGCGCGGCGTCGTGCCCGGCATGCACGTCCGCACCGAGCTCGCGGAGACCGGCGAGGATCGCGGAGTCCTTGGCGTCGCTGCCGGAGACGGCCACGCCGCGGGCCAGGAAGACGCGGGCGATGCCGGACATGCCGGCGCCCCCGATGCCGATGAAGTGGACCCGCCCCATCCCCGCGAGCGGGACCAGCGACACGGGCTTGACCAGACTCACTGGTCGTTCACCTGCCTCACGCGCTCCGCGGCCGCCGCGCGTGGAGCGGTGGGCGGCGTCCACTCCGCGCGCTCCGTCCGGTTCTCTCCCGAACTCACCGGCCCGCCTCCGGACCGGGGCCCGCCGCGTATCCCGCCACGATCGCCATGACCCTCCTGGCCAGCTCGGTGTCGGCGTCGCGGCGCCCCATCCGCGCCGCCGCCTCGGACATCGCGGCGACCGCGTCGGGGTTGCGCAGCACCGGGACCACGTGGTCGCGGATCCACTCCGGGGTGAGCTGCGCGTCGTCCACCACCATGCCGCCGCCGGCGGCCGCGATCGGCTCGGCGTTGAGCCGCTGCTCGCCGTTGCCGATGGGCAGCGGCACGTACGCCGCGGGCAGCCCCACGGCGGTGAGCTCGGCGCAGGTCAGCGCGCCGGCGCGGCAGAGCGCGAAGTCGGCGGCCGCGTACGCGAGGTCCATGCGGTCCACGTACGGCACGCAGACGTACGGCACGCCGGCCGCCGTCAGGTCCTCCGGCTCCTGCGCGTTCTTCGGCCCGACCACGTGCAGCACCTGCACGCCCGCCTCGCGCAGCGCCATGCCGGCGGCGAGCGCCGCACGGTTCAGCGAGCGGGCGCCCTGGGAACCGCCGAACACCAGCAGCGTGGGCAGGTCGTTGCGGAGCCCGAAGTGCGCGCGCGCCTTGTCGCCCAAGGCGAGCCGGTCGAGGTGACTGATGTCGCCGCGGAGCGGTATGCCGAGATACTCCGCGTGCGGCAGCTGCGTCTCCGGGTGCCCGGTGAACACGTGCGTGGTCAGCCGGGAGCCGAGCCGGTTGGCCAGGCCGGGGCGCGGGTTCGCCTCGTGCACCACGATCGGCACGCTGCGGCGACGGGCCGCGAGGTAGCCGGGGGTGGCCACGTATCCGCCGAAGCCCACGAGCACGTCGGCCCCGACGCGGTCCAGTATGCCGGCCGCGGTGTTGATCGCGCCGGCCAGCCGGCCGGGCACCGACAGCAGCCGGGGGGTGAGCGCGCGTGGCAGCGGGACCGCCGGCACCAGCGCCAGGTCGTAGCCGCGCATCGGCACCAGCCTCGTCTCGAGGCCGCGCTCCGTGCCCAGGCAGGTGATGCCGACACCCGGATCGGCACGCCGCAAGGCGTCGGCCAGGGCGAGAGCGGGCTCGATGTGACCTGCCGTCCCGCCGCCCGCGAGGACGACCCTCATCGTCGCCGCCTCCTCACGATCACTTGGGGTTCTGGCGTGGGGCCCGCGGGCCCCACCTCGGGGAACGCTCAACGCTTCCGCGATCCCAGACCCAGCCAGCTTAGAGCCCGTACGGGGAGGCCGGGGCCCCGTGCGGCCAAAGCCTGCCGCGCGCCGGGCTCGCGTTTCGCGAACGAAAGGAGCGTGCCGAGGGCGAACATGGTAGGAACCAACGCCGATCCGCCGGAGGAGACCAGCGGGAGCGGAATGCCGGTGATCGGCAGGACTCCGATCACCGCACCGATGTTGACCAGCGCCTGCACCACGATCCACGCGGTCAGCGCGGTGGCGGCGAGCCGCATGAACGGGTCGCGGACCCGCTGCGCCACCCGGATGCCGGCGTAGCCGAAGAGTCCGAACAGGCCGATCACGAGCAGCGAGCCGACCAGCCCGAGCTCCTCGCCGATGATGGCGAAGATGAAGTCGCTCTCCGGGTGCGGGAGGTACTGCCACTTCTCCCGGCTGGCGCCGATGCCCACGCCGAGCAGGCCGCCGGAGCCGAGCGCGTACCGGCCGTGCATGGCCTGGTAGCCGGTGCCGCCCGGGTCGGCGGCCGGGTCGATGAAGGAGGTGAGCCGGTCCATCCGGTACGGCTCCACCACGACCATGATGGCCACCAGCAGCGCGACGAGCCCGAGCATGCCGACGAACAGCCGCCCGGGCGCGCCCACCACCCACAGCAGCGCCAGGAACGCCGTCATCAGCACCAGGCTGGTGCCGAGGTCGCGGCCGAGCAGCACGAGCAGGGTGAGCACGCCCACGCCCGGCATCAGCGGCACCAGGAGGTGCCGCCACTCGGTGAGCATGTTCAGCTCTTCCTTGCGCGCGAGCAGGTCGGCGCCCCAGATCACGAACGCCAGCTTGGCCGGCTCGGAGGGCTGGATGGTGAGGCCGCCGATATTGATCCAGCGGACCGCGCCGGTCGCGTAGCTGTCCCCCATGAACAGCACCGCCACGAGGCCCAGCACCGCGACCACCATCAGCGGGTAGGCGATGACGCGGTAGACGCGCGGGGGCAGCCGGGAGGCCACGAGCATCAGCGGCAGGCCGATCACGACGGAGATGACCTGCTTGCGGAAGAGCGTGTACGGCGAGCCGGTCTCGGTCAGCGAGTCGATGCTGGACGAGGAGAGCACCATGATCAGCCCGAGCGCGATGAGCAGCATCATCGACCCGAAGATCACGTAGTACGAGGTGAGCGGCCGGTCGAACAGGTGCAGGACCTCGGCCAGCCGGGCACGCAGCAGCCCGGGCCGGCGCGGCACCGGCCCGTCACCCGTGGCGGAGGTCGACGTCACGGCCGGGCCCTCGGGGTCTTCCGGGTCTCAGGGCGAGGCATGACCACAAGTGTCCCGACCGGGCCCGCCGACTACCCGGACATTCGTCGCGTGTCGCGCGGATCAACGACCTTTCTCGGCCACCCCCGGCCCCAACAAACTGGGGGAAGGATTTTGCCGGCACGACCTGCGGGTTCTCCTACAAAATCCTTCCCCCAATTTGTGGAACGCGGGACGTGCTAGTGCTTGGGTGTCAGCCCGCGGACGAGGTCGGTGAAGGTGTCGCCGCGGACGTTGTAGTTGCGGTACATGTCCAGGGAGGCGGCGGCGGGGGCCAAGAGCACGGTGTCGCCGGGGTGGGCCGCGGCGCGGGCGGCGTGGACGGCGGCCTCCATGGCGGCGCGGGGCTCGGTCTCCGGGACCTCGATGATCGGCACGTGCGGGGCGTGCCGGTGGAGGGCGTCGGCGATGCGGGCGCGGTCGGCGCCGAGCAGGACGGCGGCGCGCAGCCGCCCGGCCGCGACCGCCACCAGGTCGTCCACGTCGGCGCCCTTGAGCAGCCCGCCGGCGATCCACACGATCGAGTCGTACGCCGCCAGCGAGGCGGCCGCGGCGTGCGGGTTCGTGGCCTTGGAGTCGTCCACGTACCCGACCTCGCCGAGCGTGGCGACCGCGGTCATCCGGTGCGGGTCGGGCCGGAACGCGCGCAGCCCGGCGCGGACCGAGCCGGGCGCGACCCCGTACGCGCGCGCCAGCGCGGCCGCGGCCAGCGCGTTCGCCACGTTGTGCGGCGCGTACGGCACCACGTCGGCGAGCGTGCCCAACTCCTCGGCGGTCCGCTCGGGATCGTCCACGAACGCCCGGTCCACCAGCAGGTCCTCCACCACGCCGAGCTCCCCCGGGCGCGGGGTGCCGAGCGTGAACGCGGCCCGCGCGGCCGGCTCACGCGCCTGATCGGCGAGCCGTACGGACAGCTCGTCATCGGCGTTGGCCACGGCGATCGTGCCCGGCGCGTAGACCCGCCCCTTGTCCGCGGCGTACGCCTCCAGGTCGCCGTGCCAGTCGATGTGGTCGGGGGCGACGTTGAGCACGGTGCCCGCGTACGGGACCACCGTGCTCGACCAGTGCAGCTGGAAGCTGGACAGCTCCACCGCCACCACCTCGTACGCGGGCTCGGCCGTGACCACGTCCACCAGGGACGTGCCCACGTTGCCCGCGGCCACGGCGCGGCGGCCGTCGGCGAGCAGCATCTCGGCGAGCATCCGTACCGTGGTGGTCTTGCCGTTGGTACCGGTCACCGCGAGCCACGCCTGCCCCGGCGGGCGCAGCCGCCAGGCCAGCTCCACGTCCCCGAGCACCGGCAGCCCCGCCTCGGCGGCGGCCACCAGCAGCGGCGCGTCCGGCCGCCAGCCCGGGGAGGTCACCACCAGCTCGGTGCCCTCGGGGAGGGTGGCGCCCCCGCCGAGCCGCACCCGGGCGCCGAGCCGCTCCAGCTCCGCGGCGGCCGTACGGCGGCCCTCGTCGTCGCCGCCGTCCACGACCGTGACCTCGGCGCCGTGCGCGAGCAGCGCCCGGGCGGCGGGCGGGCCGGAGACGCCGAGCCCGGCGACGCAGACCCGCACGCCCTTGAAATCGGAGGTCACTTGGGCATCCATTCCACGTAGAAGATGCCGAGCCCGCCGGCCACGAACAGCCCGCCGATGATCCAGAACCGGATCACGATGGTGGTCTCGGCCCAGCCCATCAGCTCGAAGTGGTGTTGCAGCGGGGCCATCTTGAACACCCGGCGCCCGGTCGCCTTGAACGACCCCACCTGGATGATCACCGACAACGTGATGATCATGAAGAGGCCGCCCAGGATGAGCAGCAGCAGCTCGGTCCGGGTGGTCATGGAGAGTCCGGCGAGGACACCGCCGAGCGCGAGCGACCCGGTGTCGCCCATGAAGATCCGCGCGGGCGGCGCGTTCCACCACAGGAAGCCGATGCACGCGCCGAGCACCGCCGCCGCGACGACCGCCAGGTCGAGCGGGTCGCGCACCGTGTAGCAGTTCCAGGACAGGCCGTTGACCACGCAGCTCTGCCGGAACTGCCAGTTGCCGATGACCACGTACGCCGCGAGCACCAGCACGGTCGCGCCGGTGGCGAGCCCGTCCAGGCCGTCGGTGAGGTTCACCGCGTTGGACGTGGCGACGATCATCAGCAGGGCCCAGATGACGAACAGGTACGGGCCGAGGACGAGCACGTCGATGTCGCGGAGGAACGAGATGTGCGTGGAGGCCGGGGTGTAGGTGTAGCCGTTCGGGAATCGCGTGGCCAGCAGTGCGAACAGCACGCCGATGCCGACCTGGCCGAGCATCTTGGCGCCGCTGCGCAGGCCGAGGCTGCGGTCCTTGTAGATCTTGATGAAGTCGTCCAGGAAGCCGACCCCGCCGAGCCCGGTCATCAGCATCAGCACGAGCAGGCCGGACACGGTCGGGCGGGTCAGCGTGATGAGGTGCGCCAGCCCGTACCCCACCAGCGCGCCCAGGATGATCACCGTGCCGCCCATGGTGGGCGTGCCGCGCTTGTCGTAGTGCCCGGACGGGCCCTCTTCGCGGATCTGCTGGCCGTACCCACGGCGGCGGAACAGCCGGATCGCCAGCGGCGTGATGAGCAGCGCGACCATCAGCGCGGTGCCGGCCGCGATCAGCATGCTCATCATCGGGCGTCACCCCCCGCGACGAGCTCGTCCGCCACCTTCTCCAGTGCCGCCACCCGGGATCCCTTCACCAGCACCACGTCGCCGGGGCGCAGTTCCTCGCGTACGGCCCGGACCGCGGCCGCCGCGTCCGGGACCGTACGGGCCGTCCCGGACCAGCCCGGCACGCCCGCCGCCGCCTCGGCGATCGGCGCCGCCTCCGGCCCGACCGCGATCACACAGGTCACGCCCAGCTCCGCCGCGAGCCGTCCGATGCGCTCGTGCTCGGCGCGGTGCGCCGGGCCGAGCTCCGCCATCTGGCCGAGCACCGCGTGCCCGCGCCCGCCGCCGGCCATCACCGCGAGCGTGCGCAGCGCGGCGGTCACCGACTCGGGGTTGGCGTTGTACGCGTCGTTGACCACCGTGGTCCCGTCCGGAAGCCCGGTGACCTCCATCCGCCACCGGCTGCGCGGCCGGGCCCCCTCCAGCGCGGCGGCGATCGCCGCGGGCGCCATCCCGAGCTCGGCGGCCACGGCGGCGGTGGCCAGCGCGTTGTCCACCTGGTGCTCGCCCACCAGGGCGAGCCGTACCGGGGCCTGGCCGGCCGGGGCGACGAGCGTGAACGCGGCGCGGCCGGCGGCGTCGAGGGTGACGCCGGAGGCGCGGACCGTGGCGGAGTCGGACCTGCCGAAGGTGACGACCCGGGCCCGCGTACGGTCCGCCATCGCGGCCACCAGCGGGTCGTCCGCGTTCAGCACCGCGACGCCTCCCGCCGCCGCCGCCGGCGGCAGCGCCTCCACCAGCTCGCCCTTGGCCTTGGCGATCTCCTCGCGGCCGCCGAACTCGCCGATGTGCGCGCTGCCCACGTTGAGCACGACGCCGATCCGCGGCGGCGCGACCCGGCACAGGTACGCGATGTGCCCGGCGCCCCGCGCCGCGACCTCGAGGACCAGGTAGCGCGTGCTCCGGTCGGCGCGCAGCACGGTCAGCGGGTGCCCGATCTCGTTGTTGAACGAGCCCTCCGCCGCGACCGTGGCGCCGAGACCGCCCACCACCTGGGCGAGCAGGTCCTTGGTGCTGGTCTTGCCCGAGGAGCCGGTGATCCCGACGACGGTGAGGCCGGTCAGCCGGTCGACCACCGCCCGGGCCAGCGCCGCCAGCCCGGCGAGCACGTCGGGGACGACCACGGCCGGCACGCCCACGGGCCGCTCGGCGAGCACCCCGGCGGCCCCGGCGTCCACCGCGGCCCGGGCGAAGTCGTGGCCGTCGGCGTGCTCGCCGCGCACCGCGACGAAGAGCGAGCCGGGCCCGGCCAGCCTGGAGTCGACGACCACGGGGCCGGTCACCCGGCCGCCTGGCGGGCCGTCGAGCCTGCCACCGGTGATGTCGGCGATCTCTTCCAGCGAGAACGCGATCAAACCCTCTCCTTCGTCCGGACTCGTGCCGGTGACCCCCGGGACGCACCACGGTGACATGCGCGTTCGCCGCCCGGCATGGCCGGGCGGTGCCCGGCCGCTGCGGCCGTGTCTGCCAGCTTAGGGTTCACCGTGCTCTCCGGCGCGCCTGCGCAACGCGGTGCGCAGCACCTCGCGGTCGTCGAACGGGAGCACCGCGTCGCCGACGTATTGGCCCTGCTCGTGGCCCTTTCCCGCGACGATGACCACGTCCCCGGGACCGGCCCGGCGGACCGCGAGGTCGATCGCCTCGGCCCGGTCGGGCTCCACGGTGATGGTGGCGCGCCGGCCGGGGTCGACCTTGATTGCGCCGTCCATCATCGCGGCGAGGATGGTCAGCGGGTCCTCGCCGCGGGGGTTGTCGTCCGTGAAGATCGCCTCGTCGGCGAGCGTCGCGGCCTCGGCCCCCATCAGCGGGCGTTTGCCGCGGTCGCGATCTCCGCCGCAGCCGAGCACCACGATCAGCCGGCCGGCCGTCACCTCGCGCAAGGCGGTCAGTGCCGCATGCACCGCGCCCGGTTTGTGCGAGTAGTCCACGATGGCGGTGAAGTCCTGGCCCTCGTCGACCTGCTCCATGCGGCCCGGTACGCCGGGGGCGTTCGCCACCCCGTCCACCGCGGTGTGCAGCGGCACCCCGGCCTCGACGAGGCCGACGATCGCGCTCAGCGCGTTGGCGACGTTGAACGGCCCGGGCAGCCGGACGCTCGCGTCGGCCTCTATTCCGCCCGGCCCCACGACCCGGAAGGCGCCGCCGTCCGCACCCACCCGCACGTCCAGCGCCCGCCAGTCGGCGGCGGGGTCGCCCGAGGCGGAGAACGTGGTCACCGGGATGCGCGCCACCTCGGTCAGCGCCTGCCCGTACAGGTCGTCGAGGTTCACCACGCCGACGCCGCTGTAGGCCGGGGTGAACAGCCGCGCCTTGGTGGAGAAGTAGTCCTGCATGTCGGGGTGGAAGTCGAGATGGTCCTGGGAGAGGTTGGTGAAGATTGCCACGTCGTAGCGGGCCCCGCCGACCCGCCCGTACGCCAGCGCGTGGCTGGACACCTCCATCGCCGTGGCGGTCACGCCGCGCTCGCGCATCATCGCGAACAGGGCGTGCAGGTCGGTGGACTCCGGCGTGGTCAGCGCGGCCGCCACCGTCTCGTCGCCGATGCGCGACTCCACCGTGCCGATCAGCCCGGTGACGTGCCCGGCCGCGCGCAGCCCGGCCTCCAGCAGGTACGTCGTGGTGGTCTTGCCGCTGGTCCCGGTGGTGCCGATGATCAACATGTCCCCGGCGGGCTCGTGGTAGACCCAGGCCGCCACCTCGCCGAGCCGGGCACGCACCTCGTCCACGACCAGCACCGGCAGGCCGGTGCGGAGCGCGCGCTCCTCCCCCGCCGCGTCCGTGAGGATGGCGTTCGCGCCGGCCTGCGCGGCCTGCTGGGAGAAGTCGGCGCCGTGGAACCGGGCGCCGGGGAGCGCCGCGTACAGATCGCCGGGTCTGACGCGGCGCGAGTCGTGCGTCACGCCGCGGACGGTGCTCCCCCGTGTCCCGGGGCCGGGCAGCCCGCCCGCGCGCAGGCCGAGCAGGCCCGCCAGCTCCCTGAGCGGGCGGGCCGGGTTGTTCTTCGGTCGGATCACTGCCGGCACGCGGACGAGATTATCGGCTCCGCACCCCGTCATGGGCCCGTTAGCGGCTCCGCCCGGACGACGCGCGGCGATGTCCCTCGATCGGCGGGGGCTCTCGCTCACGGGTAGAGCTTGATCTTGGGCGATTTCTTCCCCGTCGGCGGGACCTTGAGGGTCTTCAGGCCGAAGCTCATCACGTCGGAGAAGACCGGCGCGGCGACGTCACCGCCGTAGTAGCTGCCGCGCTTGGGGTCGTGCAGCGCGACGAGCACGACGAGTTCGGGGTCGTCGGCGGGTGCGTAGCCCACGAACGAGGCCGTGTAGCCGCCGCCGCGGTAGCAGCCGCAGGCGGGGTTGATCCGCTGGGCCGTACCGGTCTTGCCCGCCACCCGGTAGCCGTCGATCTTCGCCTTCGGCGCGGTGCCGTCCACGGAGGTCGCGCCCTCGAGCATCCGCGACACCTGCTCGGCCGTACGGGGACTGATCGCCTTGGTCCGCTTCGGCGCGGGCGCCGGGCTGAAGTGGCCCTCGGCGTCCGCGGTGCCCGCCACGATGGAGGGCTGCACCCGCACGCCCTTGTTCGCGATGGTCGCGTACACGCTCGCCATCTGCAGCGCGTTGACCGAGACGCCCTGCCCGAAGGAGATCGTGTAGAGCTGCGTGCCCCACCACTCCTTGGGGTTCTTCAGCAGCCCCGCCGTCTCCCCCGGCAGCTCGGTGCCCGGGCGGGTGCCGAAGCCGAACCGGTGCAGCGCGGCGCTCAGCTTGTCCTTGCCGAGCTTCTCCGCGATCTGCAGCGTGCCGGTGTTGCTCGAGGTGGCGAGGATGCCACCGACCGTCATCCGGCGGGTGGGGTGGCCGTGGCTGTCGTGGAACAGCGAGCCGTACCGGTGCAGCGAGTACGGCACCGTGAACGACGTGTCCGGCCGCACCGCCCCGGCCTCCAGCGCGGCCGCGGTGGTGATCACCTTGTTGGTACTGCCCGGCTCGAAGGACCTGGTCACCGCACCGTTGCGGCGCTGCTCCGCGGTGGAGATCTCGGGGCGGTTGGGGTCGTAGGTCGGCGCGTCGGCCATCGCGACGATGTGCCCGGTGCGCGGGTCCATCACCACGATGCTGCCGCTGGACGCCCGGCTCTTGGCCACCTGCCGGTTCAGCGCCTCCTGCGCCTTCCACTGGATGTCGCGGTTGAGCGTGAGCCGCAGGTCACGGCCGGGCACGGGCTCCTTGCGCTGCGCCGCGGACATCGGGATCTGCTGTCCCTGCCGGCTGTACTCCATGCGCTGCTCGCCCGGGCGGCCGGCGAGCACCTTGTCCTTCGCGTACTCGAGCCCCTCCAGGCCCTTGCCGTCCGCGCCGGCGAAGCCGATCAGGTTGGAGGCGAGCGCGCCGCCCGGATACACCCGCTCGTAGCCGAGCTCGGTGTTCACGCCGATCAGCTTGTACGCCATGAGCTGCCGCGCGGTGCCGGGGGCCACGTCGCGCTTGACCACCTGGTAGCGGCTCGGCTTCGCGTCCACCTTGGCCGCGACCTCGTTCGCCGGGACGCCGAGCGTCTCCGACAGCCGGGCGATGACCTCGCCCCGCTGCGCCGCGGTGATCAGTGCCGGGTCGACGAAGACGGTACGGCGCTCCACGGACATCGCCATCGGGATGCCCGCGGCGTCGGTGATCTCGCCGCGGGTGGCGGGGATGATGTTGGTCTGCAGCCGCTTCTGCGCCGCCTCCTTGGCGTAGACCTGGGCGTCGAAGCCCTGGATCTGCACCAGCCGGCCGGCGAACAGCGACATGACGAAGGCCAGGCACAACAGCGTGAAGCTGAGCCGGCGCGCGGGGTCGCCGCGGCGCGGCATACGCCGCGGCGGCCTTCTCGGCGGGCCGCCGCCACGCCCGCCGGCCGGCCGCCGGGAGGACGCGCCCGCCGTGCCGCGCGCCCCCGCTCCGGCCGGTGCGCCCTTGGCACCCGCTCCGCCCTGACCGCGAGAGCCCGCCGCGGAACCGCCCTTGCCCGCCGTGCCGCTCCGGCCCGCCGCGCCGCCCTGGCCCTTGCCGGTCCGGCCCGTCTGACCGGGACGGTCGCGGGCGCCGGCCGCGCCTCCCGTACCCGCCGTGCCTCCCGTACCCGCCGTGCCGCCGTGGCTCTTGCCGGTGTTGCGGGGGCCGGCGGAGGAGCCGGTGCCGCGGCGTGTGGCGCCGCCGCCCGCGCCTCCCGGTGTGCCTCCGCTCGGTCTCCGTCCGTGCCGGTTCCGGTCGCCTGGTCCCGTCACCGGCCGCCCCCGCCGGCGATCGCTGCGTCCTCCTCCGCGGTCCCGTCGTCCTGGGCGCCCTGGTTCGGGGAGCCGCCGGTGTTGCCGTCCGTGGTATCGCCCTGCCGCGTGCCGGTCGCGCCGGTATCAGTGGTCTCGCCGGCGTCGCGGCTCGCGGCCTGCCGGTCGTCGGTACCCACGGCGCCGCCCCCCGGGGTCACGGGACGGGACGGCGTCGTGGTGGCACCGCGAACCTGACCGGTGGCCTCGTTGACGAAGCCACCCGGTGCGGGTCCCATGCCACTCTCCCGGGCCTTCCGGGCGATCTCGCCGGGCGACTCGGCCCGCGCGACCTCCTGGGAGAGCGTCTCCTCGTGCTGCGCGAGCAGCCGGTTGTTCTGCTGCAGCTTGGTGAGCCGGAACGCGTCCTCGGCGAGCACCGTGCGCAGCATCAGCAGCGAGATCAGCGCGCCGCCGAGCAGGCCGATGACGAGCATGGCGAACGGCACCCGCGGCGCGTGCGGCGCCGGGCGCCGGGCCGACGTGGGCGTGCCACCCCGCCGGGACGCCGGTACGGTCCCGCGCGGCGCCGCCGTACGGCCCCGGGCCGGACGCTCCTTGACCGGCACGCCCCCCGCGGGCTTCGCGCCCCGCCGTACGGGCGGCGGCGTCGTGGTGATCGTCATGCTCCCCCACCTCCGGTCCTCACCCGCCGGACGGCCCGCAGCCGGGCCGATGCCGCGCGCGGGTTGTCGCGGACTTCTTCGTCGTCGGGCCTCTCCGCGCCGCGGGTCAGCAGGCTCAGCTCGGGCAGCCGGTCCGGCAGCGACACCGGGAGCCCGTGCGGCGTGGTGTCGGTCGAACGCTCCGCGAAGGCCCGCTTGACCAGCCGGTCCTCCAGCGAGTGGTAGGAGAGGACGGCCATCCGGCCGTCCAGCGCGAGCGCGTCGATGGCGGCGGGCAGCGCCCGCTCGAGCACCTCCAGCTCGCCGTTGACCTCGATGCGCAGGCCCTGGAACGTGCGCTTGGCGGGGTTCCCCCCGGTGCGCCGGGCGGCGGCGGGGATGGCGTCGCGGACGATCTCGGCCAGCCGGGCGGTGGAGGTGATCGGCTCACGGGCGCGCGCCCGGACGATCGCGGCGGCCACCCGGTGGGCGTGCCGCTCCTCGCCGTACGTACGCAGGATCCGGGTGAGCTCGCGCTCGGAGGAGCCGTTGACGACGTCGGCGGCGGTTCGTTCCTGTGTGGTGTCCATCCGCATGTCCAGCGGCGCGTCGTAGGAGTACGCGAAGCCGCGCCCGGCCTCGTCCAGCTGGGGTGAGGACACGCCGAGGTCCAGCAGCACACCGGCCACCTCGCGGCGGCCCCGCCCAGTACGTGCGTGCCCGGCGAGGACGTCGGGGATCTCGTCATAGACGGCGTGCACAAGCGTCACCCGGTCGGCGTACGGTTCCAGCCGCGCCCCGGAACGTTCGAGCGCGGACGGGTCACGATCGATGCCGATGAGGTGAAGGCCGGGGTGCTCGGCCAGCAGGGCACTGGCGTGCCCCGCGAGGCCGAGCGTTCCGTCGACGAGAACGGCGCCGGGCCGGTCGAGGGCGGGAGCGAGCAGCGTGAGGATCCGGTCCATGAGGACCGGGACATGCCCCTCTACCGCGTTCATCTCGCCCCCTCTCTCGCGGCCCGCGACCACCGCGACGCGGTTTCCGAGCGGCCAGGTCCCCATCCGCCGTGTCCGTCACCTGGCACCGGGGAAGGAGTGTCAGCTGACGTTCGTACGGACGGGTGGAGACCTGGCCGCTTGGACCCCGAAGGCCGGTGGCCGTCCCCGTCACAGGACCCCCGGCAACACCTCCTCGGAAAGATCCGAGAACTTCTGCTCCTGCTCGGCCTCGTACCGCGACCACGACTCGGAGTCCCAGATCTCCAGGCGTGTGTTGGCGCCGATCACCACGCAGTCGCGGGACAGGCCCGCGTACTGGCGGAGCGCGGGCGGGATGGTGACCCGCCCCTGCTTGTCAGGCACCTCGTCGGAGGCGCTGGCGAAGAACACCCGGCTGTAGTCACGGACCGCCTTGGCCGTGACCGGTGCCGAGCGCAGGGCCTCGGTGAGCCGCTGGAACTCCTCCACGGGGAAGACGTAGAGGCAGCGCTCCTGGCCCTTCGTGATCACCAGTCCCCCCGACAACTCGTCGCGGTACTTGGCTGGAAGGAACAGACGTCCCTTGTCGTCGAGGCGCGGCGAATGGGTGCCGAGAAACATCGGCCCCACCTCCCCGTGCCGTGTGGAGCGCTCTACAGCCCTCCACGGCGCCCCACTGTACTCCACTCTTCCCCACGGTCAACAGTTCAATACCACCCGATCTGGGCTACGAGCTCGCATTAGCCCAGCTCAGCGGCGGTAGGGTGAAGTGGAGGGAGTGAGCGGCGCCACGTCCGTACGGGCCTGTAACGGCCATCCAGACCCCCGGGAAACCACCGGAACGTGCCGCGTAACGCGTGGTTGGAGCTGGGTGGAGGGCCCGGGGTGGGGCGTGGTGGAGGGCCCCGGTGGAGCAAAGTGGAGGCGCGCCGGGGAGCATGGGGGCATGAGCATGTACAAGGTCACGAATCCGGCCACCGGCGAGGTCCTGGAGGAGTTCCCGACCGCCACCGACGCGGAGATCACCGGCGCTATCGACCGCGCACACCAGGGCTATCTGGCGTGGCGGGAGCGCCCGGTGGCCGAGCGGGCGGCGCTCGTGAAGCGCGCGGCGGAGCTGTTCGCGGAGCGGGCCGACGAGCTGGCCGCGATCATCACCACGGAGATGGGCAAGCGGATCGCGGAGAGCAAGGGCGAGCTCGGCATCGTGGTGGACATCTTCTCCTACTACGCCGACAACGCCGAGAAGCTGCTGGCGGACGAGGCGCTGCCGATCCGGGGCGGCGAGGCGACCATCCGCAAGAGCCCGATCGGCGTGCTGCTCGGCATCATGCCGTGGAACTTCCCCTACTACCAGGTGGCCCGATTCGCCGCGCCGAACCTGGTGCTCGGCAACACCATCCTGCTCAAGCACGCGCCGAGCTGCCCACGCTCGTCCGCCGCGATCGAGGCGCTGTTGCGCGACGCGGGGCTGCCGGCGGACGCGTACATCAACGTGTACGCCACCAACGAGCAGGTGGCGGACATCATCGCCGACCCGCGGGTGCAGGGCGTGTCGCTGACCGGCAGCGAGCGGGCCGGTGCGGCGGTGGCCGCGGAGGCCGGCAAGCACCTCAAGAAGGTGGTGCTGGAGCTCGGCGGCTCGGACCCGATGATCATCCTGGACACGGCGGACATCGACCGGATGGTCAAGATCGCGACCCGCTCACGGCTCGGCAACACCGGGCAGGCCTGCAACGCGCCGAAGCGGATGATCGTCATGTCGGACATCCACGACGCGTTCGTGGACAAGCTGGTGGCGAGCTTCCAGGGGTTCACCCCGGGCGACCCCGCCGACCCTGCGACCACGCTGGCGCCGCTCTCCTCCCAGGGCGCCGCCGACCGGCTGATCGAGCAGATCGACGCCGCGGTGGCGCAGGGCGCGACGGTACGGGCCGGCGGGCGGCGGATCGAGGGGCCGGGGGCGTACGTGGAGCCCACCGTGCTCACCGGGGTCGAGCCCGGGACCAGGGCGTACGCCGAGGAGCTGTTCGGGCCGGTGGCCATGGTGTTCAAGGCCGAGTCCGAGGACGAGGCGGTCGAGCTGGCCAACGACACGCCGTTCGGGCTGGGCTCCGGCGTGTTCAGCGCCGACCCGGAGCGGGCACGCCGGGTCGGTGAGCGGATCGAGGCCGGCATGGTCTTCATCAACCAGGCCGGCGGCTCTCAGGCCGACCTGCCGTTCGGCGGGGTGAAGCGGTCCGGCGTGGGGCGCGAGCTGGGCCCGCTCGGCATCGAGGAGTTCATGAACAAGAAGGTGATCAAGTAAGAGGCACCGCCGGGGCCGGAACCGTGGCCGGCGGGCGCGGGGCCGGTGATCGACCGGCGCCCTGCCGGTGACAGCAAGGCGCCCTGGGGGGTGCTCGGCTTCCCCCAGGGCGTCTTGCCTCATGCCCGGCGGGCGGGCACTGTTCGTGATCGCGGACCGGAGAAGCTCGCGAGAGGGTCCACGATCGGGGCGATTCCGGTCAGTTCCAGGACCAGCTCGGTCTCGCGCGTACCGTCCCATGCGCCATGTGCGGGGCCCCACCTTCTCCTGTTCGGTGATCCAACCCGATCCCTCCGGTGGGCGGGATACGTTTCGAGCGTAGAGCGAGGGACAGGCACCCCATAGGGCCCGGTCGGGGGGCCGCGCGACCCGGGCAAATGGACTTACCACCATTTACCAGCATGGATCCGGCAATTTGTGATTGAATGCCATCGGTGGGCCACATGTGGTCAATGAAAACGGTTTGATAAGCGAATCCGCGCAAGTCCGCAGCACAACCCCCACCTCGTCGAGGGCTCGCCGAACGACCAGGTCAGCCAATGGGAAGAGGCGGCACGACCACCTCAGCCCGGCGCCGCGAATGGCGCCGGCCCGTTCCGTGAGGGCCGGAAACCGTCCTCTTCCGCCCACTCCCCTGGGCGGTCCGCGCACACGTGGTTACGGTGAATACTCGACGGCCGTGCCATGGGAGCGATGAGGGGACGGCGACCTTGAGACGTGAGAGGCACGTACGGCCCGCGACCTTTCGCGACACGTTCGGCGTGGCCGAGTTCCGTGCCCTGTGGTCGGCCGACCTGCTCTCGGAGGTCGGCGACCAGCTGGCCCGGGTCGCGCTCGCCGTGCTGGTCTACCAGCGCACGTCGTCCGCCGTGCTCACCGCCCTCACGTACGCGCTCACCCTGCTGCCCTCGCTGCTCGGCGGCACCCTGCTGAGCGGGCTCGCCGACCGGCTGCCCCGCCGCCGCGTCATGATCACCTGCCAGCTGCTGCAGGCGGGTATGGTCGCCCTCGCGGCGCTGCCCGGCACCCCGCTGGCGCTGCTCTGCGTCCTCGTCTTCCTCGTCCAGCTCGCCGACGCGCCGGCCAAGGCCGCGCGGATGGCGCTGCTCCCGCAGATCCTGCTCGGCGACAGGTACGTCGCCGGCCAGGCCATCGGGCACATGACCCGGCAGTCCGCGGTGCTCGGCGGGTTCGCCGCGGGCGGCATCGTGGTGCAGGCCATCGGCCCGTACCTGGCGCTCGTGGTGAACGCGGCGACGTTCCTGTTCGCCGCGGCGATCGAGGCCGTGGGCGTACGGCCGCGCCCGGCCCCGCGGGACGGCGCCGCCACGCCCGGCGCGATGTGGGCCTCGCTCGGACAGGGGGTCGCGCTGATCACACGCTCCCCCCGGCTGCGCAGTCTCGCCGCCCTGGCCTGGCTGGCCGGCTGCTACGCGGTGCCGCTCGGGCTGGCGGCGCCGTACGCCGCCGAGCTGGGCGGGTCGCCGGTCACCGTGGGGTTCCTGATGGCCACCGCGCCGGCCGGCAGCCTGATCGGCGTCGCCTTGTTCACCCGGCTCGTCCCGCCGGAGTGGCGGGGGCGGCTGATGGGGCCGATGGCGGTGCTGACCAGCCTGCCGCTGGTGTTCTGCGCGCTGCGGCCCAGCGTGGGGGTGTCCACGCTGCTGTGGGCGGCGGTGGGGGTCTTCTCCGCGTACCAGGTGGCGGCGAACGCGGCGTTCATGCGGACGGTGCCCGACACCAGCCGCGGGCAGGCCGGCGGCCTCGTCGCCTCGGGGCTCGTCGCGGTGCAGGGGCTGGGCATCCTGCTCGGCGGGCTGCTCGCGGAGGGCATCGGCGCGGCCCGTACGGTGGCCGTCGCCGGGGCGCTCGGCGTCACGCTGGGGCTGTTCGCCGCGTACGCCTGGCGGCGTGCCCGCATCCGCACGCCGGAACCCGCCGGCGAGACGGTCTCGGCGTGAACACGTCGCCGCCCGCCGGTGAGACGGTCCGGGCGTAAATCGGTGTAAAAACCCGCCCGGAAGCGGCGGCCGGTTGCGGCTGACTGGCCTGGACACGGAACGTCGCGCCGGGGCAGGTTGACGACGTACTGTCGATAAACGACGAAACGGACCGTACTTCCCCGTCGTTGCGACCGTCAGGAAATGCCGCCCGTGAGGCGACAGGACATGATTGATACCGGACTCGAACCCGCGACGGCGAGGGACCGTGGTCTCGACGATGGATACGGCTGCTCAAGGAGGGCCCGTGTCATTGGACACGCGCGATGCCGCAAGTGATCTGAACGACCTGATCGGGACGGCAAGCCGTATCCGGAGCGCCATTGAATCGGTCATCGAGGGCAAACCGGAGGTCGTCCGGCTCGCCCTGACCGTGCTGCTCGCGGAGGGCCACCTGCTGATCGAGGACGTGCCGGGGGTCGGCAAGACCATGCTGGCCAAGTCGCTGGCCAGGTCCGTCGACTGCTCCGTACGGCGGGTGCAGTTCACCCCCGACCTATTGCCCAGCGACATCACGGGGGTCAGCGCGTTCAACGCCGAGGTCCGCGAGTTCGAGTTCAAGCCCGGCCCGGTCTTCGCCAACATCGTGGTCGGTGACGAGATCAACCGCGCCTCCCCGAAGACCCAGTCCGCGCTGCTGGAGTGCATGGAGGAACGGCAGGTCACGGTGGACGGCACCACCTTCGAGCTGGAGGCGCCGTTCATGGTGATCGCCACCCAGAACCCGGTGGAGATGGAGGGCACGTACCCGCTGCCCGAGGCGCAGCGGGACAGGTTCACCGCGCGCATCTCCATGGGGTATCCCGAGCCGAGCGCGGAGCTGGAGATGCTCGACGTGCACGGCACGACGTCCCCGCTCGACAAGCTGGAACCCGTCGCGACCGCCGCCGACGTGCGGGCGCTGACCGATGTGGTGCGGAGCGTGCACGTCTCCGACGCCGTACGGCGCTATGTGATCGACCTGACCTCCGCCACCCGGAGCGCGCCCGAGCTGCGGCTCGGCGCCTCGCCCCGGGCCACGCTGCAGCTCGTCCGCGCCTCCCGGGCCTGGGCCGCGCTGCACGACCGCGACTACGTCGTCCCCGACGACGTACAGGAGCTCGCCGTTCCCGTGCTCGCGCACCGGCTGCTGCCGACGGCCGAGGCCCAGGTGGAACGCCGACTCCCGGAACAGGTGGTGACGGATCTGCTGAACCGCGTCCCGGTACAGGGCCGTTCCGGCCGGTAGCACTCTCCTGCGAGGAGCCGGATGAACTCCCTTCGGGTGCTCACCACCCGCGGCCGCTGCTTCATCGCCGCCGGCGTGACCACGGCCGGCTGCGCGTTCGTGCTCGGCGAGCGCGACCTGCTGCGGGTGGCGGTGCTGATCGTCGCGCTCCCGCTGATCTCCGCCCTGGTGGTGTCCCGCACCCGGTACCGGCTGTCCTGCTCGCGGTCGCTGACCCCGCGCCGGCTCGCCGCCGGGCACACCGCCGAGGTACGGATCGGGATGGAGAACGTCTCCCGGCTGCCGTCCGGGCTCATCCTGATCGAGGAGGAGCTGCCGTACGTGCTCGGCGAGCGCCCCCGCTTCGTGCTGGACCGGGTGGAGCCGCGGGGCGTACGGGAGCTCGCGTACCGGATCCGCCCCGACGGGCGCGGCAAGTTCCGGATCGGCCCGCTCGGCATCCGCATCATGGACCCGTTCGGCCTGGTGGAGCTGCGCCGGATGTTCCAGTCCGTGGACACCCTGGTGGTCACGCCGCCGATCGTGCCGCTCCCCCCGGTGCGGCTGCACGGCGACTGGGCGGGCGGCGGCGACGGGCGCACCCGCAGCCTCGCCACCGCCGGCGACGACGACGTGGCGCCGCGGGAGTACCGGCACGGCGACGACCTGCGCCGGGTGCACTGGCGCTCCACCGCGCGGCACGGCGAGCTGATGGTGCGCCGGGAGGAGCAGCAGTGGCGCAGCCGCGGCTGCGTGCTGCTGGACACCCGGCGGGTGTCGCACGCCGGTGAGGGGCCGGGCTCGTCGTTCGAGGTCGCGGTGAGTGCGGCCGCCTCGGTGGCGGTGCACCTGATCCACGAGGGCTTCGGCGTACGGTTCGCCACCGACGCGGGCCGCACCGAGGGCGACGCCACCGAGGACTCGCTGCTCGACCTGCTCGCCGGGGTGCGGCCGTCCCGCGCGGTCTCGCTGCAGCGCGGGGTGGACGCCATCGGGCACCGCGACGGGCTCGTCGTCGCCGTGCTCGGCGACCTGAGCGACGAGGAGGCCGACCGGCTGGCGCGCGCGCACCGGGGCACCGGGACGTGGCTGGCGCTGCTGCTGGACCCGGGGGCGTGGGGCCGCGCCAACCGGGCGGACGCGGTACGGCGGAACGCGAGGCGGCTGCGCGCCGCCGGCTGGCGGGTGCTCACCGTGGAGCCGGGCGACGACCTCGCCGCGCTTTGGCGTGCCGCCGCGCCGGTGACCCGCTCCCGCACGACGGGGGTGGGCCGATGACCGGGCCGGTACGGCCGCCCGGTGAGGGGACGGGTGGCCGATGCGACTGAGTGCCGGGGCGCTGATCGCCACCGTCTGTGCCGCGCTGCTGCTGCACCCGCTGTTCGAGAGCGGGGGCTGGTTCGTGCCCGCCGCGCTGGCCGCGGCCGCCACCATCGGCGGGGCGGCGCTGGGCCGGCGGCTGTCCGTACCGGGCTGGGCCGAGCCGCTGCCCGCGCTGCTGGCGCTGCTGGTCTTCATGACCGTCACGTTCACCTCGGACGAGGCGATCCTCGCACTGATCCCCACGCCGGAGTCGGTGACGCGCCTCGGCGTGCTGCTGGAGGCCGGCTGGTACGACGTGAACCGGTACGCCGCGCCGGTGCCCCCGTACCTGGGCATAACCACCGTCACCACGCTCGGCGTGGGCGCGGTGGCGCTGGCGGTGGAGTTCCTCGCGGTGCGGATGCGCCGCGCGGCGCTCGCCGGGCTGCCGCTGCTCGCGCTGTTCAGCGTGCCGGTCGCGGTGCTGCGGGACCAGCTGAGCTGGCCGTTGTTCGCGCTCGCGGCCGCCGGGTTCCTGGTGCTGCTCGCGTTCGACGGGCGGGAGCGGGTGGGCCGGTGGGGGCGGCCGGTCACCGTACGGGCCGAGGGCGCGACGCCGCGCCGGAACGAGCCCGCGGTGGACACCTCGGCCTTCGCCGGGATGGGCCGGCGGCTGGGGCTCACCGCCGTGCTGGTGGCGCTGGTCGTGCCCGCGGTGATCCCGGGGATCCGGGACGACGGGCTGTTCGGCGTCGGCGGCGGTGGCGGGCCCGGCGACGGCGGGGGCACCAGCATCACCACGCCCAACCCGATCGTGAGCCTCAAGCGGCAGCTGAACCTGCCGCGGGACGCGGAGGTGATGCGGTATCGCACCGGCATGCAGGTCCCCGGCTACCTGCGGATGAACGTGCTCGACGCGTTCGACGGGCAGGCCTGGACGATGTCCACGGTGCGCGGCGGGCGCGACGACAGGGTGGCCGGCCGGCCGCTGCCGGAGCCGCAGGGGCTGCGCATCGCGGCGCCGCAGGCCTCGGTTGAGGCGCAGATCTCCGAGCGGGTCACCGGGATGAACTTCCTGCCGCTGCCCTATCCCACCCGGGAGATCGACATCCGCGGGGACTGGCTGGTGCACGGGCCGACGCTGATGGTGTTCTCCACCCGTTCGGAGGCGGGGGGCAGCACGTACCGGGCGCAGGTGCTCGACGTCCGGCCCTCCCGGGAGCAGCTCCGGGGGGCGGGCTGGCGGGCCGGGGCGCAGGGCGCAGGGCGCTACCTGAACGTGCCGCGGGTGGACCAGCGGATCCAGCGCCTCGCCACCGAGATCACCGAGGGCGCGACGTCGCCGTACGAGCGGGCCGTCGCGCTGCAGGAGTGGTTCACCACGGGCGGGCGGTTCCGCTACGACCTGACCGTGCCGGGCGGCAACGGGACCTCCGCGCTGTCGGACTTCCTGCTGCGCACCCGCGCGGGGTACTGCGAGCAGTTCGCCGCGTCGATGGCGCTGATGGCGCGGATGACCGGGATCCCGGCGCGGGTCGCGGTCGGCTACACCTCCGGTACGCGCACCGCGGACGGCTCCTGGTCGGTGTCCACTCGGGACGCGCACGCCTGGCCGGAGCTGTTCTTCGACGGCATCGGCTGGGTCAGGTTCGAGCCGACCCCGTCCGGGCTCGCCGGGCAGGGCTCGGCGAGCGTACCGGACTGGTCGATCCCGCCGCCGCCCACCCCGGGCACCGGCGCCGGCGGGCCCAGCCCGGAGGCCATCGACCCCGAGTCGGAGACCTCGCCGGAGAGCACCGCCACGGCGGCGCCCGGTGGGCCGGAGCGTCCGGATCCTGGCGCCGGCGCGGACGTGGGCGGCACGGTCGGGCCGATCGAGGACGAGGGGCCGGGCCGCTGGCTCGGCTGGACGGCCCTGGTGATCGTGGCGCTGCTGTGCTGGCCGCGGCTGCAGCGCAGCGCGGTCCGGCGGTGGCGCTGGGCGCGGGCGCGCGGCGACGCTGAGCTGGCACGGGCGGCGTGGCGGGAGCTGCGGGACGACGTGGTGGACATGGGCGGCGAGTGGCGCGGCGCGGAGAGCCCACGCGGTGCTGCGCGGCGACTCGTGGAGCGCTACCACCTGGACGGCTCGGCCGCGGAAGCCCTGTGGCGGATCGCCCTGGCCGAGGAACGCGCGCGCTACGCGCCCGCGCCCGCGCCGGCCCCCGCGCTCGCCGCCGACGTGGCGCAGGTCCGCCGGGCGGCGCGCGCGGCCGTACGGCCCCACCGCCGCCTGCGCGCGATCCTCTTCCCCCGCTCGAGCCTGGACTTCCTCGGCCTCACCCTCGGCCGTGGCTACGACACCCTCGAACACGCCACCACCCTCCCCACAACCTGGCGCAACCGTCTCCGCCGCCACCCCACCTAATGCCCCCCGCCCGCCGCTCCCCCGCCGTGAACCCCCCGCGCACGCGCGGTCGCCGCAGGTAGGGGGCGCCGCGGGTAGGGGGCGCCGCGAGGTGGGGCTCGCCGCGGGCGCGGCGGGCATGAGCGCGACGAGCATGGGGGCGCCGTGGTGCCGGGCCGGGGCGGGCGGCCGCTAGGATTTTCGATTCGTGGGCCTGGGGATTCCGATGGTGAGCGTTCCAGGGGGCCTGGTGACGCTGTCGGACCGGCGGACGGAGAGCCGGTGGTCGGTGCGGGTCGCCGGCTTCGAGCTGGCGGCGGTACCGGTCACCCAGGCGGCGTACGCGGAGATCACCGGTGAGCGGCCCAGCGCCGCCCGGGGTGACCGCCTGCCCGTGGAGAGCGTCTCGTGGCGGGACGCGGTCCTGTTCTGCGACGCGCTGTCACGCCGCGCCGGGCTGCGGCCCGCGTACCGGATCGCGGCCGACGGCGAGGTGACCTGGGACGAGTCCGCCGACGGGTACCGGCTACCGACCGAGGCGGAGTGGGAGCACGCCTGCCGGGCCGGCACCACCGGCCCGCGCTACGGCGAGCTCGACGCGATCGCCTGGTACCGCGGCAACGCGGACGGGCGCATCCACGACGTGGGTGGCAGGCGGCCGAACGCCTGGGGCCTGTACGACATGCTCGGCAACGCCTGGGACTGGTGCTGGGACCTCTACGCCCCCGAGGTCTACGGCGAATACCGGGTCCTCCGCGGCGGCGGCTGGTTCGACGAACACTGGAGCTGCCGAGCCTCGGTACGCCGCCGCAGCCACCCCGACCACCGCTCCGACGACCTCAGCTTCCGCCCCGCACGCTCACTGTGACGCCGACGACCGGACGGCGCCGCAACACCGTGGGGGTGGCCCACGCGCCCGCCAGAGCGAGCGCCGCCGCACGAGACCGCCCTCCCGGGCGTTGCGGGGCCGGCCGCGCCGGTGGGCGGAGGCGGAGCTCAGCCGCAGGGCACGCACAGCCCGAGCACACGGAAGTCACCGTAGGACGCACAGCCCGAGCACACGGGAGTCACCGTAGGACGCACAGCCCGAGCAACGGGGTTCACCGCAGGGCGCGCAGCGCCCGAGGACACGGGGGGTCCGGGGGGTCGTCCCTCCGGGCCAGCACAAAGGGCCGGACCACGGGAAGGTGACCAAAGGTCACCGAACAGGATCAACCGCCCGGTCCGCAAGGTCACCGAACAGGGTGAACCACCCGGCCTAGAACCCGTCGCCCTCGTGTCTGCGGCGCCAGCGCTCCTCGAACCGCTCCATGAAGCCGCGCTTGCGCTGCTGCCGTGGCTTGCGCCGCGGCGGCTGCTGGGGCGTGGCCCGCCCGGCGGTCGGGGGTGCGGACGGTGATGGCGGCGCCGACGGGTCGGCGGCGACCGCCCCCTTGGCCCCTTCGGCTCCGAGGCCGTTCATTCGCTTCCAGCTGGTCAGGCCCCAAACACAGCACACCAGCATGACGACGAAGCCGGCGGCGCCCACGAACGGGTTCTTCGCGACGACGCCCGCCATGAGCAGGCACACCCCGATGAAGAAGCCCAGCGCCGCCTTGATCACGCGACGCTTGTAGTGCACCTGCGGACTGGTCGCGCGCACGGCATGCGCGAATTTGGGGTCCTCGGCGTACAACGCCCGCTCGATCTGGTCGAGCAAGCGCTGCTCGTGCTCAGAGAGCGGCACGGCGCCTCCCAAAGACAGCAGCCCCCGGATGGGGAATCGGGTGCTGGACGTCGACCCGGTGGCCGGTCATATGCCCAGAATACGAGCCGCCACCACAGGGACGAAAGTCCACGTCCATGCGACCTCCTCACCGCCCAGCGTACCCACTAACCAGCTTATGCGAGCGGATGCGTCCGGATGGCCTTGGATACACCCGCTCAGGGCGTGGATGGAGGTTCGGCGTCCGCTTCCGGCCGCACCAGGGAGGCCGGTCGGACCGCACCGCGGCCGAATTTCCGCGCGACCCGGTCGATGGCCCGGTCGGCCTCGGTCCAGCCGGTCTCCCGCTGGGCCTGGCCGTGCTCGTCGAGGAACGTCATCTGGTGCGGGGCGGTGGCGGCGTCCGTGAGGTTCTCCGCCCGCACGCCGACGAGCCGCAGCCGCTGCCGCTCCACGCCGGCCGCCTCGTACAGCGCGCAGGCGGTGGCGTAGATCTTCTGCGTGCCGTCGGTGGGCTCGGGCAGCGTTCGCGACCTGGTGAAGGTGGTGAAGTCGGCCCGGCGCAGCTTCACCGAGACGGTGCGGCAGGCCTGGCCGGTGGCGCGCAGGCGGGCGGCGGTGCTCTCCGAGAGCCGCAGCAGGGCGCGGCGGATCATCTCCGGGTCGGCGATGTCGCGGTCGAAGGTGGTCTCGTGGCCGATGCTCTTGTCCGGCGTGCTGGTGACGACGGGGCGGGGGTCGCGGCCCCAGGCGAGCGCGGCGAGGTGCGCGCCGAGGGCCTGGCCGAGCTCGCGCCGCAGCACCGCCTCGGGGGTGTGAGCGATGTCACCGACGGTACGCAGCCCGAGCCGCTTCAGCGCCTCCTCGGTGCGGTCCCCCACCCCCCACAGTGCTCCGCAGGGCAGCGGGTGCAGGAACTCCACGACCCGATCGTCGGGCACCACGAGCATGCCGTCGGGCTTGCAGTGCGTGGAGGCCAGCTTGGCCACGAACTTCGTGCTCGCCGCGCCGACGGAACAGGTGAGCTCCTGCTCGGCGTGCACCCGCTGGCGGATCAGCGCGGCGATCTCGCCGGGCGGGCCGAGCCGCCGTACGGCGCCGGAGACGTCGAGGAACGCCTCGTCCAGGGCGAGCGGCTCCACCTCGGGGGTGACGGACTGCAGGACCTGCATGACCGCCGCGGACACCTCGCCGTACTTGCCGTGCGAGGGCGACACCACGGCGGCCTGCGGGCACAGCCGGCGGGCCCGCGACATCGGCATGGCGGAGTGCACCCCGAAGGCACGGGCGGCGTAGTTGGCGGCGGACACCACCCCGCGGGCCCCGGCGCCGCCCACGATGACCGGCCGGCCCCGCAGCTCCGGCTGGTCCCGCTCCTCCACGCTGGCGAAGAAGGCGTCCATGTCCACGTGCAGGATGGTGCAGCCGGCGTCGTCGCCCGGCCCTTCTCCCGGCAGGTGCGGTGATCCGCGGTCCAGCTGGCGCCGACTCATGATCGTCTCCTGCGGGCAGGGCTACCGGGTGGCGAGGATGTGCAGTTGGGTGGCGATGTCGCGGAGCGCGGGGATGGTGGAGGCGCGGGCCTCGAGGTCCACCAGCGCGTCGAACGCGCTCGGGTCGCCGTCCAGCAGCGGGCTCGGGACCAGGTCGGCGAGGACCCGGACGCCGTGCACCTCGCGGACGCGGAGCCCGGTCTTCTCGATCAGCTCGGTGAGCCGCTCGGCGGTGAACCGGCGGGGCATCAGGTCGCGCTCGCCCCAGGTGCCGGCGGGATCGCCGAGCAGCCGCAGCGCGTCGTCGAAGCGGCCGGAGAGCGCGCGGTGCAGGACCGCGGCGACGGTGTTGGCCGCTATCACGCTCACCGCGCCGTCGGGTGCGGCGGCGCGGCCGGCCGCGGCGAGGGCGGGGGCGGGGTCGTCCACGTACTCCAGCACGTTGTGGCAGAGCACCAGGTCGGCGCCGCCGCGGGGCACGACGTCGAGGAGGTCGGCGGCGTCGCCCTGGGTGGCGTGCACGGTCACCCCGGCCTCGGCGGCGCGTCGTTCCAGGGCGGCGAGGGAGTCGGGGCTGGGGTCGACCACGGTGACGTTGTGGCCCGCCTCGGCCAGTGGCACGGCGAAGCCGCCGGTGCCGCCGCCGGCGTCGACGATGTCGAACACCGTGCGGCCGGTGGCCTCGGCGCGGTCGTCGAGGAAGCCGCGTAGCACCCGCCAGACGACGGCGGTGCGCACGGCGCTTGGTGCGCGCCGGGGCGCGGGGTGGCGGTCGGGCACGGATCCTCCCTCGGGCTGCTGTCGGGACCAGCCTATTGGGAGCTGGTGACAGTCCGGGGGTGCCCGTCTTAGGTGGCCTGG
>WHSL01000275.1 GCA_009380095.1 Streptosporangiales bacterium | reverse complement strand
GGCGGCCGTTCCCGGCCGCAACTCTGTCTCCGTGTCGTACGAATCCGTACAGTGACGGGTTTGACACGAGACGCCTGCCCATGAGGGATTTCCCCGTGACGCCCGACGAGATCGACCTCCTCGGCCGCCGGCTGGGGCGACACGCCGACGCGATCCGGCGCGGGCTCGCCGAGGTCCGTACCCGCGCCGAGGGCATGACCTGGACCGGGCCCGCACGCCAGCGGTTCGATCACGATCTCGGCCGCGAGTTGAAGGCCGGGGCCCGGCTGGCGGACGATATCGCCCATTGCGCGGCCGACCTCCGAGAGGCGGGACGACGACTGGACGAGATCCTCACCGGACTGCGCGCCGACGAGCGGGACGTACGGGACGCGTACCCGGCCTACCTGAGGGAGCAGGGCATCGAAGGACCCGTGTTCCAAGCCGCCATAGCGGAACTCCCCGACCCTCTGGACCCCGAATGGGCCCGCCTCGCCCGCCGCGTCCTCGGCCACACCCACACCCGAGGCCTGCTATGAAGCGCCTCGCTGCGGCCTCCGCGGCCCTGCTGGTTCTGATCACCGCCTGCGGCCCCGACCTCGGCTCCGGCCTCACCGCCTGCCAACTCATCACCAAAACCGACGTCCAAAAAGCCATCCCCGAGGTCACTTTCACGGAGAGCCGGACCATCGGCGACAAGGCGGCATCGCAGTGCCTCTTCGTCGAAGAGGGATCGCGGTCCTTCGGTATGAACGTCTCGATCCGCATCGATCGAACGGGCGGCGACGACAAGTTCGAATCCGACCGCAAGCGAGCAGAATCCGCGCCGGGCCATTCCGTGACCCCACAACCCGGACTCGGCGAGGAGGCGTACATCGAGCGACCGGCCGACAAGGGGTCGGCCACGGTCGAGACACGCTCGGGCGACGCCGTGCTGACGGTGGCCGTCTCCGGTGGCTTCGAGATGGACCGTCAGGCTCTCGCGCTCACTCGGCTCGGCCTGTCGCGGCTCTAGGAGGCCTCATGGCCAAAATCGTGTGGGACACCCAGCAGATGCACGAAGCCTCCGAAGCCTTCCGGCGTACGGCGGATAAGCTCGCCGGCGTGAGCAGCGCGCTCGCGGGGGACCTCGGTTCACTCGACGCTGTGCGACATGCTCTGGCGCGCTACGGAATCAGGCCACGTGCCCTCGAAACGACCGAGGATTACCGCCGACCGTCAAGAGAGCTCGGCCAAGTCGCGCGGCGCGTGAAGGAGCGGTCCCAGGAACTGGTGGCTCTGGTCAGCTTGCTCAACGAGATCGAACGCGAGGCCGAAGCGCGCAACGGACGCATCCATGAGCCGCTCTCGCCACAGCTTCTCGCCCAGGTCGATCAGCAGCGAAGAGAGCTTCTCGGAGACAATCGGCTCTCATTTGTGCTGGGTCTTCGCGCCCTGGTTGAACGAGAATCGAGGCCGCCCGCGGAGAGCGCGAACGTGGCCAGGCTGTGGTTGGAGACCCAGATCCCCGACTCAGCCACGCGGAAGTGGGTCGTGCAGAACTCGCCGGATGTGGCGCGGTTGTTGGCGGAGAACGTGGATGAGGCGGATGCCGCCGTACGGGAGCTTCGTGCGCGGACGGAGCACCCGGGGTCGCGCCCATTCGACTACTTCCTGAGCCTCTCCAAGGAGCGCCGCGAATGGCTCGCGGTCGCGTATCCGTCGCTGATCGGCAACCTCGACGGCGCCCCACCGGAGATGCGCTGGACGGCGAACCGGACGAGCCTCGTGGCCTACCGGGAGAAACTCTTCGACGACCTGGCGGTCTCGCAAGCCCAGGGCTACCGCGCCCCCGCCCGCGACGAGAGCTCGCTCTCCCTCCGCATCAACGCCATCGACATGCTGCTGGCCAGCGATGGCGGATCCCGCGTCCTCGCCTTCGACAAGCCCGACACGATCACCCCGATGCGCGTCGCCCTGGCCGGCTCCGCAGCCGGAGTATCCGCGATCGAGCTGGCGCGGCTGATGAACGACCTGGCCGAGGCCGCAGGCAAGCAGCTGGGCTACTCCGACGCGCTGCTACGCGACTTCGACACACTGAGCCGGAGCGACGACCCCGCGGTCGCCCGGTTCGGCCGGGAGATGGGCGCCGATCTTCGTACGTCCGGCCGCATCGATCCCGGACGAGCCGCCGAGCTGCTGGGCAAGGTCGAGTGGCCGTTGGCGATCGTCGGTGTGCTCGCCGACGCGAACCAGCGGATCCAGGAGGGCGACAAGCCCCCTGACGCCGTACTCGGCGCCGTCGGAAAGGGAGCCGCGGGCTTCGGCGGAGCGGCGGGCGCGGGAGCGATCTGCCTCGCCACCGGCGCGGCCGCCCTGCCCTGCGCGCTCATCGCGGTCGGCGGGGCCGCGGCCGGTGAACTGCTGTGGGACGTGAGCGAGGACGGCCGGGACTACGCGTTCACCGCCGCCCCCGGCGACGTGGACTCCAGCACGCTCTCCATGTACGCCGACGCGCGTCCATACGACCCCGAGAAGTACTTCATCCCCCTTCCAACCAAACCCCAGGACATCGGCCCGGGGCAGCGGGCGGGCATCCCGCGCGAGACGCGACCCGAGGGCCATGGCCCGTACGTCGGCCACCCGGGACAGCGCGGCGGCGTCCCCACCGATCGCCCGGCCGGGTGGCCGTACGGCACCGGCGACTGACACTCGGCTCAGCCGGCCGGGCAGTGCAGCTCCTTGGGGAGGTCGCGGAGCGCGCCCTCGATGCGCGGGTCCTTGTTGTCGATGCTCAGCGTGATGGAGACGGCGAACTGGATGCGGGCGTCGGCCGAGGTGTAGGTGGCCGAGCGGAAGCCCGGCGCGCTCCCCACGATGGCGCGCGGCGGCGGGGCGCATGGCTGGTCGCCAGGGGGAGGCTGCGGCGGAGCGCCCTCGGGCGGATCGATGATCACGCGCTGGAGGTCGGGCGGCAGCATTCGACCCTGGGTGAAGGCGCGCTGCCACGTGCTGACGTCGCGCGCAACAGCCGCTCGACGATCATGCCGAGCAGGATGTAATTCGTGTTGGAGTAGTACCACTTCTCACCCGGCTCGCCGGTGCGCGGCATGTCCGTGGTCAGCGCGACGAGGTCGATCGGCCGCCAGTACGTGGTCGTGTCGAGCATGTCGAGCCTGCCGGACGCGAAGAAGTCGGGGATGCCGGAGATGAAGCGGATGAGCTGCCGTACGGTGATCTCGCCGGCGCGCCTCACCAGGGCGGCAACTCCGGGCAGTGCCTCACTGAGGCTGCCGTCCAGCCCGATCCGGCCCTCGGACACCAGCTGCAGCACCGCGGTCGCCGTCATCTGCTTGGTCTGCGACCCGAGCCGGTAGCGCGAGGACGTGGGGATCGCCCCACCCCTACCGTTCAGCAGCCGCGACCCGGCCGAACCGCGGTCGCGGCGCCGGCCGTCGACGTACAGCTCCCCGATTGCTCCGACCGCCCACGGGTTGTCCCGGACGAACTCCGCCAGCGCCCGCTGCAGGTCGTGCGACTCCCCCGGACCGGCCCCGGGCTCGTCGGCCGCAGCCGCGCTCGCGGCCGGCGCGATGCCGAACGCTAGGACTCCGCCGGCCAGCCCGGCACCCGCCCGGATCACCGCTCTCCGTTCACGATGAAACTCCTCTCCACACGAAAGGATTCGGTTCGGAACCCCTGTGTAGAGATGCGGGCATAACCACCCTGTTTCCGCGATGACGATCCGGCGCCGCCAGGTCTCGATTGAAGATCGGCACCTTGTGCGCGTAAGGCTCGTGGGCGAGAGTCGGATCGTGCCGATGCCCGGACACGATCGAGGGCGGGGAACACATGGCCGGACCGGCGATGGAGCCACTGCTGGAGGCGCGCGGGATCGTCAAGCGCTATGGGCATGTGTACGCCCTGCGCGAGGCGGCGTTCTCGGCGTACCCCGGCGAGGTGGTGGCGCTCGTCGGCGACAACGGCGCGGGCAAGAGCACCCTGGTCAAGACGCTGTCCGGCGCACTGACCCCGGACGCCGGGGAGATCCGGCTGGAGGGCACTCCGCTGCGCCTCACCGGACCGCTCGACGCGCAACGGCACGGCATCGAGACCGTGTATCAGGACCTGGCGCTGGCCCCCGACCTCGACGCGGCCGCCAACCTCTATCTGGGTCGTGAGCTGCCCCGGTCCGGTCCGCTCGGGATGCTCGGGGTGCTCGACCGCAACGAGATGCGGCGCCGCGCCGTGGACACGTTCGGTGACCTGGGCATCCGCCTGCCGGACGTGGCGGCTCCCGTACGGCGGCTATCCGGCGGGCAACGGCAGTGCGTGGCGGTGGCGCGGGCCGTGGTGTGGGCGTCCAAGGTCGTGTTCATGGACGAGCCGACCGCGGCGCTCGGGGTCGTCCAGCGCAGGCAGGTGCTCGACCTGATCCGGCGGGTCAGGGATGGTGGCGTCACCGTCGTACTGATCAGCCACAACATGCCGGAAGTGCTCGCCGTGGCGGATCGGGTGGAGGTGCTACGGCTGGGCCGGAGGGTGGCGCGCTTCACCGCCGCCGACACCTCCGTCGAAGAGCTGGTCGCCGCGATGACCGGGGGAATCGAGCAGGAGGACGCGGCGTGAGCACCGTACGCGAGCCCGCCACCGACGAGACGCTCGAACAGGACGTTCCGGACGGCCGCTGGGCAAGGCTCCTCCGCGGCAACACCCTGTGGACGTTCCTCGTCCTGGTCGTGCTGGCCATCGGCTTCTCGGTGGCGGCGCCGCTCGCCTTCGCCACGCCGTTCAACGTCCGCAACATCCTCGCCGACTCGTCCATCCTGCTGGTGCTCGCGATCGGCATGACGTACGTGATCGTCTCGGCGGGCATCGACCTGTCGGTCGGGTCCGTACTGGTCTTCTCCGGCGTGATCGCGGCGAACGTGATGGTCTCCATGGGCGGGGTCACCGCCGGCTGGGGCGGCATCGCGCTCGGCACCCTCGCCGGCCTCGCCGCCGGTTTCGCCTGGGGTGTGCTCAACGGCGTGCTGGTCACGAAGGCACGCGTCCCCCCGCTGATCGCCACCCTCGGCACGCTCGGCATGGCGCTCGGACTGGCGCAGGTCATCACCGGCGGCAGCGACGTGAGCCGGGTACCGTCCCGGCTGTCGAACCTGATCGGGTACGGCCTCGCGCTCGGCCAGGTGCCCTGGCTGGCGATCGTCGCCGCCCTCATCACGGTGGTGTTCGCGCTGATCTTGGCGTTCACCCGGTTCGGCCGGCACACGTACGCGACCGGTTCGAACGCGGAGGCCGCGCGCCGCGTCGGCATCGCTGTGGATCGCCACCTCATCAAGGTGTACGCGCTGTCCGGCACGCTCGCGGGCGCCGCCGGCGTGCTGTCGCTGGCGCGGTTCTCCACGACCACCATCGCCGGCCACGCGTTCGACAACCTGAGCGCGATCGCCGGCGTGGTCATCGGCGGGGCCAGCCTGTTCGGCGGCGTCGGCACCATCGCCGGCACCGTCATCGGGGTACTCATCCCGGGCGTACTGCGCAACGGGCTGATCATTCTCGGCGCGCAACGCTTCTGGCTGGACGTCGCGGTCGGCGCCGTACTGGTGCTGGCCGTCATGTTCGACCAGGTACGGCGGCGTGCCCGAGAACGGGAATGAGCTCGCCCCATGGTTTCGGAGTGGTTCACCGGGAGGTAGTGATGGGCATACGGCCGGGCACCCGGAAGTCGTACGCGCTGGCGGCCGCCGGCGTCCTCGCCCTGTCGCTGGTCGGCTGCGGCGGAGGCGACGGTGGCGGCGGCGCGTCGGGACCGCGGAAGCTGACGCTCATTCAGGGCATCGCGAACGAACCCTTCTACATCTCCATGTACTGCGGCGCGAAGGCCCGCGCCGCCGAACTGGGCGCGCAGCTCGACGTACAGGCCGCGAACGAGTGGGACGTCGCCCAGCAGACCCAGATCATCAACGCGGTCGCGGCGAAGCGCCCGGACGCGGTGATGGTCGCACCGGTCGACAAGGACGCGATGGCGGGGCCCGTACGGCAACTGCAGGGCGCCGGCTCCAAGGTCATCATGGTCGACACGGACCTGACCGATCAGTCCATCGGCGAGTCCCGCATCTCCTCGGACAACCGCCTCGGCGGCCAACTCGCCGCTCAGGCGTTGGGCGACCAGATCGGCCACAAAGGCAAGGTCATGATCCTCTCCCCGGAGAAGGGCATCGCCACCACCGACGACCGCGTCGCCGGCTTCCGCGACGAGATCAAGAAGCACCCGGAGATCGAGATCGTCTCCGAGCAGTACCCCGGCGACGACGAAGGCAAGGCCACCTCCTCGGTCACCTCCGAACTCTCCGCCCACCAGGATCTAG
>WHSL01000231.1 GCA_009380095.1 Streptosporangiales bacterium | reverse complement strand
CGGCCGGTCGCCGATCCGGGAGCGGATCTCCGCGAGGCCGGTCTCGATCTCCTCCGGGGTGGAGCGGGTGGCGCCCCACACGCCCAGCCCGCCCTCCCGGCAGATCTCCGCCACCACGTCGACGCTGTGGCTGAAGCCGAAGACGGGGTGTTCCACGCCGACGAGGCCGGCGAGCCGGGGGTCGACGGGCGGCGGGGCGGGCTGGCTCATGGGGCGACTCCTCGTCGGGGGCGTCAGGGGTTGATCCGTACGACCGGCCGGCCGACGGTCTCCCGCCGGCCCAGCCGGGCCATCGCGGCGGGCGCCGCGGCGAACGGCACCTCCTCGGTGAGCGGGTCGATCGCGCCGCGCGCGTACAGGCCGAGCAGCGCGTCGTGCACCTCGCGCACGTACGCCGGGTCGTCGCGGAACGGGCGGGTCCGGAACCCGACCACCGCGTAGTTCTTCAGCAGCGCGTGGTTGACCGGCAGCTCCGGGATGCGCCCGCCGGCGAAGCCCAAGACGAGGATCCGCCCCTCCACGGCCACGCAGCGATCACCCGCGCCCCGGCGGCCTTGCCGAGCCGCACCGCCGCGCTGCCCACCCCGCCCGCGGCGGCGTGCACCAGCAGCGTCTCCCCGGCTCGCAGCGCGGCCCGCCGGAACAGCGCCATGTACGAGGTCTGATACGCCACGAACAGCGCGGCCGCCGGCACCGTGGGCAGCGTCTCCGGGACCGGCAGCAGCCGGGACTCCGGTACGGCGACCCGCTCCGCCAGCGCCCCGCCCCCGGCCGGGTTGACGATCACCCGCCGCCCGGTGCCGGCGACGGTGCCGCAGAACTCGCCGCCGGGCACGTACGGCGGCTGCCGCTTGTCGTGGTACTTGCCCTGGCAGCTCAGCAGGTCGGGAAAGCCGAGCGCCACGGCGTGCACGTCCACCAGCACCTCGCCGGGGCCGGGCTCCGGCTCGGCCACGTCGGCCTGCCGCAGCACGTCCTCCGGCTCGCCGATCCGCTGTACCTGCCACGCCCTCATGCGCCGCCTCCCTGGATGATCAATGCGTCCACCGCGGTCAACGAGCCGTCGGGGCGGATCAGTACGGGGTTGACGTCCAGTTCGGTGAGTCGGGGGCAGGCGATCATCAGCTCGGCGGTGGCGGTGATCAGTGCGGTGAGGCCGCCGGTGTCGAGGCCGCCGTAGTGGTCCGCGAGGGCGGCGGCGACCTCGGCGATCGCCTCCGGCCGGGCGGGGAGCAGCAGCGCGTGCCGGTACCCGCCCGCGTCCTCGACCCGCGCCCCGCCGGCGCCGATGATCATCGCGGGTCCGTACTGCGGGTCCCGGACCGCGCCGATCACCAGCTCGCCCCGGTGCTCCAGCTGCGGCTGGGCCACCAGCCGGAAGTCGCCGATGCCCTGGGACCGCGCCGCCTCCGCCAGCTCCGCGCCGGCCGCCGCCAGCCCGCCGCGGGGGACGCCGAGCCGGACGAGCCCGAGCTTGGCCCGGTGCGCCACCCCCGGGCTGTCCACCTTCACCACGTATGCGTCAGCGTTCGGCGGCGCCGCGGCGAGCTCGGCCGGGGTCGCGGCCACCACGGTCGGCACGTACGGGACCCCGAGCTCCCGGACCACCCGGTGCGCGTCCGCCTCGCTCAGCACCGGCGTCTCGTCGTACGCGGCCAGCGCCCGCAGCGCCGCCTCCGCCCGGCCCGGCTCCGGGACCGGCGTGGGCAAAGGCGGGGTGACCTCCCGCATCGCGGGCAACCCGCGGACGAAGCTCTCGATCGAGTCGAAGACGGCGCCGGGCGGGGTGCCGAGCTGGTCCTGCGTCCGGCCGGCGCTCCAGATCATCCAGCCGGGCACGCCGAGCGAGGTCAGCTCGGCGGTGAGCTCGCGGTACCAGTCGGCGCGCCGGTCCCCGAAGGTGAAGACGCCGACGACGCCGTCGATCTCCTGGGCCTCGGCGAGCGCCGTGAAGACACCCCCGTGCCTGCCGCGGTCGCGGTCGAAGCCGCCGCCGAGGTCCACCGGGTTGGCGTCGGAGGCGATGGCGTCCAGCCCGAGCGCGGCGACGCGCTCCCGGGTCCGCTCCGTCAGCGGCGGCACGTCAACGCCCGCGGCGGCCAGCCGGTCGGCGAGGATGGCTCCGGCGCCGCCGCTCATCGAGGCGATCGCCAGCCGCGGCCGCCGCCCCGGCGTCGCCGGCAGCCCGCCGGGGAGCTGCGCGGCGTGCAGCAGGTCGGCGAAGTGGTCGTCGGACTCGGCGCGGATGATCCCGGCCTCCGCGCACAGGCTGTGGAAAAGCAGCGCGTCCCCGGCCACCGCGGCGGTGTGCGAGAGCGTCGCGCGCTGCCCGGCATCGCTGATCCCGGCCTTCAACGCGATCACCCGTTTACCCAGCTCGGCGGCGCGCCGGCCGAGCGCGCGCAGCGGACCGGCGTCCCGTACGGACTCGATGTACAGCCCGAGCACCCGCACGTCCGGCCGCTCGACGAGGTGCAACCCGAAGTCGCCCACGCCCAAGCAGGCCTCGTTGCCGACGCTCACGTACGTGCCCAGCCCCACCCCGCGCCGTTCGAACTGCGCCGCCATCACGAAGCCCAGCGCGCCGCTCTGGCTGACGATCGCGACCGGCCCGGGCGGCGGGTGCTCACGGTCCACGTACGCGCTGATCGTGGCGATGGTCCGGCCCGGCGCGCTGAGCAGGCCGAGGCAGTTCGGCCCGACCAGCGGAACATCGCCCGCCGCCGCGACCAGCTTTTCCTCCAGCCGCGCACCGTCCGGCCCCTCCTCGGAGAAGCCCGCCGAGTACACGATGATCGAGCGCGCCTTGCCGGTCTCCCGGGCCCGCGCCACCACCCCCGGCACCGCCGGGGCGGGCACGGTCACCGCCAGCACGTCCAGCGGCTCCGCCAGCTCGTCCAGGTCGGCCACGGACGGCACGGGCACCTCGCTGCGCGGCGCCACCGCCAGGATCTCGCCGGTGAAGCCGCCCCGGCCCAGGTTCACGACGAGCCGATTTCCCCAGGTCGCGGGGCGGGGTGAGAGTCCCGCGACGCCGATCCGCCGGGGGAAGAAGAGCGGCTCCAGCCGAGCGTTCATCGCGGGCGATCTCCCATCGTCGTCGTGCCCGTGATGCAACGACGGCCGGGCCGTACGGTCAAAGTCCCGTTCCCGGTCGGCTCCATCGGCGGCGCCTATGGATCGCAGGTCACAGTATGCGCGATGGCGAGGAAGGCCTGGGCGGCGGGGGAGAGCGGGGCGGCACGGTGCACGATGCCGATGGTGCGGACTGGGGCGGGCTGGACGCGGCGGACCTGGACGCCGGCCATCCGGTAGGCGTCGGCGAGGGCAGCGGGGAAGAACGTCGCGCCCGCCCCCTCGATGACCATGTTGGCGAGCGCCTCCAGGTGCCCGCACTCGACCGCCACCCAGGGCTCCAGCCCGGCGTCGGCGAACGCGGCGTCGATCACGCCGCGCAGCGCGAACCCGGCGGGCGGCAGCAGCAGCGGTGTGTCGCGCAGCGCGGACAGCGGCACCGGGTCCGGCCCGGCCGGCTCCGGTGGCAGCACCAGCCGCAGCTCCTGGGAGCCGAGCGGCACCGCGCGCAGCGTGCCGGACCGTACCGGCAGGTCCGTGATGCCGAGCTCGCACGCACCGGTCCGTACGGCGTCCGCCACGTCGGTGCCGGCGGCGGGGCCGGTGACGTTGAGCCGCAGCCCGGGGTGGCGGACGCGCAGCCGCCCGGTGATCTCCGCGAGCGGGTCCACCGCCAGCGTGGCGTCGGTGATCACGTCCAGCCGGCCGGTGGCCAGCGCGACGACGGCGTCCACCGAGGTGCGCGCCTCGGCCATGTCGGCGAGCAGCGTACGGGCCGGTCCGACGAGCGCCCGTCCCTCCTCGGTGAGCACCAGCCCGCGCCCCTCCCGGCGGAACAGCGGCACCCCGAGGGAACGCTCGAACCCGCGCAGCGCCTGGGACAGCGACGGCTGCGAGATGTACAGCGCGGCGGCCGCGCGGGTCACCCCGCCGTGGTCGACGATGGCGAGGAAGTACGCCAGCTGCCGGACGTCCATCAGCCCTGCCCCGGTGCGCGGCGGGCCGCTGCCCACTCCAGCGCGAGGGCGACGAAGGCCCGCCCCGCCGGGGAGAGCCGCTCCGGCCGGTGCACCAGCCCGTACGCCCGGGTCACCGGCGGGTCCAGCCGCCGCACGTGCAGGCCGAGCTCGGCCGCGCGCCGCGCCCGCGCCGCAGACACGAACGCCGCCCCCACCCCGGCCAGCGCGAACGGGATCAGCGCGTCCCGGTGCTCGGTGGTGGCCACCTCGCGGGTGGCCGCGCCGAAGTGCGCGAGCGACCGCTCGATGCGCCAGCGCATCGTGGCCGGGCGCGGCACCGACACCAGCTGCAGGCCCGCGAGCAGCGCCGCCGGCACCGGGTCGGGCCAGTCGGCGCCCACGTCGGGAGGGAGCGCGAGCTGGATCTCGTGGTCGCCCAGCACGTGCACGCGCAGCCCGTCGCCGTCGATCGGCACGTACGCCAGCGCGATCTCGAAGTGCCCGTCGCGGACCAGCGTCCCGACCGCGTCCTCGTCCTCGTCGCGCAGGTCCGTGATGTGCACACTCACCTTGGGGTGGCGGCGGCGGAACGCCGCGACCAGCTCGGCCAGTGGGTAGGTGGAGACCACCGACCAGGCGAGGATGTCCAGCCGCCCGCCGGACAGCCCGGCCAGGTCGCCCAGCACGGCGCGGGCGGCGGCGCGGTCCCGCAGCGCGCGCCGGGCCGGGCCGAGCAGCGCCTCGCCCGCCGTGGTCAGTACGACCCCGCGGCCGAGCCGGTGGAACAGCTCCGCGCCGAGCTCGCGCTCCAGGCCCCGTACGGCGTCCGACAGCGACGGCTGCGCCACCCGCAGGGCGCGGGCGGCGCGGGTCACCCCACCGTGCTCCGCCACGGCGAGGAAGTACTCGAGCTGGCGCAGATCCACATCCCGAGTATCGCCGACCTGATTCTGGGGCCGAGAGCACATCTCATAGGCCCGTCCGATCGGCTCGTTCGCCGATCGGACTTTGACCCGGGCGCACCGACGTACGTGTGATGAGGGCCGGTTCCCGACCGGCGGAAGGACGGCGACGATGGACGATCCGGTGCTGGTGGAGCGGTCCGGCGGGGTCGCGGAGATCGTGCTGAACCGCCCGGAGCGGCGCAACGCGCTCACCCTGGAGTCGCTGGACGGGCTCGCCGCCGCGCTCGACTCCGCCGCGGACGACGCGGAGGTGACCGCGATCGTGATCCGCGGCGCCGGCGGTAGCCTCTGCTCGGGCATCGACATGAAGGCGGCCGGGACCCCGATGGACCCGGAGTGGCGCGCCTGGTTCGGCGCCGGCTGGCAGGGCCTGCACCGGCGGATCGCGGCCTGCGACAAGCCGGTGGTCCGGGCGGTACAGGAGGCCGCGGGCGCGGACCCGGCGGGTGCCCTCGGGGTGGTGACGCGATGAGCCTGGCGGTCGGGGCGGAGCAGCGCGCGCTCGTGGCGGCCGTACGGGGCTTCCTCACCGCCGAGGTCACGCCGGAGCGGGTCCGTACGGTCATGGAGTCGCCGGCCGGGACCGACCCTGAGCTGTACCGGAAGATGTGCGCCGAGCTGGGCATCGCGGGCGCGCTGGTCCCGGAGGAGTACGGCGGGACCGGGCTGGGCTGGCCGGAGGCCGTGCTGCTGCTCGAGGAGAGCGGGCGGCACCCGATCGGCACGCCGCTGCTGTCCAGCGCGGTGCTCGCGGTCGCCTGCCTGTCCGTGACGGCCGACACCCGAGCCCGGGCGGAGCTGCTACCGGAGCTGGCATCCGGGGACCGTACGGCCACGGTTGCGCTGGACGGCGTGGACGTGCGGGCCAGAGACGCCGCCGGCGGCTGGACCCTGAGCGGCGAGATCGCCTCGACGGGCACACCGCGGACCTGCTGCTGATCCCGGCCGATACCGCGGACGACACCGCCTGGTTCGTGGTGGCCGGCGAGGCGCCCGGCGTCACCCGCCACCGCCGCGACATGATCGACCTCACCCGGCCGCTGGCCCGGCTACGCCTCGACGGGGCGTCCGCGCGGCCGCTCGGCCCGCCCGGGATCGGCGCGGACACCGCGCGGCTGCGCGACCTCGCCGCGCTGGCGCTGGCCGCCGAGCAGGTGGGCGGCGCGTCACGGTGCCTGGAGCTGAGCGTCGCGCACGCCGGCACGCGGACCCAGTTCGGCCGGCCGATCGGGTCGTTCCAGGCCGTCAAGCACGCCTGCGCGGACGTGCTGCGGGCGATCGAGCCGGTCCGGTCCGCGGTCCGGTACGCGGCGCACGCGGTGGCCGCCGCCCCGGCCGAGCTGCCGCTGCTCGCCTCGCTGGTGAAGGCGCACGCGGACGAGGCGTACTTCGACGCGGCCTGCGCGACCATCCAGATCCACGGCGGCCTGGGCTACAGCTGGGAGCACGAGGCGCACCCGCACTACAAGCGGGCCGCCACGGACCGCTCCCTGTTCGGCGGCACCGCCGAGCACCGTGCCCGGCCCGCCGACCTGGCCGGCCTGTGACCCCCGCAGAAGGAGCCGCGATGTCCGTCACCGAGGAGGACTTCCCGGAGCTGCGCGCCGAGGTGCGCGGCTGGCTCGCGGAGCACCGCACGGCCGCCGTAGCGCCGTACGGGGCGCACCCGCCGCACAGCCACCACGCCGGCGAACCCGAGCGGCGCTGGGTGGAGCTGCTGCGGAAGGGCCGCTGGCTCTGCCTGTCCTGGCCGGAGACGTATGGCGGGCGCGGGCTCGGCGAGCTGGAGTGCATGGCGGTCAACGAGGAGTTCGCCCGGGCCGGCACCTCCCGGCCACGGCTGGGGATGGGCGAGACGCTCGTCGCCCCGGCGATCCTCGCGCACGGCAGCGAGGAGCAGCGGCGGCACTTCCTGCCCCGCATCCTGTCCGGCGAGGACATCTACTGCCAGGGCTTCTCCGAGCCCGAGGCCGGCTCCGACCTCGCGCTGCTGCGCACCCGCGGCGAGGTGGACGGGGACCGGCTGGTGATCAACGGTCACAAGATCTGGACGTCCGGGGCGCAGCACGCCTCGATGATGTTCCTGCTGTGCCGTACGGACCCCACGGCGGAGCGACACCGCGGCCCGTCGTACGTGCTGGTGCCGATGCGCGACAACGGCATCGAGGTGCGGCCGATCCGGATGATGAGCGGCGGCGAGGGCTACTGCGAGGAGTTCATCACCGACGCGAGCGCCCCGCTGTCCAACGTCATCGGCGGGCTCGGCTCGGGCTGGCGGGTGGCGATGACCACGCTCGGCGCCGAGCGTGCGGGGGAGATCAGCACCCAGCACCTCGGCTACCTGATGGAGTTCGACAGGCTGGCCGGGCGCCTCCGAGATCAGGGCCGCCTGGACGATCCCCGCGTCCGGGACACGCTGGCCCGGCTGTACGGGCGGATCCAGCTGATGCGGTGCAGCGGCGTCCGCGCGGTCGACGAGCTGCGGGCCGGCGAGCCGGTCGCCGCGCTGCTGGCCATCGACAAGCTGAACTGGTCGGAGCTGCACGCCGACTTCGGCGCCGCCGCGCTGGAGCTGCAGGGCCTGGCCGGGCTGGAGCGCCCGCCCGGCGACGGCTATCCGGTGGACGAGCTGCAGCGCGCCTTCCTGGAGAGCCGCGGCCGGCGCATCGCCCGCGGCACCAACCAGATCCAGCGCAACATCATCGCCGAACGGGTCCTCGGCCTCCCCAAGGACCCGCGTCCCGACTAGGGACCCGCGTCCCGCATGATGGAGGTCGTGGCGCAGCACTGGACCATCGAGACCGTCCCGGTGACCGGGCCCGAGGCGAGCGCGATCCTCTGGCGATACTTCGACGACCTCGTCGCGAGCTACTACGGCAGGCCGTCGCGGCCCGAGGAGATCGAGAAGGAGATGGCCGACGACGGCAACGCGGACCTCGCGCCGCCGCGCGGGCTGTTCCTGCTCGGCCGGTACGGCGGCCGCCCGGCCGGCTGCGTCGGGCTGCGGCTGCTGGAGCCCAGGGTCGCCGAGGTCAAGCGGATGTTCGTGGCGCCGGAGACGCGCGGCACCGGCGGCGGGCGGTTCCTGCTCACAGCGGTGGAGGAGGCGGCGGCCGGGCTCGGCGCCACGCGGATGCTGCTGGAGACGCGGGAAGACCTCACCCACGCGCGCAGCCTCTACACGGCGAACGGGTATCACGAGGCCGCCCCGTGGGCCGCCGACCGCCCGTACGCCGACCGCTGGTATGAGAAGCACCTGCCGGACCCGGAATAAATTCCGTTGCGCGATCGTCTCCCTCTCCGTACCGTGGGCAACGCCCTGACGTCGTCGGAAGTAGGCCGTTGAAGAACTGAGGTCCGAGACACCGCGTTCGAGCTTCGTGCTGCGCGGATGCCGACCTCAGTGAAGCCTTTCCGCAGGGCCCAGCTGACCCCTCGCTGTGATCGCGGTGTCTCCATGCGCTGTTCATCGATCACGAGCGTCGCGGGAGCCGCCCATGTCATCCACGTTCATCGAAAGTTCCGGCCTGTCCTTCAGCTGGCCGGATGGCACCGTCGTGTTCGACGGCCTCGACTTCTCCATCGGCCCGGGCCGCACCGGGCTGATCGGCACCAACGGCAGCGGCAAGTCGACCCTGCTGAGGCTGGTCGCCGGCCTGCTGCGGCCCACGGCCGGCTCACTCCAGACCGCGGG
>WHSL01000255.1 GCA_009380095.1 Streptosporangiales bacterium | reverse complement strand
GTGGTGATCTCTGTGGTGATCTGCGTCGTGACCTCTGGCGTGATCTTCGGGCGGTCCGTGGGCGGTCTCCCCTGAGTGCCGGTGGGCCGCGGACGGCCCCAAGGAACCGAGGGCTCCCACCCCAAGAGAAAGCGCTTTCTGAATGCGCTTTCTGACGCACCGTAACGCGCCTGGGAGCGCGGTCAAGAGCCACTTTCTGCCACATCGGGCACGAAAGAAGCCGGGGTCCCCGCACGCTGCGGGAACCCCGGCTCGATGCGCGGAATGTACCGGACTCAGACAGGCAGTAGGGAGCCCGGCGCGAGGCTCCAGCCCTTGGCGATCTCGAGCATGCGTGACATCCGGGTCCCGGCGATCCCGATGACGTTGCCGTTGACGTCCACGGCGATGTGCGTGAGGTCGCCGGCCGCCGCGGTCCCGAGACCGGCGAGCACGCCGGAACCCGAGTCGCCCGGTGCCGCCGCCCCGGCCCAGGAGAAGCCGTCCCCACCCGCGATGTCCCAGCGCAACGCGGCGCCCACGCGCGGCGTACCGCCGGTGCCGATCACGGCACCATGCCCGAAGTGCTTCACCGGAGTGCCGACGTCACCGCCGGTGAACGCACCGGAGGGGCCACCCCAGACCGGCATGGTCGGGTTCATCCAGGAGGCGAACTCCGGCTTGATCGTGATCATGGCGAAGTCGTCGCCGATCCCGTGGTCCCGGGAGGCGCTGATGTTGCCGATCACGTACAGGCCCGGCAGCTTCCCGGAGCTCGGCGGCGGGACGACGTACGCGCTCACCGGCTTGCCCACGGGCCCGCAGTGCCCCGCGGTGCCCAACCCCCAGGTCGAGCTCTTCTTGAACACGAAGTTGGCCGAGCACCAGCCGAGCGTGTCCCCGCTGCCATCGCTGCCGAGCAGGGTCAGCAGCCACTGACCTGGGCGGATGCCGGTCGTGGCGAGGCCGACGGCCTGGTCCTCGACGATGCCGCCGGGGAGGGTGGCTCCCTTGGGGAGGCGGACGCCGTCCGTACCCGAGGCGAGCAGTCGCCGCTGGAAGTCGGCGGTGAACCAGGAGGGGCTCACGCCGGAGGCGATCGGCCGGTAAGTAGTGCCTTGCGCGGAGTCTGTGTCGTCGGCCTGTGCGGCGGTCATGGCGGTGCCGGTCCCCAGGGCAAGGAGCATGGCGGTTGCCAGCCCGAGGATGGTTCGTGTGCGCATCGTGCCTCTCTGCGGGTGAGGGGGTGGGGCGGCCCCGCCGGTCCGGCGCGCCGCCAGGTCGTTCCGTACGTCGACTGTCCGATATGGCCGAGTGACGGAAGACTCCACCTGAGTAATCGCGCTGCGCAAGAGCTGCGTTTCGGCCGTTATGCCATGGAAACGTGTGCGGGTCACGACTCGGACATCCGAAATGCGGAGAATGGCGTTCTTGTGAATCCCGGGGAAACCGGTGGATTCCGGCGCGACCGCCAACCTTGAGGTCACGCCGGAGGCCCGTTCCGCGCTTGGGGACGCGTACTTCGCGTCCACCTGGAGCGGTGGCGCGCCCCGTTCCCGTTCCGGCGTGGTCGGCCCGCAGCGGGTGTTCTTCGGCAAGATCGTTCGCCCCGGCCGTTCCCGGCCACGAGGCGATCACCGGGCGGCTCATCCACTATCTGTGGACCGTCATCGTGGGATCGTGAGTGTCGCGCTACCGAGGGTGAGTGAGTGGATGGCGGCAGGAGGCTCGGCCGATGCGGCCGCGCGCCGCGCACGTAGGATCGGCATCGCCTGGGCGCGTAAGGCGCAGCAGGCGTATCAGCAGGCCGGGCGGTTCGAGGCCGCCGCACGGTCGGAGCGCCGGGTGGCCTCCGCGCTCGCCGGTCTGACCGCCGCGGGCTGGCGTCTCCTCGTCGACCGTCACTGGCCCGGTACGGCGTCGGCCAACGTCGACATGATCCTCATCGGGCCCGGCGGCGTGTACGTCCTCGACATCAAACGGTGGCGCGATACCCCTGTGGTCGAAGGCGGTCACCTGACCGCCGCGGGCCGGATCCGCGACGCCGAGATCGACAAGCTGCTCGCCGTCACCCGGATCGCGGAGGAGAAGGCCGCCACGCTCGGGCTGACGCCCGTGGCGGTTCATCCGCTGCTCGTCTTCGCCGGACACCGCCTGAACACACGCCTCTCCGGAGTCCGCCTCCTGGGCGAACCCGACGTCGTGCCCGCGCTGCAGGCCGACCGGAAGCACCTCACGTCGCAGCGGGTGCGTACGGTGACGCACCTCCTCGAGCAGGCCTTCCCCGCGCACGCCGAGACCGGCCTCGACGCGGAACCGGCGGCGGACGGCACGGAACAGACCGAGCTCTTCGACGTCGCGGAGGTCCAGCGGGCGACCCTGCGGGCACTGTTGCGCGAGCCGATCGAGCGGTGGATGACGTTCCTGCACCCCGATCAGATCGGTCTCGTCCGGCGCGACTGGAACGGCCCCGCCCGGATCAGCGGCCCGGCCGGCACCGGAAAGTCCGTCGTCGGGCTGCATCGAGCCGCGTATCTGGCCGCACGGGACGCCGGGCCGGTGCTGTACGTGACGTACGCGAAGAACCTGCCGCGGGTTCTCGGCCGGCTGTGCGAGCGGCTGGCCGGGCCGCTCGCGGGCCGGGCCGAGTTCACGGGGCTGCACGCGTGGGCCCAGTCGTTCCTGACCGCCCGCGGCATCCGGATGAACGTCAACCGTGACCGGGCCGAGGACGCGTTCGCGCGCGCCTGGGTGACCGCCGGCCGGGACGGCGTACTCGGCGACATCGACCCGGCCCCGGGTTACTGGCGGGAGGAGATCGACCACGTCATCAAGGGGCGTGGGCTGCGCTCGCTGGAGGAGTATCGCGCGGTGCCGCGGCATGGGCGCCGTACGGCGTTGCGGCCCGCGCATCGGGAGGCTGCCTGGCTGCTCTATGAGGAGTACGAGCTGTTGCTCGCCGAGCGTGGCGTACACGACTTCAATGACCTGCTGCTCCGGGCGCTGGAGGAGGTCGTCGAGCGTCCGCTGGACCCGCCGTACGGCGCCGTGATCGTCGATGAGGTGCAGGATCTGACCCTCGCCGGGGTGCGGCTGCTCCATCGGCTGGCCGGCGACCGCCGCAACGGGCTGCTGCTGATCGGCGACGGGCAGCAGGCGGTCTATCCTGGGGGCTTCCGGCTGGCCGAGGCCGGCCTCGACATCAAGGGACGCGGGGCGGTGCTGCGGACCAACTACCGCAACGCCACGGAGATCCTCGGCGCCGCCCTCGAGCTGGTGGCCGGCGACGCGTACGACGACCTGGACGGGCCGAGTACCGACGGCCGCAGAACGGTGCACTCCGAGCTGCGCGACGGGCAGGTCGTCCGGGTCACGGCCGCGGATGTCGCCGAGCATGATCGCCGGCTGATGGATGCGCTCCGGGAGTTGCGCGAGGAGGGGGCGTTGCCGGGTGCCGCGCTGTTGTGCGGTTCGCTTCGGTCCGTGAACCACTATCAGGGCCGGCTGGTGCGCGCGGGGATCCCGGTGGTCAGGCTGGAGCAGTACGACGGTCGGCCTGTGCCCGCGGTGAAGCTCGGTACGTTCCGGCGGGCCAAGGGGCTCGAGTTCAAGCGGGTCTTCCTGCCCCGCGTCGACCTGTTCCTGGCCCAGGTCGCCGGAGACGGGGCCGTGGCCCGGGAACGCGGGGAGCTCGTCCGGCGGCAGCTCTTCGTTGCCATGACGCGGGCCCGAGACCGCCTCTGGCTGGGATCGGTCGCGCCCGCCGGCGATCCACCCCCACCCGATCCCCAACCCGATCCCCAACCCCGGCCCTAGACACCCGGCCCTAGACACCCGGCCCATGTCGCTTTGCCCCTCCCGTCGCTCTGCAGGCCCGCGCCAGGTCCCAGCTCCCGCGGTACCCCGTCGTCCGGTCGCCGGAGGCTTTGTGACCATGCCGTCGATTGCTGCTTGGGCGCGTGGGCACGACGGCATGCTCGATGACTGTGGGGTCGTCGAGCTCACCGGCTTCGGGCTGTTCTATGCGGCGGGTTGTGCGGCCTCTCCGGTCTGCGGTCCGCCCGCTCCGCGTTCCTGCCGGGTGGCGGACCGGGGGCGGGGGAGGTTGTAGAGGATGGGGCGAGGTGGGACGTGGTACCTGGTGGCGGTGTTCGGGCTGGTCCAGGTGTGGCCGCCGTCGCCGGCCCGGGCGACGTGCCACCCGCCGGCGTCCTTGAGCCGATGATCGTGGCGGCAGAGCGACTGCAGGTTCGCGGCGCTGGTGACGCCTCCGGCGGCATAGGCGTGGATGTGGTCGGCTTCGGTGGCGTGTGCGGGCGCCCGGCATCCGGGTGCACCACACCGCCGGTCGCGGATCTGGGTGTGCCGCCGTAGCCCGGCGCGGGGGAAGCGTCGTGCGATGTCGTTGTGGTCGTCGTCGGTCCGGTGGGCGAGGTCGGTGATGACCGGTGCCCAGGGGCTGGCCGCGTCCGGATCGGCGGCCAGTTCGTTGAGCAGGTCCTGAGGGACAGCGATCTCCACGATGCCGCCGGCACACGGCCGGGCGTCGGTGGTCCAGCCGGTGGGGCGGGCGCGGGTGATGCCTTCGTCGATGAGGCACCCGGCGTCATCGACGATGGCGTATCGCCATTCGCCGCGGACTTGGTCGGCGGCCATGCGGAGGGCGAGATGCGCGTGCACGGGCGCCCAGCCGGGCACGTCGCCGGGCAGATCGTCGTATCCGAGCAGGGTCGACAGCCGGACCCGCACCTCGACCCCCACCCGCGGTCGCGCCTGAGGTCGCGCCTCGGGTCGTGCTTGGGGCCGCGCCTTGGTCTGCGCCCGTACCCGTGCCCGCGACCGCGACCGCGACTGCGGCCGTGCCCGCGACCGCGACCGCGGCCCGGGCGGGGTGTGGATCGGTGATGTGGTGCCGGGCGGCGGCTCGGGTGGTGTGCCAGGCCGGGCCTCCATCTGCGCCTCAGCGTCTGGGTCGTGGTCGGGCCGGACCTGGTCTTCGGGGACGAGGTTGTCGTCTGGTTCATCTTCGTGGGCGACGCGCGGCGCTCGGGTGTCCCGGACCGGGGTGTGTCGCTCGGCCGGATCGTCGCCCTTGCTGACTGCTGTGTCGTTGTCGGCGGTGTCGTCGGGATCGTCGGGCCGGGTGGTGGCGCGGTGGAGGAGGTCGGTGATGATCTGGGCGTCGGTCTGGTGCTGGTAGCGGCCTTCCAGGAGGCCGAGGAAGAGGTCGGCCCGGATGGCGTCCATGCCGCGCGGGTCACCCGCGGACTTGGCGGACTTGGCGAGCCGGTCGACGTTGGCCTTGGCGGTGGCGGCCTCATCGAGGGGGAGGTCGTAGCCCGACAGGTTGGCGGTGCCGTCGGGGTTGACGGACTTGACCACCCGGCGGTGCTTGATCTGGTCTTCGTACTTGCGGCGGGCCCAGTCGGGGTCGATGGCGATCGCCTCTCGCTTGATGCGGTCCACGATCTCCGCCGTCGTCAAGCCCGGGGCCTCGACCAGCACGCGGGCCGCGATCGTCTGCACGTGTTCATCCGCGAGGTTGACCAGCCAGTCGGAGAACACGCGGGCCTTGGCCAGGTCGATCCGGCCGGCCGAGAGCGACTCCCACACGGTGGGCAGGCGATCGATCAGGTCCCACGCCAGCTCGAACAGCCTGTCCGCCGCCCGCCTCGTCAGGGTGAGGGGAAACGGATCTCGTCGCCGGCGAACTCACCCGGATGCGTGACGCGGCGGATGCGGGACGGGTCGCCGGCGTCGAGGCCGTCACGCAGCCCGATCTCCACCAAGGTCGCCAGCTGGCCGGCCTGGATGTGGGCGATGAGCCGGTGCTCGGCCCGCGCCACATCGACCAGAGCGTCGCCGCACAGGCCGCGCCGGTCCAAGCCCGCGAGCAGCGCCGCGAGCTCGGGGCCCGGCGGCATCTCCGCCAGGACCGCAACGTCTGGAGCCCCCCGAACATCCATGACAACGACTGTAGTCGAACACCCATTCGAGCTTCAGTCTGATACGTCAATCCGCTGGAAATCTCGGACGCGGGTGAGAGGGAGGGGGGAGAGTCAGGGGATCTGTTCGACCCGTACGCCCGTCACGTCGCGGTAGCTGTCCGCTGTAGCGGTGATCAGCGGCCAGCGCCGCCACCGCGCTGACCAGGCCGCCTGCGCCGCGTCCACCTCGAGGCCGGGGACGGCGGCGGCGAGCAGCCCAGCCTGATGGGCGATCACGTCGTCGAGGTCGTCGACATGGACGACCTGCATCCTGGGCAGGCGCTCCAGCACGGTACGGCCATGGTCCGGTACGAGCTGCCAGGCGCGGGCGAGCGCTGCGGTCGGGATCACGATGGTGGCGTGCTCGGCGATGGAGGCGCGCAGTCGCGCGCGGACATAAATGGTCTTGCCAGTGGCGAGATCGAGGAGCGCGCTGGCGTCGAAGACGTGTCCGGTGATCAAGCCACGTTCCGGTCGTGCAGCCTGCCGCCTTGGACGAGATGCTCAACAAGCTCCTGCTCGGCCGGGTCGGGCGGCCCGAAGATCTCGTCGAGGGTGGACGCGTCGCGGAGATAGGCGAGCTTCAGACGTGCACTCTCGGCGAGGAATCCGGAGACCGAGGGGATGGTCTTGTCCTCAGCGAGCTGTTGCAACGTGGCCGCAAGCTCATCGGGGAGGGTGATGTTGAGTCGCGCCATGCCGCAACAATACACACTCCGCATCGCCGGAGTGTGTATAGCCGGAGTTTTGCTCGCGCGGCCCGCCGCGGACCGGAACCGTTGTCGTACCCGACGACCACCTCGGCGACGGCGTCATCGGCGTCGCGCTGAAGGCCGCGCCGGGCGAGCAGGAGGCCCTGGTCCAATCGGATCCGGAGCGCTTCTACGTCCCCGCCTACGTCGGACCGAGGGGCTGGGTCGGCGTACGCCTCGACCTTCCCACCGTCGACTGGACCGAGCTCACCGAACTGATCACGGACGCGTACCGCCTCCAGGCACCCCGGACCCTGGTCGCCCGGCTCGACGACTGAGTGGGTGGAGCGGGGCGGCGTTCAGTGCTCAGCGGCCGTCGGGCCCGCGCCGGCCAGCCGGCGCACCACTCTTATCAACTCGCCCGGATCGAACGGCTTGGTCACGTACGCGTCCACGCCGATGACCTCGCCCCGCCGCAGGTCGTCGTCCTGCGCCCGCGCGGTGATCAGCACGACCTTGATGTCGCTGGTCTTGGGATCGTCGCGCAGCTTCACGGCGGTGACCCAGCCGTCCAGCCGCGGCATCATCACGTCCAGCGTGATGACGTCGGGCGCCACGTCGGTAACCCGATCGAGGCAGTCCTGACCGTCCACCGCGGTGTGCACATCGAACCCCTCGAGGGTCAAATTGACCGCGATGAGCTGCCTGATCACCTCGTCGTCGTCCACGACGAGCACCCGTCCCAGCGCCTCTCCCACGGTCGCGACACTACTGGCTCCGGTACGTCGCCGCCGGTGGTTCCGCGTGACGTCTCGGCGTGCCTCCGATGCTGGTAATCTTTCTGCGTCCCCGGACTTACGGTCCGCGGGCGTGCCGCCCCCTTAGCTCAGGGGAGAGAGCAACGGCCTCCGGAGCCGTGTGCGCAGGTTCGAATCCTGCAGGGGGCACCTTGCACTGAGACG
>WHSL01000037.1 GCA_009380095.1 Streptosporangiales bacterium | reverse complement strand
CCCGATGACCGCCGACTACGCCGCGGCCGTCGCGGCCGGGCACACCTGGGTCGCCGAGGACGGCGGCGGACGGGTCGTGGGGCTGCTCGTGCTGGTCCCGTACGTGGACCACCTGCTGCTGGAGAACGTGGCCGTGCACCCGGACGCGCAGGGCACCGGCCTCGGCGGACGACTGCTCGGCCTCGCCGAGGACGAGGCGCGCCGACTGGGGCGGGGCGAGATCCGCCTTTACACCAACGAGGCCATGACGGAGAACCTCACGTACTACCCCCGCCCTACCCCCGCCACGGCTACACCGCGACCCACCGCGCCGAGGAGAACGGCTTCCGCCGGCTCTTCGAGGACTGAGGCGTCGTTCCGCGAGCGTGGGTGGGGTCAGCGTGGGTGGGGTTAGTCTTCGCCGAGGTAGGCCTTGCGGACGGCTTCGTTGGTGAGGAGGTCGGGGCCGGTGCCGGAGAGGGTGATGCGGCCGGTCTCCATGACGTGGCCGTGGTCGGCGAGGGTGAGGGCGGCCTGGGCGTTCTGCTCGACCAGGAGGATCGTGATGCCCTCGGACCGCAGGTCCGCGATCGTGGACATGATCAGTTGGGTGACGATCGGCGAGAGGCCCATGGAGGGCTCGTCCAGCATGATCATCTTGGGCCGGCACATCAGCGCCCGGCCCATCGCCAGCATCTGCTGCTCGCCGCCGGACAGCGTGCCCGCGGCCTGAGAACGCCGCTCCCCCAGCACGGGGAACAGGTCGTACACCCGCTTGACGTCCGCGGCCACCCCGGCGTCGCGCCGCAGGAACGCGCCGAGCAGCAGGTTCTCCTCGATCGTCATGCGCGGGAAGATCCGCCGCCCCTCCGGCGCGTGCGACAGCCCCATCGCGACGATCTCGTGCGCGGGCACCCCGGCCAGCGGCCGCCCGTCGAAGCCGACCGTCCCGGCAGACGGGCCGAGCAGCCCGGAGATCGTCCGCAGCGTGGTGGTCTTGCCCGCGCCGTTCGCGCCGATCAGCGTCACCACCTGCCCGGCGCCGACCGAGAGCGAGATGCCCTTCACGGCCTCGACCTTTCCGTACGCGACGTGCAGCCCCTCCACCTCGAGCAGCGCCATCAGTCCCCCTCCCCCCGCGCCGCGCCGCCCGGCCCGTCGCCGGCGGGCGTGCCGAGGTACGCCGCGATCACCCGCTCGTCGGCCCGCACCTCCGCCGGCGCGCCCTCGACGAGCTTCTCGCCCTGGGTGAGCACCGCCACCCGGTCGCAGACGCCGAAGATGAAGCGCATGTCGTGCTCGATCACCACCACCGCGACACCCCGGCCGCGGATCGCCAGTACCAGGTCACGGGCCTGCCGGGTCTCCCGCGCGTTCATCCCCGCGGTCGGCTCGTCGAGCAGCAGCAGGCCCGGGCCCGACGCCATCGCGCGGGCGATCTCCAGCCGCCGCTGGTCGCCGTACGACAGGTTGCGCGCCAGCGACGATGCCTGCCCGCCGATGCCCGCGAAGTCGAGCAGCTCCCGCGCCGCCTCCCGGGCCTCCCGCTCGGCACGCCGGTAGCGCGGGCTGCGGCCGATGGCCGAGAACAACCCCTCACGCATCCGTACGTGCCGCCCTACCAGGACGTTCTCCAGCACGGTCATGTTCGGGAAGAGCCGGATGTTCTGGAACGTACGGGCCACCCCGGCGCGGGTCACCTCGTGCGGGCGGGCGGGCAGCCGGGAACCGCGATACCGCACCTCCCCTGCGGTCGGCGTGTAGAGCCCGGTCAGGCAGTTGAAGAACGTCGTCTTCCCGGCCCCGTTCGGCCCGATCAGCCCGACGATCTCACCCTCCGCGACGCTGAGGTCAACCCCCTTCACCGCGGTCAGCCCGCCGAACCGCATGGTCACGCCACGTGCGTCGAGCACCGTCACGCGCCCACCCCCGCGACGGCGCGGCCCTCCCGGCCCGCGATCTCCTCCTCGTGGAACTCCAGCTGCCGCCGCCGGTTCGGCACGATGCCCTCCGGCCGCAGCCGCATCATCAGGATCAGCGTGAGCCCGAACAGCAGCAGTTGCTTGTCCTCGAAGAACTCCAGCTTCTCCGGGATCACGAACAGCAGCGCGCCGCCGAGCAGCGGCCCGGTGATCGTCCCCATCCCGCCGAGCACCACGGCGGCCAGCAGGAACGCTGAGTTTGGCGGCGCCGTGGACAGGAACTGATACTGGTCCGGCGTGACGGTCGTGGTGACGTGCGCCTGTACGGTCCCGGCGAGCCCGGCCATCGCGGCGCCGAGCGCGAAGGCCAGCAGCTTGAGCCGGAACGTGTTGACGCCCATGGCCTGCGCGGCCACCTCGTCCTCGCGGATCGCCACCCAGGCGCGGCCGATCCGGGAGTCGCCGACCCGGGCGAAGACGAACACCATGACCGCGATGACCAACACGAGCAGCAGGTAGTAGTTCGTGAAGCGCCCGAACGTCACGCCGAGCACCGTGTGCTCCTCGCCGAAGTCGTACCCGAAGATCACCAGGTCCGGAATGTTCGGGATGCCGTTGGGCCCGTTGGTGAGCTGCGGCCCGGAGACGCCGTCCAGGTTGTTCACCACGATCCGGAAGATCTCCCCGAAGCCGAGTGTGACGATGGCGAGGTAGTCGCCGCGCACCCGCAGCGTCGGCGCGCCGATCACGACCCCGGCCAGCACGGCGACGGCGATGCCGATCAGTACGGCCGCCCAGAACGGCAGCGGCGTCCCGGTGAACCGGGAGAACGTGGACCCGGAGACCAGCGCGCCCGCGTACGCGCCGACCCCGAGGAACGCCACGTACCCGAGGTCGAGGAGCCCGGACAGCCCGACCACGATGTTCAGCCCGAGCGCCACCGCGCCGAAGATCAGCACGTTGGCCGCGAGCGAGGTGTACGCGCCGGAGGTCTGGATGACGGCGAACGCCAGGCCCGCGCAGAGCGCCGCCACCGAGGTCGCCACCCGGTTGCGGGCGATCAGCGCGGAGATCACCGCGGGCAGGCCGCTGACCCCGAGCCCGCGGACCGCGAAGCCGAGCGCGAGCACGTACCCGATGAACTGCTCCGTGTGCTCGGTGGCCAGCCCGTAGTCGGCCAGCACCAGGCCGCCGAGCAGCACCGCGAAGACCACCAGGGTCTCCCGCCAGCGCGGCCCGGGCGCCGGGGGCGGCGCGTCCCGCCGGTCGTCCGGCAGGGCCAGCGCCGCGAGCAGCGTGAGGAGGACGGCCACCGCCGCCACCCACGAGCCGGGCACCCAGTTGACCAGCCCGCCCAGCGTGATCGCGATCGCGGCGAGGACGTAGCCGGTGGAGACGGCCAGCGCCAGGGCGAGCGCGCGCAGCGCGGGGGTGGCGCCGCGCGGGGCGAGCGCGCGCAGGCCCGGCAGGCCGTACGCGGCGCCGCAGTACGCCAGCATGACCAGCGCGACGACCAGGGTGATCACCTGGTTGCCGCCCGGGTACCCGGCCACGGTGAGGTCGCCGGGGAAGCTGGCGGTCCACGTCCAGGGCAGGAAGGTGGAGCCGGCGGAGACGGCCGCGCCGGCCGTGACCAGGGCCCGCGCCACGGTCCCGCGCCCCGCCGCCGGCGCCGGCACGATCGCGCGCCGTGCCCCCGCTCCGCTCACGCGCGGTCCCCGGTTCGTTCGCCGAGCAGCCCCCGCGGGCGTATCAGCAGGACCAGGATGAGCACGACGAACGCCCACACGTCCTTCCACGCGCCGCCGCCGAACTGCTGTACGGCGTCCACATAGCTGAGCCCCCCGGCCGCCAGGGACTCGACCACGCCGAGCACGATCCCGCCGAGCATGGCCCCGTACACGTTGCCGATGCCGCCGAGCACCGCCGCGGTGAACGCCTTGAGCCCGGCGATGAAGCCCATGTCGAAGGTGATCTGCCCGTACCGCAGCCCGTGCGCGAGCCCGGCCGCGGCGGCCAGCGCCCCGCCGATGGCGAACGCGATCACGATGATCTTGTCGACGTCGATGCCCATCAGCCGCGCGATGTCCGGGTCCTGCGCGGCGGCCTGCATGGCCCGGCCGGTACGGGTGCGGCGCACGAAGTACGCCAGCCCGAGCATCGCCACCACCGCGAACCCGAGCGTCAGCACGTCCGCCCACTGCACGGTCACCCCGCCGAGCTGCAGCGCCTCCCCCGGCAGCTGCGGGAAGAGCTGCGGCTGCTTGGCGCCCACCGTGGTCTCCCAGCGATCGTCCCGCAGTTCCCGCAGCGGCGCGTACAGGAAGATGAGCTGCTGCAGCACGATGGCCAGCCCGATCGCGGTGATCAGCGGTGCCAGCCGAGGGGCGCCGCGGAGCGGCCGGTACGCGAACCGCTCCGCGGCGACGGCGGCCACCACGGAGATCACCGTGCCGGCGGCGAGCATGATCGGCAGCGCCAGCCACAGCGAGATCTCGTGCAGCGCGGGCACCCACGCGTACACGAACAACGCGCCGAACGCGCCGAGCATGAAGATCTCGCCGTGCGCGAAGTTGATCAGCTGGACGATGCCGTACACCATCGTGTAGCCGACGGCGATGAGGCCGTACATGGCGCCGAGCACGACGCCACCGGTGGTGAGCTGCAGCAGCTCGGTCAGGGTCACCCGGTTTTCCTCCGACGGGGATGGATCAGCCGACGGGCCCGACCACCGACCACTTGCCGTCCTTCACGGTGTTCATGGTCACGGAGTAGTTCTTGTTGTCGCCGAACTCGTCGAAGGCGATCTTGCCGGTGAGCCCGTCGAACGCGACGTTCTGCGCGGCCTCGGTGACCTTGGCGCGCAGCTCCGGCTTCTCGGGCAGCTTGCCGTCGCCGGCCTTCGCCACCGCGGCGACCGAGTTGATGATCGCCATCGTCGCGTCGTAGACGTACGGGCCGAAGATGCCGTACGGCTCCTTGTGGCTCGCCGCCTTGTAGTCGGTGACGAACTTCTGCTGCACCTGCGAGTTGCCGATCGGCTCCGCGGCGGTGACGACGTACGCGCCCTCGGCCGCGTCCCCGGCCAGCGCGATGAACTCGTCGTCGTACACCGCGTCGTTTCCGAGCAGGGGAATGTCCTTGCCGGCCGCCTTGAGCTGCTTGGCCAGCGGGCCGGCCTGCGGGTACTCGCCGCCGTACATGAGCGCCTGGGCCGACGAGCTCTTGATGTTGGATACGACCGCGGAGTAGTCCGTGTCCTTGTCGCTGATCTGCTGCTTGACCACGATCTTCCCGCCGAGCTTCTCGAACTCGTGGGTGAACTCCTCGATCACGCCGAGGCCGTACACCTTGCCGTCGTTGACGGTGGCGACTTCCTTGAGCTTCAGCTCGTTGTACGCGTACCGAGCGACCGCGGGCGCCTCCTTGGCGTCCGTGGTCACCGTACGGAAGTAGTTCTTGTACGGCCGCTTCGGAGCGTCCTTGTGCTTCGCCCCGCGGGTCAGCGTGGGGTTGGTGTTGGCGCCGGAGATCTGCAGCAGGTTCGCCGAGGCCGTGGTCGGCTGCATGGACTGCGAGACGCTGGAGTTGTACGCGCCCACCACGCCGACGACGTCCTGGTCGGCCACGAACGCGCTGGCGTTCTGCTGCCCGATGGACGGGGTCGCCTGGTCGTCCTTGGGCACGAGCTCGAACTTCACGCCCGGCACCAGGTTCTTCGCGTTGGCCTCCTTGACGGCCATCTCAGCGGAGTGCTGCATGCCGAGCCCGACGGCCGACAACTGCCCGGTGGTGGGCGCGTCGAAGCCGATCTTCAGTGTGGTGGTGGCGCCGGTCTCCTCACTGCGGGTGCCGCACGCGCCCAGGGCCAGGACCGCGGCGAGTACCGAGACGCCTATTCGAGGGAACGGACGATTGCGCATTGTTTCCTCCTCGAGGTACGCGCACCCGGCGGCGGCCGGCCGGTACCGCCGTGGGTCCTATCCCAATACGGACGTGACGACGCTCAACGAGATCTCATTGTTGTCATGCCGGGCCCTGCGTGTCGCCCCCCCCCGGACCCTTCGGCGCGGCGGGAGATCCGGTGTGATCGTTCGCACCCGGCGCAGCGATGCGGACGGGCCCCATCGGGCATTTCGCCACCTCAAACCCGCACATTTCGCATGAATCACCGCAAAATGGTCGCACCGGAAGTTGAAGTAGAATCTGATTCCGGCCTTTCACTCCGGGCGCTCCTGTGCCAATCTCTTGCCTTGTCGTTTCCCGGTCGATTGAGTCCTGAGGTCCACATTGCTGCCAAAAACCGCACGTCTCGGCAGTTTTCGCAGGAAGAAGCGACCATCATGAGGCGGGGGCGATGGCGTGGCCTGCTGTCGCGCCGCCCGGAGCACGACCCCGCGGCGGCCGCCGGCGCCGAAGGCCCGGCCCTCCCCGCCGACGGTGCGCCGCCTGCCGATGCTGCCCCGCCTGCCGCCGTGCCGCACGGTGAGATCACGCCCGCGCCCGCGTCGACGCCGCCCGAGCCGCCGTCGGCACCCGCGCCGAGCGGAGCCTGGGCGGGCATCGCGGACCAGTTCGCGCTGCAGCTGCTGGTGCTCGCCGAACATCTGCGCCCGGCGCTGGACCGGCTGGAGAAGGACGAGGACGACGCCGACCGGCTGCACCGCCTCTACCAGGTCGACCACGCCGTGACCCGGATGCGGCGGGCGGCCCGCGACCTGCGCGTGCTGGCCGGCGGCCGGAACGAGGAGATGGCCGGGTACACGAGCTCGCTGGTCGACGTGATCCGGGTCGCCGAGTCCTCCATCGAGCGCTACACGCAGATCTCCATCGGCACCGTCACCGACCTCGCCGTCCCCGCATACGCCGCCGACGACGTCGCGTCGCTGCTCGCCGCGCTGCTCGACAACGCGACGAAGTACTCGCCGACCACGGTCACGGTCAGCGCGCACCTGACGCACGACGGCAGCGTGATGATCCGCATCGAGGACGCCGGCATCGGCATCGCCACCGACCACCTGGCGACGCTGAACAGCGTGCTCGCCGGGCCGGTCCCCGAGGTGGACGAGTACACCGGCAAGCACACCGGCTTCCCAGTGGTGCACCGGCTCGCCGCCAAGCACGGCATCGGCGTACGGCTGGCCGTGCGCCAGTCCCCCGGCCCCGGCACCACCGGCACCATCGCCATGGCGGTGATCCCGCCGGCGCTGCTCTGCGAGGTCCCGCAGTCCACCCAGCCGGCGCTCGCGCCCGCGGGCTCGTACGGTCCGGGCGACCACGACACCGGGCCGTCCGCCCGGCTCACCGTGGCCCAGCTGCCGAACGCCGCGCCGGCGGCCGAGCCGCTCACCCGCGACCTCCGGCCGCGCCCGGAACCGGGCACCGAGGACGAGCCGGGCATGGAGCGGCCGGGACAGCTGCCCCGGCGGACCCGGACGAGCCTGCGCGGCGGGGCCGCACCACGGCCGGCCGGCGAGGCCACGCCCGGCGCCCCCGCCGAGGCCGCCCCGGGCACGACCGCCGGCACGACCGGCGAGACCGGCGACGCCGAGACCGGCTCCGCGGCCCGCTCGTCGTTCGCGGCCGACCTCGACGCGTTCACCAGCGGCGACAGGGAGGCACGGCAGGCCGGCACGGCCGCCCCCTCGTCTCCCCCACCCGCCACCTCCACCCCTGCCGACGACGACCTGGAAGAACAGTGAACATGCCGGCAAGCGCCGCCCAGCCGCGCAATCCCCAGGAGTTCGGCTGGTTGATCAATAACTTCGCGTCCTCGACCCCCGGCGTGAAACATGCCCTGGTGGTGTCCTCCGACGGGCTTCCGCTGATCGCCTCGGCGGGCATGTCCAACGACGTCGCCGACCCGCTGTCCGCGATGACCAGTGGCCTCATCGCGCTGGGCGTGAACATCGCCAAGCAGGTCGGGGAGACCGGCTGCGACCAGATCATGCTGAAGTTCCCGGGCGGGCACTTCCTGTTCATGGGCATCGGCAGCCTTGCCGGCCTCGCCGTTCACGTGCAGGACGGCGCGAACCTCGGGGCCGTGGCGTACCGGATGGCCCAGCTGGTCGACAGCGTCGGCCATGTCCTCACCCCCAAGATGCGCGAGGACCTGCGCCGCATGTCGGCGGGGAGCGCATCGTGACCGGCCCCGGGCCAGACGCGAGAGGCTGGAGATGACCGCCAATCCCTGGGTGCGGCCTTACGTGCTGACCGGCGGGCGTACCCGCACCCGTCAGACGCTGCATGTGCACACCCTGGTCAGCGCGCCCCACTACGACCCCGCGTTCGCCGCGCGGCTGCTGCCGGAGGCGCGGTCGCTGTACGAGCGCGCGCACGACGGCGTGGAGTCGGTCGCCGAGCTGTCCGCCAACTGCGGCGTGCCGCTGGGAGTCACCCGGGTGCTGCTGGGGGACCTCGCGGCCGGTGGCCGGCTGGAGCTCAACGCCGAGGCGCTCACGTCCCCGTACGACCCGCGAGTACTGAAGAGAGTCATTCATGGCCTTCGCGACCTCGCCTGAGGGTGCGCCGCTACCGACCTCGGTCAAGATCGTTGTCGCTGGCGGCTTCGGAGTCGGAAAGACAACCCTGGTCAGCGCGGTGTCGGAGATCCCGCCGGTGAACACCGAGGCGTGGATGACGCAGGCCAGCAAGACGGTCGACGCGGTCTACACCGACGACGACAAGACCACCACCACGGTCGCGATGGACTTCGGCCGGATCACCCTCAGCCAGGACCTGCTGCTCTACCTGTTCGGCACGCCCGGCCAGGCGCGCTTCTGGCAGATGTGGGACGACCTGTGCCGGGGTGCCAGCGGCGCCGTCGTGCTCGTCGACACCCGGCGGCTGGACGCCTCGTTCGCCGCGGTCAACTACTTCGAGAACGACACCGACGTGCCGTTCATCGTCGGGGTCAACCTCTTCGACGGCGTACAGACGCACGCGCTCGACGAGGTCCGCGAGGCGCTGCGGCTGTCGAAGAACGTGCCGCTCATCGCCTGCGACGCGCGGGACCGGCAGTCCGTCGTCCAGACGCTCGTCACGGCGCTGACCCACTCCCTGGAGGTCGCCAGCGCGAACGCCGCCGGGGAGCAAGGCACGCTGGCCAGACGGTAGGCGCGCGGTCCGCGCCCGTTCTCCCGCTTCGAATCAGGAAGGAAGGCAGCGTTGCGCAGGATCTTGATCGTCGGAGCCGGACAAGGTGGGCTGCAGCTGGCGCTGTGTCTGCAGGCCAGGGGCTATGAGATCACCATGATGTCGGCCCGCACCCCGGAGGAGATCCGAGCGGGCCGGGTCACCTCGACGCAGGTGATGTTCTGGACCAGCCTCGACATCGAGCGTGAGAACGGACTGGACCTGTGGGAGCCCAGCACCCCGAGGATCGTGGGGCAGCGGTCCACGGTCGCGGCGCCGCCGGACGAGGCTCCGCCTGGCACCATGGGCTTCACCTTCATCGGCCGGTGGGACTCCTACGCACAGTCGGTCGACCAGCGGGTGAAGATGGCCGGCTGGCTGGAGCTGTTCGAGCAGCGCGGCGGCAACGTCGTCTACCACGGGGCGATGACCTCCGACCTCGAGCGGCTGAGCGAGCTCTACGACCTGACGATCATCGCCGCGGGCAAGGGCGAGCTCGTGGAGCTGTTCGACCGGGACGCCGGCCGCTCCCCCTACGACCGTCCGCAGCGGCACCTGGCCGGCATCTACGTGCACGGTTCGACACCGATGCCCGAGTACCCCGAGCCGCACGTGCGGATCAACGTCGTGCCCGGGGTCGGCGAGGCCATCATCATGCCCGGCTACACCCACACCGGGGCGTGCGAAATCCTGCTCTGGGAGGCCATCCCGGGCGGCCCCCTCGACGTGTGGGACGACCGGCCCGGCCCCGGCGAGCACCTCCGGCGCACGCTGGAGCTGCTGGGGACGTACCTGCCCTGGGAGTACGAGAGGTTCAAGGACGCGGAGCCGACCGACGCCAGGTCCACCCTGATCGGCGGGTACGCCCCGGTGGTGCGCGACCCGGTGGGCCGGCTGTCCGACACGGCGCTGGTGTTCGGCATGGGCGACGTCGTCGTGGCCAACGACCCGATCACCGGCCAGGGAGCCAACAACGCCTGCCACTGTGCCGACATCTACCTGAAGCGAATCCTCGCGCACGGTGACCGGCCGTTCGACGAGAAGTGGATGCGGGAGACCTTCGAGGAGTACTGGGAGTACGCCGGGCCGGTCACCCGGTACACGAACATGGTCCTCGGCCCTCCGCCCGAGCATCTGCTGCGCGTACTCGGCGCCGCGGTGGAGCACCCCGAGGTCGCCTACCGATTCGTCAGGGGCTCGGCCTATCCGGGCGAGTTCCAGGACTGGATCATGGAGGCCGAGTCAGTGGACGCCTACCTGGCCTCCGTAGGAGCCTGAAGACCGGCTCCACCCTCACGCGGGCTCGTCCCCCGCCACGAAGGAGAGATCGATGCGAAGGATCTTGATCATCGGTGCCGGGCAGGCGGGCATGCAGCTGGGGCTGTGCCTGCAGGCGGCCGGGTACGAGGTCACCATCATGTCCGCCCGTACGCCGGAGGAGATGCGCGGCGGGCGAATAACCTCCACCCAGTGCCTCTTCGGCCCGAGCCTGGCGATCGAGCGCGACCACGGTCTCAACCGGTGGGAGCACGAGACGCCGCGGATCATGGAGATGAACGTGTCGGTCGCCGCGCCGCCGGACCAGGCGCCGCCCGGCACGAAGGCACTGGGTTTCGCGCCCGCGTTCGAGGGCCAGTCGGTGGACCAGCGGGTCAAGATGGCCGGCTGGCTGGAGCTGTTCGAGTCGCGCGGCGGCAACGTCGTCTACCACGGCGTGATGACCTCCGACCTGGAGGGGCTCGCCGAGCTGTACGACCTCACGCTGATCGCGGCCGGCAAGGGTGAGCTCGTCGAGCTCTTCGACCGGGACCCGGAGCGGTCCCCGTACGACCGCCCGATGCGGCAGCTGGCCGCGATGTACATGCACGGCATGACCTGGCCGCCCGGGGTGGACACGCACCAGGTGCGGATCAACGTGGTGCCCGGCGTGGGTGAGCTGTTCTACCTGCCCGGCTACACCACCTCCGGCGCGTGCGACATCTGGCTGTGGGAGGCGCTGCCGGGCGGGGCGATGGACGTGTGGGGGGACAAGCCGTCGCCGGAGGCGTTCATCAAGCGCAGCACCGAGCTGTGCCGGGAGTACATCCCGTGGGAGGCCGACGCCGCGCACGCCGCCGTGCCGACCGACCCGCGCTGCACGCTGTACGGGGGGTATGTGCCGATGGTGCGCAAGCCGGTGGGGTCGCTGTCGGCGACCGCGCACGTGTTCGGCATGGGGGACGTGGTCGTGCTCAACGACCCGATCGCCGGGCAGGGCGCCAACAACGCCGCGCACTGCGCCGAGATCTACCTGCGGCACATCCTCGAGCACGGGAACCGGCCGTTCGATCCCGCGTGGATGCAGGAGACGTTCGACGCGTACTGGGACTACGCGCGGCACAGCACCCACTTCAGCAACATGCTGCTCGGTCCGCCGCCCGAGCACTTCCTCCAGGTGCTCGGCGTGGCCGCCGAGGACCCCCGCGTCGCCCAGCGCTTTGCCGACGGCTACACCCACCCCGAGGACTTCGACCGCTGGATCCTCCACCCCGACAAGACCGCCGACTACCTCGCCAGCCTCACCTAAGCTCCGCCTCCCCAGCCCCGCGCCCGCCCCCGGCCTCCGGCCCGCAGCTCTCGGCCCCCAGCTCTCGGCCCTCGGCGCCCAACCCTCGGCCCTCGGCTCCGTGGAGGGGCCTCCCACCGGAACGCCCCTCCACCACGCCGTGGGTGTCATGGAGGTCAGGAAGCCCTTCCCCCCGACTGTGGGGATCGGGAACGGGTCAGGCGAAGACCTCGTCCGCGTCGGAGGCGGTCGCGGCCCGCTTGACCCAGACGCCGAGCTGGTCGAGGTCCGTGCACGCCTCGACGCGCTCACGCTGCTCCCGAGAGATCGCGATCCCCCGCGCCGAAAGCACCGTCAACAGCGCGACGGCCTCACCTTCGACCTTGCCTTCGACCTGGCCTTCGACCTGGCCGCGGCCGTAGTGCTCCCTTGTTCGCCCCCTAACGCCCCCGGGGGGCCGGGGCGGGGCGGCCTGACTGGGCGGGTGGCCGGTGGGGTGGGGGTGGTGGGGTGACCGGGGCGGGCGCCGGGGCGGTGGGTGCGGGTAGTGGGGGAGGGCGGGTTGGCGATCTTTTGGGTGGGGTGTGGGCATTGACGGGGGGTATGACCCGTCAATACTTAGATCACCGAGTTGGTTCGGGAATCTCGCGTTACGCCCCACAAGGGAGTGCCGGCGATGCGGCTTACACGTTCAGCGCACATCGACACGTTCTGCCGGGATCACCTGCCCGATCAGGAGCTGTGGCCGGAGCTGCGGTTCGATCTGGAGGAGCTCGACTATCCCGAACGGCTCAACGCCGCGGCGGAGCTGCTCGACGGCACCATCGCGCGTCTCGGCGCGGACCGTCCCTGCCTGCGCTCCCCCGAGGCGACCTGGACGTACGGCGAGGTGCAGGGCAAGGCGAACCGGCTCGCCCGGCTGCTCGTGGAGGACATGGGCCTGGTACCGGGGAACCGGGTGCTGCTGCGCGGCCCGAACAACCCGTGGCTCGTGGTGGCCTGGCTCGCCGTGCTCAAGGCCGGCGGCGTCGCGGTCACCACGATGGCGCTGCTGCGCGCCTCGGAGATCGCCGCGCTGGCCGGCATCACCCGCCCGGACCTCGCCGTCTGCGACCACCGCTTCCTCGCGGAGCTCGACGAGGCGCTGCCCGGGCTCCCGGTGGTGGGCTACGGCGGGACGGGCGAGCACGACCTCGACGCGCGCTGCGCCGGCAAGGACGACGCCTTCAGCGCGGTGGACACGGCGGGCGACGACGTGGCGATGCTCGCGCCGACCTCCGGCACCACCGGCCGCCCCAAGGCCACCATGCACTTCCACCGCGACATCCTGGCCATCGCCGACACGTTCTCCAAGTACGTGATCAAGCCCGAGCCGGACGACGTGTTCACCGGTTCCCCGCCGGTGGGGTTCACGTTCGGGCTCGGCGCGGTGGTGGTGTTCCCGCTGCGGGTGGGCGCGTCCGCACTGCTGCTGGAGCGGCCGGCCGCGGCCGAGTTGGCCGACGCGATCGCCGAGCACGGCGCGACGGTGCTGTCCACGGCGCCGACCGCGTACCGCGCGATGCTCGCGATGGGCAAGGCGAAGCAGCTGAGCGGGCTGCGGCGGTGTATCTCGGCCGGGGAGCACCTGCCCGCGACGGTGTGGCAGGACTTCTACGACCGGACCGGCATCAAGATCATCGATGGCATCGGGTCGACCGAGATGCTGCACGTGTTCATCGCCTCCGCGGACGACGCCATCAGGCCCGGGTCCACAGGCCGGCCGGTGCCCGGCTACCAGGCCGTGATCCTCGACGCCCAGGGACGGCGGATGCCCGACGGCATGGCCGGGCGGCTCGCCGTGAAGGGGCCGACCGGGTGCCGGTACCTGTCCGACACGCGGCAGCGTACGTACGTGGTCGACGGCTGGAACATCACCGGTGACACCTACATCCGGGACGCCGACGGCTACTTCTGGTACCAGGCCCGCAGCGACGACATGATCATCTCCTCCGGCTACAACATCGCCGGGCCCGAGGTCGAGCAGGCGCTGCTCGGCCACGCCGACGTGGTGGAGGCCGCGGTCGTGGGGGTACCGGACGCGGAGCGGGGCACGGTCGTGGGGGCGTACGTGGTGCTGCGCGACGGGGCCTTCGGCGACGCGGTGAAGGCGGCCGAGCTGCAGGAGTTCGCGAAGAAGACGATCGCGCCGTACAAGTACCCGCGCCGCGTCGAGTTCCTCGACGAGCTCCCCAAGACCAACACCGGCAAGATCCAGCGCTACCTCCTCCGTAAGCGTGCCGCCGGAGAGTCCTGAGCCGGCGGGTTGACCTCAACCTTGGTCGAGGTCGCAGGCTTGCCCGTACGGCGCGGACGGTCCGTGCCGTGAGGTGGAGGGGGAGCCATGCGGGCGATGCGCGTGGAGCGGTTCGGCGGGCCGGAGGAGCTGGTAGCGGTCGAGCTGCCGGACCCGGTCGCCGGGCCGGGGCAGGTCGTGATCGGCGTCGAGGCCGCGACCTCCTGGTCCGAGCCCTGGCGGAGGCCGCGGCGGGCCGTCTCCGTCCCGTGATCGGCCAGACCTACCCGCTCGCCGACGCCGCCAAGGCGCACGAGGCGATCGAGAGCCGCACCGTCACCGCCAAGACCCTCCTCATCCCCTGACCGCGCGGGGCTTACGGACGCCAGCGCTCGTGCCGCGTCCCGGGGTCGCCCTCACGGACGAGTTGAAGGCGCGGACGGGGGCCGTCGGTACGGCCGGTGGCGGGCGGACGGGAGCCGGCGGCGAACGGGAGCGGCCATTCCGCCCCGGGCCCGGCGTAGCCCTGGTCGGCCGCCGCGTGCAGGGTCCACTGCGGGTCGTACAGGTGCGTACGGGCCAGCGCGCACAGGTCCGCCCGCCCCGCGAGCAGGATCGAGTTGACGTCGTCGTAGGAGGAGATGGCCCCCACCGCGATCACCGCGACCCCGTACTTGAGGCCGATCTCGTTGCGGATGCGGTCCGCGTACGGCGTCTGGTAGCTCCGGCCGAACGCCGGCCGCTCCTCGCTCACGACCTGACCGGTGGAGACGTCCACGGCCGCGGCGCCGTGCTCGGCGAAGGCTCGCGCGATCTCCACGGACTCGGTGACGTCCACGCCGCCCGGGCACCAGTCGGTGGCCGAGATCCGCACGCTGAGCGGCCCCGGCCAGACGTCCCGTACGGCGTCGAACACCTCCAGCGGAAACCGCAGCCGCCCCTCGAGATCGCCGCCGTACGCGTCGGTGCGCCGATTGGTCAGCGGGGACAGGAAGGACGACAACAGGTACCCGTGCGCGCAGTGCAGCTCGAGCAGGTCGAAGCCGGCCCGTACGGCCCGCCGCGCGGCGGCCGTGAAGTCCTCCCGGATCTCGGCCAGATCGGCGACGGTCAGCTCCCGCGGCACCTGGTTCTCCGGCCCGTACGGGAGCGGCGACGGCGCACAGACCTCCCAGTTCCCCGAGAGCAGCGGCCGGTCGATCCCCTCCCACATGAGCCGCGTTGAGCCCTTACGCCCCGAATGCCCGAGCTGCAGCCCGATCTTCGCCGGCCCGTTCGCGTGCACGAAGTCGACGACCCGGCGCCAGGCCGCCTCCTGCTCGTCCGTGTAGAGCCCCGCGCAGCCCGGCGTGATCCGCCCCTCCTGGGAGACGCACACCATCTCGGTCATCACCAGGCCCGCCCCGCCCAGCGCCTTGCTCCCCAGGTGCACGAGGTGGAAGTCGCCGGGCACCCCGTCCACTGCCGAGTACATGTCCATCGGCGACACGATCACCCGGTTGACCAGCTCCAGCCCGCCGAGCCGGAACGGCTGGAACATCGGCGGCCGTACCTCGGCGGGCGGGTCCTGCGCGGACGCGAACCACGCGTCCATCCGGGCGGCGAACTCCGGGTCGCGCAGCCGCAGATTGTCATACGTGACCCGGCGGCTGCGGGTGAGGATGTTGAACGCGAACTGCTCCGGCTCCTGCCCGGTGTACTGCCCCAGGTTCTCGAACCACTCCAGGCTGGCCTGCGCCGCGCGCTGGGTGGAGGCCACCACCGGCATCCGCTCCGCCTCGTACGCCGCCAGCGCCGCGGGCACGTCGGGGTGCTCGTGCAGGCAGGCCACCAGGGCGAGCGCGTCCTCCATGGCCAGCTTGGTGCCGGAGCCGATGGAGAAGTGCGCGGTGTGCGCGGCGTCGCCGAGCAGCACGACGTTCCCGTGCCGCCAGGTCGCGCAGCGCACGGTGGTGAAGTCGATCCACTTGGAGTTGTTGCCGAGCACCGCGTGGCCGTCCAGCAGGTCCGCGCACAGCTCCTTGATCCGCTCGATGGAGACCGTGTCGTTGGCGCCGGGCGGCAGGCCCTGCGGAGCCCGGAACCCCGCGCGGTGCCAGACATCCTCGTGCATCTCCAGGATGAACGTGCTGGCCTCGCGGCTGTACGGGTACGCGTGCACCTGCATGATCCCGTACGAAGTGTCCAGCACCTCGAACGTGAACGCCTCGAACACCCGGTCGGTGCCGAGCCAGATGTAGCGGCACCGCCGCCGCTCCAGGTCGGGCCGGAACACCTCCGCGTAGCGGGTACGGGTCGCCGAGTTCGCCCCGTCCGCGGCCACCACCAGGTCGTACTCCGCCGACAGGGCCGTGACGTCCGGCGCCTCCGTACGGAACCGCAGGTCCACCCCGAGCGCCGCGCACCGCTCCTGCAGGATGCCGAGCAGCCGCCGCCGGCTCATCGCCGCGAAGCCGTGCCCGCCGGACGTGATGACCGTGCCCTTGTAGTGCACGTCGATGTCGTCCCAGCGGGCGAACTCCCGGCTCATCGCCGCGAAGATCGCGGTGTCCGCGTGCTCGATGCCGCCGAGCGTCTCGTCCGACAGCACGACGCCGAAGCCGAACGTGTCGTCGGGCGCGTTGCGCTCCCAGACGGTGACCTCGTGATCCCGATTCAGCTGCCTGGCCAGCGCGGCGAGATACAACCCGCCCGGCCCGCCGCCCAGCACCGCGATGCGCACGCCATCACGCTAACCCGGCCGACACCGGTGCGGCCACTTCGGGCGTGTGGCGTCCGTGTGGTGAAACGGGCCGTTCGCCGTCCGTACGACCGCGCGGCGGGCCACTACGGTGTGTGATATCGCTCTCCCGGCCGGCCCGTGCGGTTCGGGAATGGCCTGATGCGGCGGCGTTTGGACGCTTCGGCCGTGGCTGGGCCGGTTGTTCCCGTTTTGCCTCAGCTCGGTGCGCTGGGCAGACTTGCTGTCCATGGCCGACTTCTCGTGACGCGCAGGCATATCGACCTGCTCCGCGTCACGACCATGAGTTGTCGCCCGGGCGCGTGACCCCGCCGCCCTGCCCGCCGAGTGTGACGACAGGTGCCTCCGCCGGGTCCTGATTTAGCCTCGAATCCCATGCCGCCACGCGTCGTACGCGGGCAGCTCAAGGGCAAGCGCGTCGTGGTCGTCCAGGGCACCGTGCAGGACGACTACGCCACCAAGCAGGGCCTCAACCCCGTACGGGTGCCCGACTACAACGGCGCGCTCAACCAGCTCAAGACCGGGACCTCGCAGGCCTGGATCTCCCCGGCCGAGATCGGCGAGTCCACCGCCAAGGACAGCGGTGGCAAGGTGAAGCTGGTGGCCAAGCGGCTCAGCCCGGAGCCGATGGCGTTCGCCGTGGCGAAGGACAACCCGGACCTGCTCAAGGCGCTGAACAAGGGCCTCGACCAGGTGATCGAGGACGGCACCTGGACGAAGCTGCAGGAGAAGTACTTCCCCGGCCGCGAGGTGCCGGAGGCGTTCGAGCCGGGCAGCGGCAACCTCGACTACCCGCCGGTCAAGGCCTCGCCCACGGCGTCGGAGACGCCCGCGTCCTGAACCGCCGCTGACGCGACGCACCCCACGTACGCGACGGACCCGAGGGGGCCGAGTTGGACGAGTTGAGAACGCTGTGGGAGACGTTCTTCAACTGGCAGTCCATGCGCGAGGCGCTGCCCGAGATGCTCCAGGTCGGGCTGCCCAACACGCTGCTGCTGTCGATCAGCTCGGCCCTCATCGGGACCGTCCTGGGGATGCTGCTCGCGGTCGCGGGGATCTCCCGGACGCGCTGGCTGCGCTGGCCGGCCCGGGTCTTCACGGACATCTTCCGCGGCCTTCCCGCAGTGGTCACGATCCTGCTGATCGGCGTGGGTCTGGCGCCGATCGGGCTGCAGATCTGGGGGCCGAACCCGTACCCGCTGGGCATCCTGGCGCTGGCCCTGATCGCCACCGCGTACATGGGGGAGATCTTCCGGTCCGGCATCCAGAGCGTGGAGGCCGGGCAGATGGAGGCCTCCCGCGCGCTGGGCTTCTCGTACGCGGCCGCGATGCGGCTGGTGATCATCCCGCAGGGGCGTACGGCGGGTGCTGCCGGCCTGGGTGAACCAGATCATCGCGCTGATCAAGGAATCCAGCCTGGTGTACTTCCTGGGCCTGCTGGCCGGGCAGCGGGAGCTGTTCCGGATCGGGCAGGACGCGGCGGTCAACACCGGCAACCAGTCGGCGCTGGTGCTCGCCGGGCTCTTCTACCTGATCCTCACGATCCCGCTGACGCACTTCGTGAACTTCATCGACCGGCGGCTGCGGCAGGGCCGCCGCGCCGCCGGCGGGCCGGATGACGACGACGGGGTCGAGCTCGCTGGCGCGGAGCCGCTGCCCACCCCGGGAGGTGCCCGATGAACGCGGACGGTGCCCGGCAGGACGAGCGGTTCGACGCCGCGGGGATCAACGCCCAGGGCATCCACCTGTCGTTCGGCCGCAACCACGTACTGCGGGGTGTCGACCTCGAGGTGGGGCGGGCGCAGACCGCCTGCCTGATCGGGCCGTCCGGGTCAGGGAAGTCGACGTTCCTGCGTACGGTCAACCGCCTGCTCGAGCCGGACGCGGCCCACGAGGAGGCGCTGCGCCAGCTCGACCTCGTGGGGCTGCGAGCCAAGGCGGACTCCCGGCCCGGTCACCTCTCCGGCGGCCAGCAGCAACGCGCCGCCATCGCCCGCGCGCTGGCCATGGGCCCCCAGGCGATGCTCTTCGACGAGGTCACCTCCGCACTCGACCCCGAGCTGGTCAAGGGCGTCCTGAGCCTGATGGCCGACCTCTCCCGCGAAGGCATGACGATGATCGTCGTCACCCACGAGATGGGCTTCGCCCGAGAGGCCGCCGACACCGTGGTCTTCCTCGACCGCGGCGTCGCCGTCGAAACCGGCCCGCCCACCCAGATCTTCGGCGACCCCCAAAGCCCCCGCCTCCAACAATTCCTCGCCGACGTCCTCTAACCCCAAGATCAACAAATTGGGGGAAGGATTTTTTGATCAGGAGTCGGGGGTTTCTGCGCGGGCTTCGGCCATCACGCGGGCGGCGTCGCGGTCGTAGAACCTGCGCCCGAGGATCACCGTGCACAGTCCGCCGATCACCATCGGCGTGACGAGAATGCTGATCGCGGTGAGCAGGGAGCCGGTGCTGTCGGACAGCGCCCCCACGGTGAGCGGGCCGAGGGAGGTGCCGAGCGTGAGCAGGAACTGCACCAGGGCGAACCCGATCCCGCGCGACTTCGCGCCGATCGTGTCGGCGATGGCGGCCGTACAGGTCGGGATGGCGACCGACATCAGCGTGCAGGAGACCATCAGGACGGCCGTGTACGCGCCGATGGTCGGCATGCGCAGCGAGAGGAACAGGATACTGGCGCCGATCGCGATGCCGGCGCCACCGGTCATCAGCAGCCCGCCCTTGAACCGGGCGTGTGCGCGGGGCCCGAGGAAGGAGCCGAGGGCCGTACCGGCGACCACGCCGACGACCGTGATCAGGCCGGAGAGCGAGGCCGCGGAGGCCAGCGACTGATCGAAGTTGCGCACCATCAGGCTGGGCAGCCAGAAGAACACACCGGCCACACCGATCGTGTGGACGGCCAACGCGATTCCCACGAGCAGCAGCGTGGGGATGCGGAGCACCGCCTTGAGCTGAGGCCAGAACTGGCGGTTCGGCAGCCGCGCCGCCATGCCCGCCGGCTTCCCGCCGGCCTTGCCGTTGGCCGACGGCCCCGAAGCCGGCATCGGAACCGGCTCGGTGGAGCCGCCCGCGACGATGCGGTCCAGGAGGCCACGCGGCGGCTCGCGCAGGAACCAGGCGACGATCGCGACGAGGATGCCGGGAACCACCATGATCATGAAGGCGGAACGCCAGCCGAGGGCCTGCCCGAGCACGCCGCCCGCCATGGTGCCGAGGCCGCCGAGATAGGTCGTGATGCGCACCCAGCCGAACACCTTGGGCCGGTTCACCGGGGGGTAGTAGTCGGCGAGCAGGCTGCTCGAGGCGGGGTTGTCGATGTTCTCCGCGGCCGCGAGCAGGACCCGCACATCCTAGAATGCGGCTCCATTATTGAGCGGAGAGTGTCACACGCCACATTCGATGCACAAGGGGATCCGGTGAAAAGGCAGGAAGCGGGCGCCCACGGGTGCTCGTCCGGGGGATGAGCACCCGCGGGGCCGTGGGCCCGGCTAGGTGGGCGGGGTCTCGCCGCGGGCGGCCTCGAGGACCCGGGCGGCGTCCCGGTCGTAGAAGCGGCGGCCGAGGACCAGCGTGAAGAGTCCGCCGATGACCAGCGGGGACACGGTGAGGCTGATGCCGGTGAGCAGCGACCCGGTGAGGTCGGAGAGCACACCCACGGTCAGCGGCCCGAGCGCGGTGCCCCCGGTGAGCAGGAACTGCAGCAGCGCGAAGCCGAGGCCGCGCGAGTCGGCCGGTACGGTGTCCGCGAGCGCGGCCGTGGCGGTCGGGATCGAGATCGACATGATCGCGACGGAGATCACGAGCAGGACTCCGTACGCGAGCAGCGACGGCATCCGCAGCACCACGAAGAGCAGGCTTGCGCCGACCGTGATGCCGGCCCCCGCGAGCACGAGCATGCCGCCCTTGAACCGGGAGTGCACGCGCGGGGCGAAGTAGGAGCCGATGGCCGTACCGGCGATCACGCCGACCAGGGTGATGAGGCCGGAGATGGTGGCGGCCGTGCCCGCGTCCTCGCCGAACCGGCGGACGATCAGGCTGGGGAGCCAGAAGAAGACGCCGGCGACACCGATGGTGAGGAGCCCGATCGAGAATCCGACCAGCACCAGCGTGGGAACGCGGAGGACGTCCTTGAGCTGTGTCTTGAAGTGGGGTCCGGGCATGCGCTTGGCGATGCCTTCGACGGCGCCACCCTTCGCCGCGGCGGCCGGCTTGGGCACCGGCGTGGGTTCCTTCGAGCCGACGGCGGCCACGCGATCGAGGAAACCGCGCGGCGGCTCCTTCAGGAACCACGCGAGGACCGCGACCAGGATGCCCGGCACCACCATGATCATGAACGCGGTACGCCACCCGAGCGCCTGGCCGAGCACGCCGCCCAGGATCGTGCCGAGCCCGCCCAGGTAGGAGGTGATCCGTACCCAGCCGAAGACCTTGGGCCTGTTGACCTGCGGATAGTAGTCCGCGAGCAGGCTGCCGGAGGCGGGGTTGTCGATGTTCTCCGCGGCCGCGAGCACGACCCGCATCATGTAGAACATGGCGAAGCCCGCCGCCAGGCCGGACCCCATGGTCGCCAGCGCCCAGACGAAGACGACGACCGCGATGATCCGGGTGCGGTTGTAGCGGTCCGCCAGGTAGCCGGCCGGCATCACCACGAGCGCCGCGGCGATCGCCCCGGCCGTGGGGATGGAGCCCGCGAGCGTGTCGCTGAACCCCCACTCCGCCTGGATGAGCGGGAGGACTCCCGAGAGCAGGCTGTGTTCGACCCTGTCGACGAGTCCTACGAGGAAGAGCACGACGAACGGCGCCCACCCGAAGGGGGCGCGATCCTCCGCACTGATGCCGGCATTCCGGGCCGCCCCCAGCCCGCGTCTTTCCTGGATGACCTGCGCCATCGAATCACATCCTAGAACGCGACTCAGTTGTTGAGCGGAGAGTGTCACGGGTCACGTTCAGCGCACAAGAGGTGTGGTGAGCAACAATCCCGCAACACGTTTGCGCCGCGTACGAAGCCGTTACGGGCGGCGGCGGAGGGTGAGCGTGGGGCGGTGTCCGCGACCCGAGGGAACCCGCAGCCGATGCGGATCGCGTTGTCCCACGGACAGCACCGGATCGGCGTACAGGGAGCAGCGATGACCGCGATTCGGATCGGCGCCCTCGGGGCCGCGACGATCCTCCCCTGGGCGTTGATCCGGCCGGCCCGGGCGGTGGACGGGCTGGAGGTGACCGCCGTCGCCTCCCGTGACCACGGGCGGGCCGAGGCGTTCGCCGCCAGGCACGCGCTGCCCGTGGTGCACGACTCGTACGCGGACCTGCTGGACGACCCGGAGGTCGACGCGGTCTACATCCCGCTGCCCAACGGACTGCACGCGGAGTGGGCGCTGCGCGCCATCGAGGCGGGGAAGCACGTGCTGTGCGAGAAGCCGTTCACCGCCAACCGGGCCGAGGCGGAGAGCGTGGCCGCGGCCGCCGACGCCGTCGCGCCGCGGGGGCAGGTGGTGATGGAGGCGTTCCAACGCCTGAGAAGCTTTCTCGGCTTACAGAGACACCGCGGCGGCAGAGATGGCGCGTTCCGGCAAACGGGTTGCTCAGCCAAGGTGACTCGTCGACGCTGGTGTAACCCCTCACGCTCCAGGGGTGGTTAGTCCAGTCGAGCCACACGCGTACGGAGGTCGCGCGATGAACGCGCTCAACAGGATCGGCGGCGAGCCACGCACCGTCCGGGCACTGTTGCATGGCAGGAAGTACTACCTCGACCTCTATCAGCGTGAGTACGCATGGGAGCGGAAACAGATCGCCGAGTTGCTCGACGATTTGGAGACGAAGTTCACTTCAAACTACCAAGATGGGCATGAGCGCACCGCAGTCGAGAGCTACCAGCAGTACTTCCTCGGCTCGATCATCATCAGTCAGAAGGGAACGGACCGCTACATCGTCGACGGACAGCAGCGTCTGACGTCACTGACGCTCCTGCTGATCTATCTGCATCACTTGTCCGACGCGCCTGGTGTGGCCGACCTCAGGGATCTCATTTTCTCTGAGAGGTACGGGAAACGTTCCTTCAATCTCGAGGGCAGAAAGAACGGTGCCGATTCTCCGGAGGACAGCCGCCGCGTAGCCGTAATGGAGGCCCTCTTCAGCGGCAAAGAATATGTCGGCGCTGCGGGGGATGGACCGACGGTACGTAACTTGCTGGCCAGGTACACCGATATCGAGGAGCTTTTCCCCGACACCCTCACGAGTGAAGCCCTCCCCTACTTCGTGGACTGGCTTCTAGAGAACGTATCCCTCATCGAGATCGTCGCTTACAACAGCGACGACGCCTATACGATCTTCGAGACGATGAATGATCGGGGTCTCTCATTGACTCCGACCGAGATGTTGAAGGGCTACCTTCTCGCCAACATCGAGAGCGCCACGGAACAGCGATCAGCCGACGCACAGTGGAAGCAGCGCGTCCAGAGACTGACAGAGCAGGCGGGCAAGGAGACCGACGCCGACTTCATCAAGGCCTGGCTGCGTGGGCAGCACGCCCTCACCATGCGCGAACGTAAGAAGGATGCACTCCCTCGGGACTGGGACATCATCGGCACTGCCTTCCACAAGTGGGTACGCGATCACCGCGATGACCTCGGGCTGACCGATTCAAAGGCGTTCAGGGACTTCATCCAGGAAGACGTTCGTCGCTACTCCCGTCACTACTTGACGGCGCTGGACGCGGCTGGCACGGCCAAGAAGGGCTGGACGTCGGTCTTCTACAACGCGCACAACGACTTCACGCTGCAATACCCGCTGATGCTTGCGCCCCTCACCGTCTCAGACACTGACGAGGTCGCTGACCGCAAGATGCGGCTCGTCGCCGACTTCCTCGACATCTTTATCGCCCGCCGAATCGTGAACTACAAGCAGATCGGCTACTCGGCGATGTCCTATACGGCCTTCAATCTCATGAGGAGGATCCGCCGCCTCCCGCTCGACGAACTGGCGGATACGCTCATCGAGCGGCTCGAGCAACAGGAAGAGACCTTCGATGGAGTCTCCACGTACGCGTTGAACCAGATGAACGGCCCTCGCGTCCGGTACATCCTCGCCCGCTTCACCGCACATATCGAGGCAGAGTGCGGGATTGAGAGCGAGTTCCACAGCTACGTCGCCAGCGACATCAAGAAGCCGTTCGAAGTGGAACACATCTGGGGAAACGACTACTCACAGCTCAAAGACACGTTCGCCTCGGCGCAGGAGTTCGCCAGCTACCGCAATCGGCTCGGTGGCCTCATTCTCCTCCCCCGAGGTCTGAACCAGTCTCTCGGCGCCGCACCCTACGCACAGAAGATCGGCTTCTACTTCGGCGAGAACCTACTCGCCAAGTCGTTGTCGCCGGACTGCTACACAAGCAATCCAAACTTCCTTCGGTACGTGGCTGAGTCGGGCCTCCCTTTCAAGCCCTATACAGCGACGCTCACCAAGCTGGGGTTAGACGAGCGGCAGGAGCTCTACAGACAGCTCGCCATGAGGATTTGGACCCCTTCTCGGCTACGCACAGATCTCTGAACTCGCTGCCTCCACTGGACCGTGAGAATGCCACGGCGGCGTGGAGAAATTCGTTCGATGCCAGGGGCCGACATCGACGCGGCGTGGCGGAACGCCCTGGCCGAGAACGGCGTGGCCGAGGGCGAGGTCATCGCCGGGGGCGGCTCCTCGTCCGGGGCCGGAGCCAGAGTCGGGGACGGCTTCGCGCGCGACGCAGCTCGCCGTCCTCCACCACCTGGAGGAGGGCGGCGGCATCACGCCGCTGCGGAGGGCGCGCTCGTTCGACGAGGCGCACGGCATCGCGACCGGGGAGCGATGAGTTTTCCGCCGCACCGGTGTCCAACCTGATGTAAGCGGCGCGCGCCCCACTCAGGGAGGGTTCGGCCGCCCGTGAGACGAGGGACACGCAATGGCTCAGATGATCTTCGTGAACCTGCCGGTCAAGGACCTGGAGAGGTCCAAGGAGTTCTTCACCCGGCTCGGCTACACGCTGGACCCGCAGTTCAGCGACGAGAACGCGGCCTCGGTCGTGATCAGCGACACCATCGTGGCGATGCTGCTCACCGAGCCGTTCTTCGGCACCTTCACGAAGAAGCAGATCGTGGACGCCACCCAGGCCACCGAGGTGCTGATCTGCCTCTCCGCGGAGACCCGTCAGGAGGTCGACGAGCTGATGGAGAAGGCGTTCGCCGCGGGCGCCGCGCCGGCCGGCGAGACCCAGGACATGGGCCCGATGTACGGCCGCAGCTTCCAGGACCTGGACGGCCACATCTGGGAGGTCATGTACATGGACCAGTCGGCCCTCGAGGGCTGACGGGGAGGGTGCGGATCAGTCACCGCCGCGCAGCAGGCGCTCGAACGGCACCGGGTCCGCGTACGGATCCGTCCGCTCGGGCGCCTGCCGGTCCGCGACGAGCGCGGCGAACTCCTCCGCCGCCCGCCCGATCCGCCCGGTCAACCCGGTCAGCCCGGTCAGCCCGCCGGCCGGGTCGCCGCCCGCACCCCAGTCCTCCGACGCCGCGTACACGGCGGTGGGCACGACGACCGAGCGCAGGTACGCGAACATCGGGCGCAGCGCGTGCTCCAGCGCGAGCGAGTGCCGCGGCGTCCCGCCCGTCGCGGCGATCAGCACCGGGCGCCCCGCCAGCGCGTCCTGCTCGAGCACGTCGAAGAAGGTCTTGAACAGCCCGCTGTACGAGGCGTTGAAGATCGGCGTCACCGCGATGACACCGTCCGCGCCGGTGACCCGCTCCAGCATCTCCCGCAGCGATGACGCGGGGAAACCGGTCAGCATGTTGTTGGTCAGGTCGTGCGCGTGGTCGCGCAGCTCCACCACGTCGACCCGGGCCTCGATCCCCCGCTCGCGCAGCGCCGCCTCGGCGGCGGTGGCGAGCTTCTCGCCGAGCAACAGCGTGGACGAGGGCCGCCCGAGCCCCGCGGAGACCACCGCGATCCGGCGTTCGGTCACTGTGCCGCCTCCACCTTCTCGGTCCCGTCACCGTCACCGTCAACGCCCGCAGCCGCGTCCTGCTTGGCCGCGAGCAGACTCGCATGCGTCGGCGCGTCCGGTACGTGAGCCGGCCTCACCGCCGCGAACTCCTTGCGCAGCACCGGCACGACCTCCTCGCCGAGGATGTCCAGCTGCTCCAGCGCGGTGGACAGCGGCAGCCCCGCGTGGTCCATCAGGAACAGCTGCCGCTGGTAGTCCCCGAAGTACTCGCGGAACTTCAGCGTCCTGTCGATGACCTCCTGCGGACTCCCCACGGTGAGCGGGGTCTCCCGAGTGAACTCCTCCAGCGAGGGCCCGTGCCCGTACACCGGGGCGTTGTCGAAGTACGGCCGGAACTCCCGCACCGCGTCCTGCGAGTTCTTCCGCATGAAGACCTGCCCGCCGAGCCCCACGATGGCCTGGTCGTACGCGCCGTGCCCGTAGTGCTCGAAGCGCCGCCGGTACAGGTCGATGAGCCGCATGTAGTGCTCCTTCGGCCAGAAGATGTTGTTGGCGAAGAAGCCGTCGCCGTAGTACGCGGCCTGCTCCGCGATCTCCGGGCTGCGGATGGAGCCGTGCCACACGAACGGCGGCACGCCGTCCAGCGGGCGCGGCGTGGCGGTGAAGCCCTGCAGTGGTGTGCGCAGCTTGCCCTGCCAGTCCACCACGTCCTCGCGCCACAGCCGGTGCAGCAGGTTGTAGTACTCCAGCGCGAGCTCGATGCCCTGCCGGATGTCCTTGCCGAACCAGGGATAGACCGGCCCGGTGTTGCCGCGGCCCATCATCAGGTCGACCCGGCCGTCGGCGAGGTGCTGCAGCATCGCGAAGTCCTCGGCGATCTTCACCGGGTCGTTCGTGGTGATCAGCGTCGTCGCGGTGGAGAGCACGAGCCGCTCGGTCCGCGCGGCGATGAAGCCGAGCATGGTGGTCGGCGAGGACGGCACGAACGGCGGGTTGTGGTGCTCGCCGGTGGCGAACACGTCCAGGCCCACCTCTTCGGCCTTGAGCGCGATACGGACCATCGCCTTGATCCGCTCGGCCTCGGACGGCGTACGACCCGTCGTGGGGTCCGTGGTGACGTCCCCGACGGAGAAGATCCCGAACTGCATGGCCCACCTTGGGTAGTAGAAGTTTCAACTATCTCGGAAACCCCTGCGGGAGCGCAACTATTCCGGGTTCGCGCGTCGTACGATCCACCAATGCGTCCCCGGATACCCGCCTTGGTGGTCACCGCCGGCCTCGCCCTCACCGCGACGGCGGGCTGAGCCTCGCCGCGCACATCGCCGGCGCCGGGTACGGAATCGTCGGACAGGACCAGGAGGACGCGGAGAACGCGGAGCCCGAAGCCGAGCCCACCGCGGGCGCGACGGCGAAGGCCGAGCGGCCGGCGGCGAAGTCGAGGCGCCCCCGTTCCGGCTCCAGGGCCTCCCACTTCATCACGTTCTCCGCGGTGACCGTGGAGAACTCGCGCGCCACGGCGCGGCGGTACGGCGGGTCGGCGGCGAGCGCGGACATGTCCACCGCGGTGCCGACGCCGATCCTCGCCCGGTCGGCGAGATCCCGCAGCGGAGTGGTCGCGGTCGTGGCGCGATCAGCGGCGGCGGTGTCCCGCCTGTCACCGGAGACCGCAGATGAGAATGGCATCCCCGCGCCGACGGATCCCGGCCCCCGTGGCGGCCGTCGCGGTCGCACTCGTCACCCTCGCCGCCACCCTCGCCCCCGCTCCGCCCGCCCTCGTCGGCACGATCGGCCGGAGCCCGCTGATCGACCGGCTCGTCGCGGCGGGCCGACTCGACGTGCGCGGCATCGCCGGGAAGTGGGAGACCTCGCTGCAGCAGGTCGTGAACAACCCGATGCCCGGCGTGCGGTGTGCCTCGTGTGCAGATCCCCGAGCCGGTCCCGGCCGCCACGCGCCGTCGTCCACAGGGCGGTGTACAGCCGGCCGGGCGCGTCCTCCCCGTACTCCTCACGCGTGGCCATGCAGATCCGCACCGGAACCCAGAGGTACCCCTCGGTGTCCCCCTCCGGATCCACCTCACGGCCCTCGTTGAGCACGGACAGGCTCATCAGCCGCCAGCGGATCCGAATCGGCCGGACCTTCGCGGCCTCGACCAGCCACCGCGAGGTCACCCACGTGTACGGGCAGGACGGATCGAACCAGAAGTCCGCCGTCGTACCGCCGTCGCGCTCGTTCATCGCAGCACACCGTAACCCGCCCGGCGGTTTCGGCAAGGACCGCGAGCCGCCGCCGGACACCGCCGTGTGGCTGCGTTGACGCCCCGTACGCCGTACACTCCCGGAATCCGGTAATCACCCCCGTCCGAACCGGCATCGAGGGACCCAGCATGGCCGCAGACCTACCGCCGCCGGAGCTCGACGTCACGAAGCCCAACGTGGCGCGGATGTACGACTACTACCTGGGCGGCAAGGACAACTTCGCCGCGGACCGCGCCGCCGCCGAGCGGGTGATCCAGGCATTGCCCAACGCCCGCGAGTTCACCAAGGCCAACCGCCGGTTCCTCGTCGACGTGGTCACCATGCTGGCCGAGCGCGGTGTCCGGCAGTTCCTCGACATCGGATCCGGGCTGCCCACCCAGGACAACGTGCACGAGGCGGCCCAGCGTGCGGTCCCCGACGCGCGGGTCGTTTACGTGGACCACGACCCGGTGGTGCTCGTGCACGCCCGGGCGCTGCTCGCGCACGACGCGAACACCACGGTGATCCGGGCCGACCTGCGCGAGCCGGACGGCATCCTGGAGCACCCCTCGGTGCGCTCGATGATCGACTTCGACCGGCCGGTCGCGCTGCTGATGCTGGCCATCCTGCACTTCGTGCCGGAGGAGGCCGGCCCGTACGAGATCGTCCGGCGGCTCCGCAAACCGCTCTGCTCCGGCAGCTACGTGGCCATCACGCACGGCCACGCCGGCGCGGCGAGCGCGGAGACCGAGCGCGAGGTGCGCGGCGTGTACGGGAAGACACGGGCCGGGGACATCATCCCGCGCACGCCCGAGCAGCAGATGCGCTTCTTCGAGGGCGCCGAGCTGGTCGACCCCGGCATGGTGCCGGTCGAGGACTGGCGGCCGGGCGCGCCGGCGTTCGAGCCCGACCTCGACCGGGTCAGCTTCCTCGGCGCTCTTGCCCGCATCCCCTGACTCAGACTCAGGCGCGAGCCCGGACGGCGCGGAGCCGGACGACCAGGGCCGCGACGACGACGAGCGCGAGCGCGCTGAGCACCCAGGGGTCGGAGGGGCGGCCGCCGAGGTTCTGGTCGAGCCAGTGCGAGATCGCGTGCACGACGGTGCCGGCCGCGCCTCCCGCGAGCCCGGCGAGCAGCGCGTCGGAGGTGAACAGCGCCACCAGCAGCGCCGCCCCTACGCCGAGCTGGAACGCGCCGAGGTCGTGGAAAAGGTGCAGGTTGAACGGGGGGAAGGTGGCCACGATCTCGTAGAAGGACCGAGGGGCGGCGAACGCCCAGACTCCCGGCAACAGGAAGACCGCCGCCGCCACCCCGGTCACCACACGCGCGAACGTCGTAGAACTCATACCTCAAGAACAAGACCGGCCCCCGAAACATGACACCCCAAGATCAATTTGTTGATCTTGGGGATTTACTCGTCAGTGCCGCTTCAGGCTGACGTGCTGGCTGTCCTCCACCCACGGGCCGTTCGGCACGGTCTGCGGATCGGCGTCGGCGGGGGTGGCGGTCGTCGCGGCCAGCGCCGCGACGGCGGCCACCACGAACAGGGACGAACATTGCCAAACCCCCGGCCCTCGGGTGAGCAAAGGTGGCGGCACACGCACGCCGCGTTATCTTGACGGGGATGGACGAGAACCGAGCCCGGCGCGTCACCGACGCGCTACGCGAACGCGGCATCAACGCCACCATGATGCGCGGCGGCGGCACCCGGCAGCACGGGGTCCGCGTCGCCCTGCCCGGCGGCCGGGAGGCCGAGTGGGACACCGACGGCACCGCCGGCCTCGAGGCGCAGGTCATGAAGGACGGCATGCTCGTCGGCTTCGTACCGGTGATCGAGGGCTCCGAGCACTTCACCGAGGAGCAGATCATCGACGCGATCGCCCGTACGGACTACGACAAGCCGATCGCCCGGCAGCGGGAGACGGCCCCGCCACCGGGCCCGGCGCTGCCCCGCGAGGGCGGCGTGTTCCGCCGTTTCCTCGAAGGCTTCCGCCACAGCTGAGCCGCGTACGGGGTCAGCGTGCCGTCCAGTCGCCCGCCTGCTCGAAGGCGTACGCGGCGCGGTAGATGCTCGGCTCGTCGTACTTGCGGCCCACCAGCATCAGGCCGACCGGCAGCCCGTCCCGCATCGCGCAGGGCACGTTCATGGCGGGGTGGCCGGTGAGGTTGAACGGTGAGGTGTTGCCGATCATCTCCAGGGCCCGCTGGACGATGAGCTCGCGTGGGGCGTCCTTCGGCGGCAGCGGGGTGGCCTTCATCGGCAGGGTCGGCATCGCCAGCAGGTCGAAGCGGGTGAGCGCGTCGTCGTACGCGGCCCGCAGGTGGCGGACGAGGTTCATGGCCTTGGCGTAGTACGCGCCCCCGTACCGGCGGCGGAACAGTTCACCCGCGATGATCGTCGCCTTCAGCGACTCGGAGAACTCGCCCGAGCGTTCCCGCCAGCCGCTCATCGCCGCGATCAGCCCGGACGCGTAGTGCCCCTGCCCGTTGGCGCCCATCCCGTTGGTGCTGAGCATCTGCTGCAGGCCGCCCTCGACGAGCACCGGGGTGAAGATCGTCGGCGCGTCGGCGTGCGCGGGGACGGACACCTCGGCGACCTCGGCGCCGAGCTTGGCCAGCGCGTCCAGCGCCTGGCGCACCGCCTGATCGACGTCCGGCTCGGAGACCGGGGTACCGAAGCCCTCACGGACCACGCCCACCCGGAGGCCCCGGCAGTCGCCGGTGAGGGCCGCGGTGTAGGCGTGCGTCTGCGGGGCGCTCTGCCGCGGGTCGAGCCCGTCGGCGCCGGCCAGCACCTCGAGCATGAGGGCGTTGTCCGTCACGTCCGCGGTCATCGGGCCGGTGTGGTCGACGGCGGACTCGATCGACATGACGCCGGTGTAGGGCACGAGGCCGTACGTGGGCTTCATCCCGTACACGCCGCACCAGCAGGACGGGATGCGGATGGACCCGCCCTGGTCGCCGCCGATCGCCAGGTCCACCGCGCCGGACGCCACCAGCGCGCCCGAGCCGGAGGAGGAGCCGCCCGCGGAGCGGTCCGGGCGGTGCGGGTTCCGCACCGGGCCGCCGTCGGAGGTGTGCGAGCCGCCGGAGAGGCTGAAGTACTCGCACCGGGACCGGCCGGTGATGGTGGCGCCGGCGTCCAGCAGTCGCGTCACGATGGTGGCGTCGGTGTCCGGCACGAAGCCGCGCAGGATCGAGGACCCGCCGGTCATCGGCACGCCGGCCACCGAGACGTTGTCCTTGACCACGACGGTACGGCCCGCCAGCGGGCCGTCGTCTCTGGTCCGCAGGTTCATCCGGAGCACCCAGGCGTTGAGCGGATCCTCGCCCGGCTCCTGCCAGGAGCGGTCCCCTCCCCTGCTCTCCGGGAGCGGCTCGGTCATCGCGTCCAGCGCGCGGTAGGCCGCCGCGTTCCCGGCGATCATCGCGAGGTAGGAGTCGCAGGCGGCCTCGTCCAGGTCGAGGCCGAGCGCCGCCGCGGCGGACCGGACTTCGTCACGGGTCGGGTCATCGATCGCCATGGTGCGTCCTTCGGTGGGTCGGGTCCCCCGTGTGAGGCCGCGTTCAACGTACGTCCGAATCCCCCCGCTGAGAACCGCCCGCCTGGGGGGCCGCTTCAGCCAGGGCCGGGGGCGGAGAGCGGCGCGTAGTCGTCGTCGACGAGGACGACGTCGCGGCCCGCGGCGGCGAGGATGGAGGCGGCGATCGAGGCGCGGTAGCCGGACTGGCAGTGCACCCAGATCTCCGCACCGGGGAGCTCGTCGAGACGGGCGAGCAGTTCGTGCAGCGGGATGTGCATGGCGCCCGGCACGTGGGAGGCGTCCCACTCGGAGTCGCGGCGCACGTCCAGGACCGTCACCGGCCGGTGGCTGCGGACCTGCATGAGTTCGGCGAACGACGCCACCGGATAGGAGCGCGGCGCGCCGGTGGTCCAGTCGGCGGCGTCGCCGGTGGCGGCCGCGGCCGGGCGGTCGATCCCGATGCGGACCAGCTCCCGCTGGATCTCGGCCACGTCCTCGGCGGTGGCGCCGAGCAGGGTGAGCGGCGTACCCCACGGGATGAGCCAGCCCAGATACGTGGCGATCGGCCCGTCCGCCAGCGCGTATCCCCCGGTCACGTAGTCATTGTGGATGGGCGTCTCGAACACGTCGGTGATCGCGATCCCGCGCCGCGCCGCCAGATCCAGCACACGGTCGATGTCCCGCTGCGGGTCGACCACGAAGGCGGTCGCGCCGTCGGTGACGACTTAGCTGCGGTCCCCCAGCGACGCCGTGTCGACGGGCAGGATCTCGATCATCACTCCTCACACGCAGGGCCGACGACCCTTATACCCGGTACGTGACGAGCGGGGTCAGCATGGGGTGGTGAACGCGGCGGCCAGCAGGTCGAGGGCCCGCGGGATCCGCTCACGGCCGATGCCGCCGAAGCCGAGGACCAGGCCGTCGCGGGCCGGAGGCCGTACGTGGTGGCGGCGCAGCGGGTCGATGCCGACGCCGGCGGTCCGGGCGCGGGCGAGGACCTCCGCGAGGTCGGCGGCGGCGCCCGGTGGCTGCCGGGCGCAGAGGTGCAGGCCGGCCGCGGAGGGGATCGGCTCCAGCAGGCCGGTGAAGCGCTCGGCGAGGCCGGCCGATGAGGTCGAGCGCCTGCTGCGCGCCCTGGGTGACGACGACGTCCTCGGCACCGGCCCGGACCGACCGCGATACCCCGACGTACCGGGCGATGGCCGCGCGCAGGCGGGGGTGGCCGCCCGGGTCGGCGGGGTTCCCCGCACCGGCGTAGTGCGCGTACCGCACGAGCGGCCGCCGCAGCTCCCGGGTCATCAGGGCGCGCCACGCCTCCGCGGGGAACAGGCCGGGATCGGCCACGCCGACCCGGAGGTCGTACGCGACGCCCGTCAGCCGGCGGGCGAGCTCGCGGGTCGGCGGCAGCCGCTCGCCGGACCGGAGCCGGCCGTCCAGGACGGCGTCGAGCAGTTGCCGGTAGATCTGCGCGGCGAGGTCGCGGGACCCGTCGAGCCGGATGTGCACGTCCATCCGGCTCCCGATTGGCCCAGTCCAACTCCGCCGATATTGGCTCTACCGATCAGCCAATCACGTTCGTACGGTTCGGAGGCAGGAGTTCGCCGGGAGCGGGGGTGACACGCGTTGAGCAGACGGGGCTGGATGCTGTTCGCCGGGATGTGCCTGATCTGGGGCATCCCGTATCTGATGATCAAGGTGGCGGTGGAGGGCGGCATCTCGGTGCCGGTCCTCGTGTTCACCCGCGTCGCGGTGGGCGTGGCGGTGCTGCTGCCGCTGGCGCTGCGATCGGGCCGGCTGCGCGGCCTGGTCAGGTATCGGTGGCCGCTGCTCGCGTTCGCCGTCATCGAGATCATCATCCCGTGGGCGCTGCTCGCGGATGCCGAGCAGTCCATCACCAGCTCGATGACCGGGCTGCTGATCGCCGCGTCGCCGATCATCACGGTGTTCGTGGCGCGGGCGGGCGGCGACCGGGAGCGGCTCGGGGCGGCGCGCTGGGCCGGGCTCGCGGTCGGGCTCGGCGGCGTCGCGTGGCTGGCCGCGCCGGAGGCCCGGGGCGGCGACCCGTGGGCGATCGCCGAGGTGCTCGGCGTCGCGATCTGCTACGCCATCGCGCCGCAGATCGCCGCGCGGCGGCTGAAGGACGTGCCGTCGCTGCCGATGACCGCCGTGTGCCTGGGCTTCGCGGCGCTCGTCTACCTGGTCCCGGCGATCCTCACCTGGCCGGACACGATGCCCTCGGCCGAGGTGCTGGCCGCGCTCGGCGGGCTCGCGCTGATCTGCACCGCGCTGGCCTTCCTGGTGTTCTTCGCGCTGATCCGCGAGGTCGGGGCGTCCCGCGCGCTCGTATTCACGTACGTGAACCCGGCCGTGGCGGTCGCGGCGGGCGTGCTGTTCCTGGACGAGCCGCTCACCGCCACGATCATCACGTCGTTCGTACTGATCCTGGCCGGCTCCGTGCTGGCGACCTGGCGCCGCGCGGGCGGCGTACCGGACACGGCCGCCGCGGCAACGCCCCTCCCCGAGGTCACGGGCGGAAGCAGCCGGCCCTGAGACGGTGAACGTGGCAGCCCTGCCGGGCGGCGAATACGGTCGCGTTGGGAGGAACCATGAGCGCCACAGCGGACGCGGTCGTCATCGGGGCGGGAGTCATCGGGTGCTCGGTGGCGCTCGAGCTGGCCCGTGGTGGGTTCCAGGTCGTCGTCGTGGACAAGGCGGGCGGCCCCGGTCAGGGTTCCACGAGCGCGTCGAGCGCCATCGTGCGGTTCAACTACTCGACGCTCGACGGCGTGGCGACGGCGTGGGAGGCGTTCCACTGCTGGCAGAACTGGAGCGAGCAGCTAGGGCTCTCGGGCGGTGAACCGGTCGCGGGCTACCACCGCGCCGGCATGGTCATGCTCGACGCGCCGCCGGTCCCCGGGGACCGGGCCCGTAAGCTCTTCGGCCGCCTCGGGATCCCATACGAGGACTGGGACGCCGACGAGCTGACGCGGCGGGTGCCGGGGATCGACCCCGGGCGCCACTGGCCGCCGAAACGGATCGAGTCGGAGGAGTTCTGGGCCGAGCCGGACGGCGTCCTCGGCGCCCTGTTCACGCCCGACGCGGGATTCGTCGAGGACCCCCTGCTCGCGACCGCCAACCTGGCGACCGCAGCGCGGAACCAGGGGGTGCGGTTCGCGTTCCGGCGTACGGTGACCGGCCTGCTCAGGTCCGGATCGCGGGCCTCGGGGGTCGTTCTCGACGGCGGCGAACGCCTGTCGAGCCGCGTGGTGGTGAACTGCGCCGGCCCCTGGTCGGGCGCGTTGAACCGGGCCTTCGGCATCGGTGCGGACTTCACGATCGGCGTACGGCCCATGCGGCAGGAGGTCCACGAGGTGGCCGCCCCCGCGGGGTTCGGCCCCACGGGCCCGGTTATCGCCGACCTGGATCTGGGGGTCTACCTGCGTCCCACCCTCGGCGGCGGGCTGATGGTGGGCGGGACGGAGCCGGAGTGCGACCCCTTCGAGTGGGTGGACGACCCGGACTCGTCGAACCCGCGCGCGACCGCCGCCTCGTTCGAGGCCAAGGTGACGCGCGCAGCCCGGCGCTTCCCCGGGCTGCGCGTGCCGGGCCGGCCGTCGGGGATCGCCGCCTTGTACGACGTGGCCTCCGACTGGACGCCGATCTACGACCGCACGGAGCTCGACGGCTTCTACGTGGCGATCGGCACCAGCGGCAACCAGTTCAAGAACGCGCCGGTCGCGGGCCGGATCATGGCCACGCTCATCACGGAGGTCGAGCGCGGGCACGACCACGACGCCGACCCGATCGTCTTCTCCTGCGCGCACACGCCCGGCCGCATCGATCTCGGCGCCTTCTCCAGGCGCCGGCCCATCAACGCGGAGTCCTCCGGAACCGTGATGGG
>WHSL01000371.1 GCA_009380095.1 Streptosporangiales bacterium | reverse complement strand
GTCGTTCCCATCGGGCCGCAGCCGCTTGTCCCGCTCCTCGCGGTACTTGCGGCGCAGCGCCTCCCGGTCGATGGGAGTGCCGTCGGGCCTCGTCGGGCTCTCGGTGGCGGTCATGCGTCCTCCACGGCTTCGCGCGGGTGTCCCCGCATGGACGTTAACCGAATGACGCTCGGTTTGGTACGCCCCCAGGCGTGGCGACCGCGCTGACCTGGGCGGGTAGCCTGCGATGGAATTTCTCCGAAGAATTTCGGGGAGGCTGTCGATCCGGACACCGCCCGCTCGACGCAGGGGTGAGAGGCGGGGAAGGTCCCGCCGCCCAACCTGAGGAGTCACCATGCCGCGCTTTATGACGATCATTCACATCGACGAGGAGCGGGCGGCCGAGTTCGACGCCGACCCTGAATTCGGCGAGCGCATGGGCGCCCTGTACGAGGAGATCTCCAAGTCCGGCGTCATGCTGGACTCGGCGGGACTCCTGCCGTCCGCGCAGGGGACCCGGATGACCTGGGAGAACGGCAAGGTCAGCTACACCGACGGACCGTTCACCGAGGCCAAGGAGGTCGTCGGCGGCTACTCCGTGATCCAGGCCAAGGACAAGGCCGAGGCCCTGGAGTGGGCCCGGCGGTTCCTGGAGGCCCACCCCGAGGGCCTCACCCTCACCGCGGAGGTGCGGGAGATCGCCGACGACGACGCCGCGCCTTGCCCCGCCGACAACTAGCTGGTCGTATAGGGGGCCGTGACGTCACAGCGCATCACCGAGACCGTCGAGACGGTGTTCCGCATCGAGTCCCCGCGGATCATCGCGGGGACCGCCCGGATCGTACGGGACGTGGGCATCGCCGAGGAGCTCGCGCAGGACGCCATGGTCGCCGCGCTGGAACAGTGGCCTGAGTCGGGCGTCCCGGACAATCCGGACGCCTGGCTCATGACCACGGCCAAGCGCCGCGCGATCGACCTCGTACGGCGCAAGGAGACGTACGCGCGCAAGCTCGCGGAGGTCGGCCGGACGCTCGAGGACGAGCCGCCGGTCGAGCCCGCGGACGACGACGACATCGACGACGACCTGCTTCGGCTGATCTTCACGGCGTGTCATCCGGTGCTGTCCACCGAGGCCCGGGTGGCCTTGACGCTGCGCCTGCTGGGCGGGCTGACCAGAGGGGAGATCGCCCGGGCGTTCCTCGCCTCGGAGCCGACCATCGCGCAGCGGATCGTCCGGGCGAAGCGGGCGCTCGCCACGGCGGGGGTGCCGTTCGAGGTCCCGTACGGGCCGGACCGTGACGCCCGGCTGGCGTCGGTCCTCGAGGTCATCTACCTGATCTTCAACGAGGGGCACTCCGCGACCGCGGGGGAGGATCTGGTGCGGCCGACGCTGTGCGAGGACGCGCTCCGGCTGGCCCGGGTGCTGGCCGGGCTGATGCCGAAGGAGCCGGAGGTGCACGGGCTCGCCGCGCTGCTGGAGCTGCAGGCGTCGCGCATCCCGGCCCGTACCGGGCCGGACGGGGAGCCGGTGCTGCTCGCGGACCAGAACCGGCGGCGGTGGAACCGGCTGCTGATCCGCCGGGGCCTGGAGGCGCTGCTGCGCGCGGGCACGGGGCCGTACTCGGTGCAGGCCGCGATCGCCGCCTGCCACGCCCGCGCGGTCCGCTACGAGGACACGGACTGGGCCACGATCGCCAAGCTGTACGCCCGCCTGGAGGCCCTCGTGCCCTCGCCCGTGGTGCGCCTCAACCGTGCGGTCGCGGTCGGCATGGCCGACGGCCCGGAGGCCGGCCTTCCCCTGGTGGACGCGCTGACCGACGAACCGGCCCTGAAGAACTACCACCTGCTCCCCAGCGTCCGCGGCGACCTGCTGGAACGCCTGGGCCGTACGGAGGAGGCGAGCGCCGAGTTCACCCGCGCGGCGGCCCTCACGAGCAACACCCGCGAACGCGATCTCCTACTGAGCCGCGCCGCCGGCACGGGAAGGACCGCCGGCCCGCGCTGAGCCGCCCGCCCGCCCGGGTTGCGGCCGCCGCGGGTCACCCGGTCCGGCGCAGCCGTGGCCCGAGGAAGTCCAGCTGCCGCGGGAGCATCCGGCGGCGGAAGACCGCGTCGTGACATCCGGGGAAGATCCCGCCCATCGGACGCTCGCCCCGATCGCGCAGCTCCGCGAGGAGCTCCTCGGTGGCCCCGGCGAACCCGTCGCTGCTCCCGCACCCGGCCCACACCGGGATGCCGCGCAACCGGCCGGCGTACGCCGACGCCGACTCGGCGATGATGGCCGGCGACGTCGCCACCACGGCGGCGACCCGCCCGGCCCCGAGCCGAACCGCGAGCGCCAGCGCCCCGTCCCCGCCCATCGACCCGCCTGGTACCGGCCTGCAGCGAGTGGGAGTACGTCGGCCTAGTTCGCTTTGCCCGTCATGTGACGGACGTGGAGGGCAACGCCACCCCTCCGAACCGGCCCCGAGCGTCCGGTCCCGCCGCATCGCCGGGACCGCCGGGTCTCGGGCATGCTGAGATCGGCGGAGAGGAGCCGTGATGACCCTGGCGATGAGCGTGGCCGAGCGGGAGGCATTAATCGCCGGCACGTACGTGGGCATATTGAGCGTCGCGGACGAGGCGGGCCGGGCGGCGAGATCACCTTCATCACCGGCCGGGAAAGCCGCAAGATGGCCCTGATCCGGGCGGCGGGACGGGTGAGCCTGGTGGTGCAGGAGGCCGCGCCGCCCTACCGGTACGCCTCGGTGGAGGGGCCGGTCGTCGGGTTCGAGGATCCGGCCCGTCCGGAGGACCGCCGCGCGCTGGCCGAGCGCTACCTCGGCGTCGAGGGCCGCGCCGAGTATCTGGAGGCGACGAAGGACGTCGCCGAGAAGATGGGTCCTGACGCGGGTGCGTCCGGAGCGCTGGTACACCCGCGACTACACCAAACAGTCCGGCTGACGATCCTGGTGGCCCTCAGGGCAAACCCGAGGAGCCTCGGAGCGAACCCGGAAGGCCCCAGGGCGAGCCCGACGCCCGAGAGGCTTAGTCTGCCGGTTAGTCACTCACGCCCCGTCTCCGTGATCGGAGGCGGGGGCGTTTTCGGTGGTGGAGCCTAGGGGATTCGAACCCCTGACTTCCTGCTTGCAAAGCAGGCGCTCTGCCAACTGAGCTAAGGCCCCGCGCTCTGGTGAGCATATCGTCCGGGCGTGTGGCTTGGGACGGACGGCGAGC